>JADLBV010000097.1 GCA_020847545.1 Phycisphaerales bacterium
GCGGCCGGCCAGTTCGCGCACGCTGGGGAGGCTGGAGCCGGTGGACCAGGTTCCTTCTTCAATATGCCGCTGGATCTGCCGGGCAAGTTGCTGGGCCGCCGTGAACTTGGTAAAGGTTCTTTCCATCAAGCCACAAAATAGGACAGACTGAAGAAAATAGGACAGACTGGACCTATATATGGTACACCATGTCTCCAACAAATACAAATATTTTTTTTATTGCGCCCGATAAAACATCCCTCCTTTTGAATTGAATCGCCCCTCCGGGCATGGTATCTTCACATTTGCCATCTGGTCAGGAGGACCAGACCTTCAATCCATTCATCGGGAAGGGATTCCCCATGCTTCTGCACGATCTCCTGCGTGAACTTGATCCCCGGCGGTCATTTGTTTCGATTCCCAATGTCCTGATCAGCGCGATCCATGAGGACTCGCGGCGGGTGGTTCCCGGTGCGATGTTTATCGCCCGGGCGGGGACAAAGACCGATGGGGCCCAGTATGTCGCCGATGCCGCGGCCCGCGGCGCGGTGGCGATTCTGGCACAAAGTCGTATAGAAGGGTGTGATTTGCCGCAGGTGCTGGTCAAAGACCCTGCCTCGGCCGCCTCGACGCTGGCTCATGCGTTTCACGAACACCCCACCCGGCAGGTCAAGACCATTGGCATCACCGGGACCAACGGCAAGACGACCACCACCTACTTGATTCGCCACCTGCTGGGCAATGTCGGCCGGCGATGCGGGATGATCGGCACGGTTCAGATCGACGATGGCCGCAAGACCGTCGAAGCGGCGATGACCACGCCCGGCCCGGTTGATCTGGCCTGTTTATTGGCCACCATGCGCGACAATGGTTGTTGGACGTGCGCCATGGAGGTTTCCAGTCATGCGTTGCATCAAAAACGGATCGGTGGAATCGAGTTCGCAGCGGCCGCGTTTACCAATCTGACCGGCGATCACCTGGATTATCACATGACCATGGACGCCTATGCGGATGCGAAGGCGATGTTGTTTGAGGGGCTGGACGATCGGGCCGTGGCCGTGGTCAATGCACGGGACAAATACGCCGCGCGCATGATTCGCGACACGCCGGCACGGGTCATCCGGTTCGGGTTTAACAAGAAGGCCGATTACCAGGCCCGCGACATCGCCGTGACGGCGCAGGGGAGCCATTTTGTGCTGGTCACGCCTGATGGCCAGGCCAACGTGCGGATGCAGCTCATCGGGAAGCACAATATTGAAAATGCGCTGACGGCGGCGGCGGTGGTTGGGGAGGCTTTTGGGTTATCGGTACATCAAATCGCCTCGGGATTGAAGGATGCGCAAGGCGCGCCGGGGCGATTGCAGGCGGTGCGTTCCGGGCAGCCATTCGCCGTGCTGGTGGATTATGCGCATACGGACGATGCGATGGAGAACGTCCTGTCGGCGCTGCGGCCATTGGCGCGCGGCAAGCTCCGCGTCCTGTTCGGATGCGGCGGCGACCGGGACCGGAGCAAACGTCCGCGAATGGCGCGCACCGCGATGAAATTCGCCGATGTCGCGTACGTCACCAGCGACAATCCAAGGACCGAGAATCCGCAGGCGATCATTAACGAAATTCTGACGGGCATCCCTGCCGATAAATCAGCATCGGTGGTGGTTGAGCCGGACCGGAGGCGCGCCATCGAAACGGCCCTGACGGACGCCCAGGCCGGCGACATCGTGCTGCTGGCGGGAAAAGGTCACGAAAATTATCAGATTATCGGCACCGAAAAACGCCACTTCGATGATGTTGAAGAGGCGAATGGAATCCTAAGCGACCGGTTTGCCAAGATGTAGGGTGGTCATTGCCCACCTCCAAGATTGGTGGGCCAAGGCCCACCCTGCGAGAGCATCATGAAACCCTTATCCCTGCACCAGATTCGCAAAGCCATTGGCGGCAAGGCCTTAACGCCGATCCCGGCGACGGTCCCGCCGATCGCGGCGATTTGCACGGATACGCGGCGGTTGGAGAAGGGGTGTCTTTTTGTCGCGCTGCGGGGAGATAAATTTGACGCCCATCGTTTTTTGCATGATGCCGCCGGCGCGGGGGCGATTGCGGCGCTGGTGGACCATGTGCCGGCCGAGACGCTGCCCAATGTTCACCTGATCCATGTGCCCGACACGCGGGTTGCTCTGGGCAAACTGGCCCGTTACGTCCGCCAGCAGATGATGAGCAAGGTCATCGCGGTGGGCGGGTCCAATGGAAAAACGAGCACCAAAAATCTGATTGACGCGGCGTTGCGCGGCAAACTGCGCGGGTCGATCTCTCCCAAGAGTTTCAATAACGACATCGGCGTGCCGCTGACGATCTTCCCGGCCGACCCTACTCAGGATTACCTGGTGCTGGAGATGGGCACCAACCACCATGGCGAGATCAAAATTCTCAGCGACATGGCGTTGCCGGACATCGCGGTCATCACCAATTGCTCGGCCGAACATCTGGAAGGATTGGACGATTTGGCCGGTGTCCGGCGAGAAGAGGCCAGCATTATCAGCGGGCTGAATAAAAAGGGATTATTGGTCGTCAATGGGGATGATGATGAGCTGTTAACCCTGGCCAACGCCTATCCCGGCAAGCGCATCACCTTCGGTTTCAAATCCACCAACGACCTCTCCGCCACCGAAGTCCGATGCGATGAAAAAGGGGTCAGCTTCCTGCTGAACAACAACCCCCGCCGGCGGATTTTCATCCCGATCTTGGGCAAACACACCGCCACCAACGCCCTGGCCGCCATCGCCGTTGCCCGGCGCATGGGTCTTAACGAAGAGATGGTCATCGAAAGTCTTTCACAGGCCAACGGCCCGGAAATGCGGTTGCAACTTCAACGAATCGGCCAATTGACACTCTTGAATGATGCGTATAACGCCAACCCCGCCTCCATGCGGGCTGCGCTGGAGACGCTTTGCTCGTTATCAACCGCGACCCGTCGGATTGCCGTGCTGGGGGACATGCGGGAATTGGGATTATCATCCGAGCGATTTCATCGCGAGATGGGCGAGTTTGTCGCCACATGCCCGGTGGATCGGTTGTTGTGCGTCGGCCCGCAATCTGCCCTGATCGCCAAAGTGGCCCGGGAATCCGGCATGAACCCCGCTGCCATCACCCACCACCCCGACGCCGCCGCCGCCGCCAAGGCGCTGTTGGCCATCGTCCGGCCCAAAGACACGATCCTGCTTAAAGGCTCCCGCGTCATCCACCTGGAAGAAATCGCCGAGGCCCTGCAACACCAAGCGCCGGCCGCGCACACCGCCCGCCGTAAAACCGCCTCATGATCTACATCCTCGTCAACCATTACTGGGAATGGCTTCAGGTCCACAATCTGCGATTTTTGCGCGTGTTTCTGTTCCCCTCCTTTCAGGCCACCATTTCGGTGCTGTTAAGCTTTTTTTTGTGCATCATTTTTGGGCCAAGGATCATCGGGTGGCTTCGCCGACAGAAGATCGGCGATCTGCCCGAATTCGATCAGGCCGAAATCAACAAGCTGATGGAGGGCAAAAAAGGGACACCCACGATGGGCGGCATCCTCATCATCGCCTCCATCGCGATCACCACGCTGCTGATGGCCGACCTGCGCAATTTTTATGTGCAGATGGCCCTCTTGTGCCTTTTGTGGCTGGGCGCGGTCGGCGCCACCGACGACTGGCTGAAGCTGACCGCCGGCCGCCGGCAGGGGTCGCGACAGGGGCTGACAACGCTTGAAAAGCTGCTCTTTCAGGTCGGCCTGGGGGTGGTGTTGTGTTATTTCACATTTCAATATCACCAGCACATTCCGGCGGCCAATCGTTTCTATTTCCCTTTTCTTAAAAACGTCTATGTGCCGCTTGGGATGACCGGTTTTGTCATCATCGGCACGCTGGTCATGACCGGCTCATCCAACGCCGTCAATCTGACCGATGGCTTGGACGGCCTGGCCTCCGGCTGCACGGCCATCGTCTCGTTCGCCTTCCTGGTGCTGGCGTTGATCGTCGGTACCGACGATCTGGCCAATACGCTGCTGCTGACCTATATCCAGGCCTCCGATCAAATGGCCGTCCTGGCCGGGGCGATGACCGGGGCGTCGCTGGGCTTCCTCTGGTACAATTGCAACCCCGCCAAAGTCTTCATGGGCGACACCGGCTCACTGGCACTGGGCGGCCTGCTGGGCTACATCGCCATCGTCACCCGCCAGGAACTGATGCTCTTCATGGTCGGCGGCATCTTCGTCCTCGAAGCCCTGTCGGTAATCCTGCAAGTCAGCTATTTCAAATACACCCGCCGCAGGTTTGGGGAAGGGCGCAGAATTTTCCTCATGTCCCCCCTGCACCATCATTTCCAGCGCAAAGGCTGGACCGAGAACCAGGTGGTCGTGCGCTTCTGGCTGTTAACCGCCATGCTGGCGGCGATGGCGCTGGCAACGGTGAAATTGCGGTAAATGAGCGAAGACGCCCCGGATTTCCAAATCCGACCCTTCGCAGCCACATCCCGCTCACACGGTCGGCATGCCGAGGTTTGGAGTGAATTTGGCGATGCGGTACAATCCATCGCAATCGAATGGGCATCCTTTCCTGTCAACGGCGATATTGGAACGGATGGCTGTTTTGCCATATTCCGTAAGAACATGCGGCCCAATTTAATCGCCGCCCGATCGTTCGCACTGGGATGGAGTAACCATGACGCCTCAAGAGGTCATCAAGCTGTGCAACCAGAAAAAAGTCCAGTTCATCGACCTGCGGTTCATGGATTTCCCGGGTCTGTGGCAGCACACCACCTGCCCCATCAGCGAATTCACCATCGACAGCTTCGACCGGGGCTTTGGCTTTGACGGCAGCTCCATCCGCGGATGGCAGGCGATCAACGAATCGGACATGCTGCTGGTGCCGGTCGCCGACACCGCCAGGATCGATCCGTTCATGCTTCACCCGACGCTGGCAATGATCTGCGACGTGCGGGATCCCACCACCAAGAAAGAATATTCCCGCGACCCCCGCTCCATCGCCCGCAAGGCCACGCAATATCTTCGCAAATCCAAAATTGCCGACTCGGCGCAGTTCGGCCCGGAGCTGGAATTTTTCATCTTCGACCAGGCCTTTTACGACCAGGGCATCAATTTCGCCAAGTACTATGTCGGCTCGCGCGAAGGCATCTGGGGCCGCGGCGATGAGGACCCCGCCAACCTCGGTTACAAAATCCGACTCAAAGAAGGATATTTCCCCACCCCGCCGATGGACTCGATGCACAACATCCGCGGCGAGATGGTCGCCACGCTCATCGAACTGGGCATCCCGGTCGAGGCCCATCACCACGAAGTCGCCACCGGCGGCCAGTGCGAAATCGACATGCGCTACCAGGACCTGGTGACCATGGCCGACAACGTGATGATGTACAAATA
>JADLBV010000098.1 GCA_020847545.1 Phycisphaerales bacterium
GCATTCGTCCCCTTTGTGATCGCACCGTTTTTGCTGCATCTCCTGGTGGATCAAACGAAGTTCGTACAACATCGGCTTGTACGAATCGCCAATACACTGCTGACCATCGGGTTGGTTTGGCTTATTCTCATGGTGTTTGGAGCGAGTTGGGGAGGATTCAGCGCCGCGGGCAGCTTTTTGGATCGGGATGCAATTCGTTTCTGGGCACCGCAGCCATTGCAGGTGTTCCATTATGTCAATCCATTGGTGCTATACGGCATCCCGACGGTGATTCTGATCGTCGCAGCGGGGATTGCAATAATCCTGCTCCGCTGGTTACGGAACATTCGGGCCGCCTCGCAATATCGCTTCATCCGATTGTTTATTTATTTCATTGTTGCGATGCCATTATTGATATTTTTTGGCAGACCATCACAGTTGCGAGTGAGGGTTCTGATCAACGACCCATTCGTTGGCGTGCCATATACGACCGGTGAGTGGTACAGCAGGTCGTTATACGCATCCACAGGCGCCTTCATCCATGGATTTCTGGATATCCGTAAGAGCCTGTTCCCCGATGAACAGATTCCTGTTGCCAGCGAGAAGATTGGCGTGTCCTATCCGCCGATCATCAGCATGGAGCAGTATCTCGCCTCCGCCGATCAGGCAAAAATCAGGCGGATGAATGTGGTGGTGGTGATGTGCGAATCATTGCGGGCGGATGTTCTGCGCACGTATGGCGCATCGCGGGAGATCATGCCGAATATGGAACGGATGGCGGATGAGTCTCAGGTTTTTACCGATGCGTATACCACCGCCAGTCATACCAACTATGCCGAGATGACCCCATTTTCGTCGCAATACCCACTTCGCTCGCATGAAACATACCTGTATCCCACTCACATCCCGTTTCCGCATGTGATGATTTATGACATTCTGAAGTCGCTGAATTATCGCACCGGCATCTTCGCTTCGGCGAATCTGCAGTGGGGCCGGATGATCAACTATCTGGACACGGGAAACATCGATCATCTGATGAACGCAGCGAATTGGGGCGGGCCGACATATGTGAATCCCACGGATACGGGGTTTTCGGCATGGGTCGCCAAATCAAAAAACGCCGGCAGCATTGACGATCAATACACGGTGGACGAGGCGATCAAGTGGGTTGGCCAGGGGCCAAAGGCTCCTTTTTTCATTTATTTCAATCTACAGAGCACCCATTTCCCGTATCGGATTCCAGCGGAGGCCAAACGCAAATTCTCTGATGGAAAAATTGATTTCATGATGACGTTTGGGCATTTTCCGCCGGAGAAACTGCGTGAGATTCGCGATCTGTATGATGACAGCGCGTATTACATTGACCAGCAACTTGGCCGTTTTATTGATTATCTGAAACAACAAGGAGTTTGGGACAATACGATCATCATCCTCAGCGGGGATCATGGTGAGGCATTTCTGGAGCATCATTTTGCGACGCACGCCGGGCCGCTTTACAACGAGGTGATGAAGGTTCCACTGGTGA
This sequence comes from Phycisphaerales bacterium, assembly GCA_020847545.1. Taxonomy (GTDB): domain Bacteria; phylum Planctomycetota; class Phycisphaerae; order Tepidisphaerales; family Tepidisphaeraceae; genus JADYZN01. Next base: position 1,505 of record JADLBV010000098.1, read on the forward strand.
TGCGGATTCCGGGGATGGCATCGCGGCGATGGGATCGGCTGGCGGATCATATTGATGTGGCACCGACGTTGCTCCACGCGCTGGGATTGCCGCCGCATCCGGCGTTTCAGGGGATCAATCTGCTGGGGCCACCACCGACGGCGCCGCGGACGGTTTACATGGTGGCACAAAGCCCGCTGGCACATCAATACGCGCTGGTGCGGGGCCGGTACAGACTGCTGTACGACCGGACATTTCATAAACGGATTTTGTATGACCTGCAAAATGATCCGGGGGAGAAACGGGATATCGCCGAGGAACACCCGGAGATCGTACGGGAGTTGTCCGAGCGATTGGACACCTGGCGAGCGGTGCAGGTGGGGTATTACAGCAACGCCCTGCAACAGAAGATGTCGTATGCGCCGATCGTCTCGGACCAATAATTGCACTTACCAATGTGGACGTTTGGCCAGTTCATCGACGGTTCCCAACTCGTGGATTGATCCTCCCCCAAGCCGATACCGATAGACCCGACGGTTCGATCCTTTCCGGGCATAATACCGATACAATTCAATATTCCTCTCCCCCAGATCATGCACGCGGATGATCGGCTCATCATCGGGATGGAGAGTGTCGGTGTTGTAGACGGGTTCCGTATCGAGATTGACCCCTTTTTCATAGTTAAACAGCACAATGGCCGGCGATTGGACCTGTCGGGCAATGGTGGCGTTAATGGATTGCTGGTCGATCAGATACATCGGTTCATCGGACTTGTCACGAATCGCGCCAGGGATGGCCGCTCCGATGGCGGAAGCCATAATACCGATCAAAATCGCCTCCAGCCAACGTCGCGAAGGCCAGGTCTGACATAAAACGTGAATCCCCAACACCACCCCCACCACCATCGCTGGGGCGACAGCCAAGCAATACCAATCCAAAAAGAAGTAATACAACGCGAAAAACACCAAAAAGAGGAGCAACGGCACCAAAAACACCCATCGTCGGCCGCCCCATGCCAGAACCGACACCGGCAGCAGCATCAGCAGCATCGGGTTGGGTAATGTTGCTTGGGTCAAGGTGACATCACGCACATTCAGAAAATTGCTCCAGAGGCGATCAGGGCGATGGGCCAATTGGGCCGGCACATTGACCAGGTCATAATATTCCTGTTTTTGCGGCAGCTTCGACATCGGCCGACGGGATGGATCCACCTCGTGAAACCCCAGCCCCTCATAGGGAATGTCGCGATTGGCATATTCCATCCAAGGGGTCGTGTGCCAATTTCCCGTAATTCCAATGTTGGCAACCAGTTGCAGCAATAAAAATGGAGAAGCGCCCAACAACAGCATTGCTCCGGTCACAATCCATCGTCTTGGCTTCATGCTGCGAAGGTCCAACGCCATCGCCATGCCCAATGGGGTTGTCCAGCAGACCGCTTCCAATGGACGAATAATCCCCATCCAGCCGGCGGCCGCCCCGATCACCAGCGTCCAGACCCAACCCGGCCGGCGACGCCAGTGCAAATAAGCCCATACCATGACCAGCACCACCGCCAGGAAGATCGCCTGCGGCATGACCATCAACGACACGGCCCTAAACCAGGTTAATGAGAGCAACAACCCCGCTGCGAGCAATCCCGTCACACCGTCCACCAATTCCGTCGTCACGCGATAAAGCATTGCCACAGCAAGAGATGCGGCGATCAGACAGGATGTCGCGGTCGGCAGGCCCAACCACAGCGCCGGAGCCAACGCCAAGGCCGTCCCAGGAGGATATTTTGACGCATATACCGGCGTAACAAAGATGTGAAATGAATCAAAGAAATCGGGCAAAGGCAGCGCGGCCGTCCACAACCGAAAATGAGACAACATCCGCGCCTGAAGCAGATAGCTGAACTCATCGTGCATCCTCGGGATCATCTGCCGATGTTGCAGGTGAGCCATCAGCAACAAAAAGCCGATTGAGACCATTCCCACCCCCACTGCGATCATCCAGCGCTGTCGGTTGGTCGGCCGGCGGAGTCGATCCAGCAGCCATGCCATCGGCCACCACACCGGCGGCAATGCCGCAATAACCAACGCCGCCCCCATCGCCTTGACCTGCAATGTGCTACCCCACAGGCCGTGGCCAATAATCAACCATGTCTGCACCCCGACGATGCACAACAGCAACACCATCACCTTGCGGGCAACCGGGCTCAAGCCCGATATCACACCGTCAACTTCCGGTTTTGATGAATTGAGTTGCAAGTCCACCGCCAATCATCGTAACCATCGTCCAGTCGTATTCCACAACAAATAGATGGAGAATTGATCGGTGCGAGGTTCATTCCGATTTTTTGCCCTGTCGCGTCGTCCCGACTCGATTTTGCGCCTACAATTCAGCAGGAACCATCGCCCTGCCGATGTTTTATTAGGTCCATGAGCCAAGCCAACGCCACCGCAGAACCCACGAACCGGCCGCCGGATTGCAACCGAACGGGCATCGATTTTCATATGCCGATGCCGCGTCTGAAGGTTAAAGGGATCGTAATCGATTTTCATTCTCATTTGCTGGCCAATCGACATGGGCCGGTCTGGTTTGAGACGGCGGCACATTTTGGCATCGATTGTTTTGTCACCATGTCACCTCTGGAAGAGGCCGTGGGGATGCTTCGCGACCATCCCGGCCGGATTCATTTCATTGCGGTACCACGCTGGCAGGATGCAACGCCCGATTATGATGACTGGATGCGGCGAATCGAAGGTTTTTACAACCTCGGCTCGCGCATGGTGAAATTTCATATGTCCCCCGGCACGCTGGATCGATGGAAATGGCGGCTTGATTCGCCCACGATGCGGCCGATCCTTCGCGAAGTCACCTCGCGCGGCATGGCGATCATGACCCATGTCGGCGACCCCGAAACGTGGTATCAGGGCAAATACACCGACCACAGTCGATACGGAACCCGCGAAGAACATTATCAGATGTGGGAATCGGTCATGAGGGAATACCCCAATACGCCGTGGGTGGGCGCGCATCTGGGCGGAAACCCTGAAAACCTTGGCCGATTGCAGCGGTTGCTGGATACGTATCCCAATTTGTCGCTGGATTGCTCGGCCACCCGCTGGATGGTGCGCGAGATTTCCAATCAGCGCGATCAGGCGCGCGAATTTTTCATCCGCAACGCCGGCCGGATCATTTTTGGTTCGGATCAGGTCAGCGGGGATGACCGGGGATTTGATTTTCTGGCCTCGCGGTTTTGGGCGCATCGAAAACTCTGGGAGACCGCCTACATCGGACCATCACCGATTGTTGACCCCGATCTGCCACAAGACCAGCAACCCACCCTTCGCGGGTTGGCCTTGCCGGATTCTGTGCTACAAAGCATTTATCACGACAACGCCGTTCGGTTTCTGGATCGGCTGGGCCTGCGTTTTGAATTGCCGCCCATGCCACAAACCAAGGCTGGATAGCGCATAAAAAAGGCGGCTTGTGGCCGCCTGAGTTTCATATGGATGGTATGGCTGTGGTTAATCCGCCAGTTGGACGGGGACGGTATACATCTTCCCATCCCGGTACAGTTCCACACTTTTGACCAATACTTTGGAATTGTCCACGGGAAAATACTGCCCGTTGTCGTTGTAGAGCATCTGGAAATTCAACCGCTTCAGTTCATGCGCCTTCATCAGAGGAACATGAACGACGTACCCTTGGTTGACCCACACTTCGACATCAGACCAGTCCTCATCGGACAAATTGACGATATCGAGGCGGTTGAGCGTATATCCCACCTGTGCGCGGGCGACGGCCTCGCCGCCGCGTGGGGCATCTGATTTATACGGAAACCGTTTGACCGCGTCGGCCGCGAAGACAGTGGAGGGTTTGTCCAGTGTCGGGTCCGGATTGGGCAACAGCGCCGGCCGGCCGGCGCATCCTCCGACAACAAACAGTGCCGTTACACCCAGTCCCAGTCCCATTCGTTTCATTCGCTGATTCATAACTTCCTTCCAATAAATGACTTACAAAGCCACACGCAACCGCCACCCTCGCGGCAATTGGGCATGACTTGAAGATATTATCGGACGAACAACCCCGGCGGGTTGAGTCAAACCTGAGCGAATTAGAATAAAACCGGCTTGCCGAGTTTGCGGCGGATGACCTGAACTTGCCCGAGGTGCATGATCACGTGCGATGAGAGCATCATGATCAATTGGCCCAAATCGGGGGCGAAATTACGCAAGCGTTCAGGCGCTGGTTGATCCAAGTCCTTTGGCGAGAGGGATTTGATCCACTTGACGGTGTTGGCTCGCACGCCGACCAGAGCATCGAGCAGTTGTTGTTTGGTGACGCCGAATTTGGCCGGGTCGTCGATGGAGGCGGTGGATTTGGTGAATCGTTCGGCGATGGCCGGGGGGACGGGTGGCAGCGTGTCCGGGCGAAAGGCATTCACCAGATTGGTCTCGGCGACGATCAGATGGCCGATCTGCCAGGCGGCGTGATTGGCGCCGGGGACAGGACGGACAAAAAGATCCGCTTCGGAGAAATCCGCCACGGTCATCTTCAAGAGATCGAGGTTTCGGGCAGCGCCGGTCGCCAGCAGTTCAATGACATCGCTCATTTCGTGTTCCTTTCAGTTAAACGGGACTATTCACAAAGCACAGCTTGACTATAGTACGCGAAGGTTCAACAAATCAACGCATGGAGCCGCCGATGGGTGATCGATTGCGATGGGGGATTTTAGGCACGGGAAACATCGCCCGCCAGTATTGCACGGGGGTTAAATCCTCCAATCGCTGTACGCTGGCGGCGGTGGGATCGCGGACGGGGGTGGCGGCCCAGACATTCGCCGATCATTTTGACATCCCCACCGCGCATGGAACGTATGAAGCGCTGATTCACGATCCTTCGGTGGATGCGATTTATGTTTCATTGCCCAATTCACTGCACCATTCGTGGACACTGGCCGCGTTGCGGGCCGGCAAGCATGTGTTGTGTGAAAAGCCGATCGCGTCCAATGTCATGCAGGCCAGGGAGATGTTTGATGTCGCCCGGCAATCGGGAAAATTGCTGGTGGAGGCGTTCATGTACCGATCGCACCCACTGACATTGGCGGTGCTGGAGGCGGTCAAGGGAGGTGAAATCGGTCAGGTGAACCTGATTCGCACCAGTTTCTGCTATCGCACCTGGCGCATCAATGGCAATATTCGTTTTGATCGTGAACTGGCCGGCGGCGCGTTGATGGACATCGGGTGTTATTGCATTGATTTTTCGAGATTGATCGCGGGACAGGAACCAAGTTCCTGTTCGGCCGCGGGTCATATTCATCCGCACGGCGTGGATGATCTGGTCGTCGCCACGATGAGCTTCCCCAATGGGATTCTCGCCAGTTTCACCTGCGGAATGCAAACCCAGGTCGACAACACGGCCTATATTTGCGGCACGGATGGATACATCGAAATCCCCATCCCCTGGAAACCACCCGCGGTGGATGCCCAATTCACCGTCGCCCACGGCACGCCACCAAGGATGGACCTGCCCAAGAATGCCCCACCCGGCCCCCCGCCGCGACAAACCCATCGCATCAGCGCCGGCATGGACTTGTATGGCGTCGAAGCCGACGACTTCGCCGCCACCGTGCTGGATCATTCCCCACCCCGCCTGTCAGCCGAAGATTCCATCGGAAACATGCGCCTGCTGGATGAGATGCGAAAACAGATTGGCGTTGTTTTCCCAAGCTAGAAATTTAAGGGATCAAGAAATTTGGTCCATCCGGCTTTTGAGTGGGTGATGTGGGGCATGATAGCATGCTGTGATGCATGATACGCAGCTTTATCAGCGGATATTGGGTTTGACCGAGCCATGGTTCGTCAGCCGTGTTGAACTGAA
>JADLBV010000099.1 GCA_020847545.1 Phycisphaerales bacterium
CCAGAGCCTGATCGATGCGTTCGCGTTTGCCGATGTACACCGCTACGACTGGGTGATTACGATGGATTGCGATGAACAGCACGAGCCGGAGCGCATCCCGGATTTTGTGAGGGCGATCGAGGAAGACCAATGGGACATCATCAGCGGGTCGCGATACATGCGGGCGATGGCGGACAACGATCTGCCGCCGGGGGATCGGCGGACGATCAATGCGACGATCACGTCGTTGATCAACAATCTGTTTGACGCCAAATTGACCGATGCGTTTTGCGGATTCAAGGCCCATCGGATCATCGCCATGCGCCGGCTGAAACTGGATGAGCCGGGATATGCGTTTCCGATGCAGCTTTGGCCGCAGGCGTTTACGGCCGGGCTGCGGATCACGGAGATTCCGGTTCGGTTGATTTACAACGACCCCAACCGGCATTTCGGGGGGATGCTTGACGATGCGGGCAACCGGTTGCGGCATTATCAAGAGGTGTTGTGTGACCAGATGAAGCGACTGGGGGCGCGATCCGAACAGGCCGGCGAGGTCTGTACGGGTTGCGGGCAATGAGGCGCTTGGCCATGGATTATCCGCAATGGAAGGCGCCTTCGGAAGATGGTCAGGTGCTGATCTGGCCGGAACCCCGGCGGGTTATTGAGGACACCCGACGCAATAATCAGTTGCTGAAGGGGGCGGGGGCGCTGATTCAGGGGGTGGCGATGTCGGAGCTGCGCCGGCATCAGCGGCAATGGCTGGGACACAATCAGGCCGACCGCCCGATCATCGCCACGGGCCATCAGGCCGAGCTGTATCATCCCGGGGTATGGGTGAAAAACGTGCTCATCCAGATGGCCGCCGACCAGTTGCAGGGGGATGCGGTGCATGTGGCGGTGGATACCGATGAGCCAAAGCACCTGAATGTGCGATGGCCTGGAGGCAATGAACCGCTGACGGATGACCCCGGCTTGCCCACGGCCGCGTGGAGCGGGCTGCTGGATGGGCCGACGCCGGCACATCTGAAGCACCTTGAGGAGCATCTGCGGCGTTCGGCCGGGGCGTGGCCGTTTGAGTCGTCGATGCAAATCTGGCCGTTTCTTTCATCCATGCGCCGGCTGGCCTTGGAACCGGCCAAATTGTCCGCCGCCTTGACCAACGCCATGCACCAGTTGGACTGGGACTTGGGATTGAAACATCACGCGCTGGTGGCATCGCCGGTTTGGCAATCGCCGTCGTACCTGGTCTTCGCGCATCACATCATGGCCCGCGCCCAGGCGTTCGCGGCCGATTACAACGCTGCGCTGGGGGCGTTTCGTTCCGCATACCGCATCGACAACCCCGGCCGGCCGATGCCGGATTTGAAACAACAGGACAATCGCTGCGAATCCCCTTTCTGGGTGGATGACCTGGAATTGGGCCGGCGTCGGCGGGCGATGCTGCACCAGCAGCAGGATCGCTGGGTCTTGCCGTGCGGCGGGGATGGATTTGCATTTGACCCGCATAAAGAAGGATGGATGGCGGCGGAGGAACTGGCGGCCTGGCTGCGAACCCATCGACTGCGGCTTTCTCCCAGGGCGCTGATGTTGACGACGTTTATGCGTTTGCTGGTGGTGGATCAATTCGTCCACGGCATCGGCGGCGGGCGGTACGACCAGGTGGCCAACGACCTGATGGCCCGGCATTTTGGCATCATGCCGCCCACATTTGCGGTGACCACCGCAACGCTCTATTTCCCGCTGGCGGTGGGGCGCAGTCGGGTGTGCCTGCCCTGTTTGCAGCAGGAAGGGCATCGTCTGCGGCACAGCATCCTCGGGGAAGAAAAAATGGCGATGGTCCGGCAGATCGAGGCGCTGCCGCGCAAGTCGATGGAACGGTCGGCCTTGTTCAGCACCATGCACCGGCGACTGGACCGGGCGGTCCGGGAGCCGGCCATCGTGGAATGGGAACAGCGCTACCGCCAGGCCCAGGCGGCCGATCTCGAGGACCAGAACATCTTCGACCGCGAGCTGTTTTACGCCCTGCAGCCGCGCGACCGCCTCGAAGCGTTGATCGGCAAATACCGGCGGGAATTCGCGGTCTAAAGACGGGGGAATACATCCATGAAACTGGCTTTCTCCACCAACGCATATACCCGCTTTTCGCTGGAACAGGCATTGGAAGGAATTGCCGCGGCCGGATTTACCGGGGTGGAGGTCCTGGCCGATGTCCCCCACCTTTGGCCCGATGCGGTCGATGCCAGAGAGGTGGCGGCGATACGGCGGCGGTTGGAACGGCTCAAATTGCAGGTCAGCAACGTCAACGCGAACTGTTCGTTCGGCTATTGGAAAGACGCCCCGCCGGAACCATATTTTGAACCGAGCCTGATTTCGCCGAATCTCCGGCATCGGGAAGATCGGATCCGGCTGATCTTAAAGACGCTGGAACTGGCCAAAGAGCTGGGATCGGCCAACATCAGCATCACCAGCGGCCGGATGCTGGGTGGAATGCCGCCGGACAGGGCGGCCCGGCAGTTCATCGAGTCCATTGAACCGATCCTGGATTGTGCCGATCGGTTGCAAATGGACGTGGGGGTCGAATGCGAGCCGGGGTTGTTTGTTGAATATGTGGAGGAGCTGCGACAGTGGATCGACCGGCTGAATCACCCCCGACTGGGGGCGAACCTGGACGTGGGCCATTGCCAGGTGATCGGCGAGGACATTCCACAGGCCATTGATCGCCTGCGGGGGCGCATCTGGAACCTGCATGTGGAGGACATCCCCGGCCGCAAGCATTATCACCTGGTCCCCGGGCATGGAACGATGAACTGGCCGGTACTGATCAATGCATTGCGGGCAATCGAATACAACCGGTTTATGACCGTTGAACTGTACACCTGTACGCAAGACCCGCGGGCGGCGGCGGTGGAGAGTTATCGGTTCCTCTCGCAACAGGCGGGCCGGACATGAATGAAGTGATTTTATACGGCAGGCCGGGATGCCATTTGTGTGACGTGATGAAGCAGGTC
>JADLBV010000100.1 GCA_020847545.1 Phycisphaerales bacterium
ACTTTCGACGGGCAGGTTCCGATCCTGAGCATGCGGCTTCTCCTTTGGTGGCAAAACGCTTCGCGAGAGCAGTTGAGCCATCAGGATAAGCCGTTTTTGTTTGGTCGTGCAAGTCATCGGCATCAGCATGATCCGAAACTGTGAAGGTTTGACCCGAATGTGTACAAGTTTGACCCATTCATTGTCATTTCCGAACCGAAAATACGGCCATCGGGTTTGCGGGGGTGATGGACGGGTTGCCGGTGGATGGAATGGGCTTGTTTTTGCCAGGGCGGGGGGGATCGGGTAAATTTCGCGGCCCATGGGTGAGTGTCTTTGTGATCAATGTTCGGCGCTTTGTTGCCGGTATTTCGCGCTTCCGATCGACAATCCCGAATCGCGCCGCCAGTTCGATGACATCCGCTGGTATCTATGCCACGAAAATGTCGTCATATTCATTGAAGATAAGCAGTGGTACATCGGCTTTATGAGCCGGTGCAAGCATCTGCAAAATGACAACCGCTGCGGAATTTATGAAACCCGACCCCGCATCTGCCGGGAATATTCAACCGACAACTGCGATTTTCATGGGGGGGAATACAATTTTGAGCAGCTATTCACCAGTGCCGAGCAGTTGCAGGCCTATGCCGATGAACAACTGGCCAAAGAGCGGAAATCCCGCCGGCAAAAATCACGCCGTCGCCCGCCGCCGCGACGGTTGATCGCCCTCAAACCAAACCTCATGCTGCCGTTGACCTCATCTCCACCATCCAATGGCAATGGGAGGCGATTGTCCCTGCCGCAATTAAGCAAGTAATGGCTATTTTTCTATGGCGGGGCAGGGAAATAGATATAAAATTCAGTCATGGCCGACCGTAAGGTTCATTACGAGGCCGCTTTTGAGGCGTTTTTGCGCCAGCGCCGAGTCCCCTATGTCGCGGTGGATGAGGCCAAAAAGGCGTTGTTTTCCAATGCCCGGCTCAAAAGCTTTGATTTTGTGGTCTACAGCCCCAACGGGCCGAATTTGCTGGTCGATGTCAAAGGTCGGCAGATGTGCGGCCGGCCGCGTGCCTCGACCGGTGGGTTTCAGACTTGGGCCACCGAGCAGGATGTCACCGATCTGATGCAATGGGAGCAGGTCTTTGGGGATGGATTCAAGGCCGTCCTGACTTTCATCTATTGGATCGACCCGCCATTGCTCGAACAGCCGGGGATGTTTCTGCATCAGGAGCGCTGGTATTGGATGATGGGGATCGATCTGGCCGAATATCGAAGCCACATGCGGCGGCGTTCGGTCAAATGGGAGACGGTCTGCATCCCCGCGGCCGATTTCAGATTACTTGCCCGCCCGCTCGAAAACTGGTTATGATGCCGATATGAGACCACCCCTGTTTCGCTGGACCATCGTATTGCTGCTGCTGGGATTGATCCTGCCCGCCTTCCAACCGACGGCGCAGGCCAACAGTCGTCAAAAAACCGAGGAGGAGCTGGAATATACCGATGCCCGACTGGAAGGATTCCCCCAGACCGTCTATATCGAAGGGGGAACCAGCACCACCTGGTTTTTGCTGGTCTTTTTAGGACTCGTGGGATTGTCGGTACTCTTTAAGGACGCAAAACGGACGCATCTGGATTAACATCTGGCATTAATAAAAGGTTCCAAACAGGAGAATTTTATGAAATCCCGCATTCTCTGGGCGCTGGTCGCCTTGAATGTCTTCTTGCTGGTCGTTCTGGTCGCACGGTCCACCACGCCAAATTACGCGATGGCGCAGGCGGCGAGGCCGTCGGATTATCTGATGATCCCCGGTGAAATCACCGGCGGAAACGGCGCGGTGGTCTATGTCCTGGACATGACCAACGGCGTACTGGGCGGGCTGACCTGGGATGAAAGCCGACGCGATGTCAGTGTCATGCCCCCGTTGGATTTGTCGCGGTTTATGGAATCCTCCAACCGCGGCGGTCGGCGCTAAGACGAAATTTTGTTACCCAAGCTCTTATCGAGATTACGATCATGACAAAACAAAACCTGCTCATCGCATTTTTCGCCCTCACCGCCACGGCATTGCTGGCGGCCAACTGGTTTGCCACGACCCCGGCGATCGCCGCCGAGTCGGTCAAGGATCGGGATTACCAGGTTGTCACCGCCCGCGTCCAAACCGGTGGGGATGGTGTTTACATTCTGGACAACCGCACCGGCATGCTCGGCGTCTTCACATACGATCCGGCATCCCGCCGACTGACCGGCCGGGCCGCCCAGCCGATTATGAACGCGTTTCGCACACGCTGAGTATTATTCTGTCCCAAGGAGGTTTTCGTGCATTCTCGCATCGCACGCATCGCACAGCGCGTGCTTGAAGGTGAATCGTTGTCCCCTGACGCCGCGTCCGAACTGGTCGCCATCGGCGGGGATGATCTTTACGACCTGTTTTACTGGGCCAACAAGATTCGCATTCATTACGTTGGACGGGATGTGAAATTCTGCGCCATCGTCGCCGCCAAGGTGGGGGGGTGCAGCGAGGATTGCAAGTTCTGCGCCCAATCCTCCCATCACGATGGGCCGGCCAAGGATCAGGCCAAATTGACCGATGATCAGGTTCTCGACAGCGCCCTGCACGCCGGCGAGGTGGGGGCCGACAGCTTCGGCATCGTCAACAGTGGTCGTGGGCCGACCCGCAATGAGCTGGAAGACTGGCTCAAACCCCTGATGATGAAAATCGCCCGCGATGGCAAGACCCGCGCCTGCGCCACGCTGGGGGCATTGACCCCCGAAACCGCCAAATTCCTCTATGATTGCGGCATCCGCCGGATCAACCACAATCTTGAAACCTCCGAGCGCCACTATCCCAACGTCGTCACCACGCATCCATTCAGCGAGCGTGTGCAGACGCTTAAAAACGCCAAACAGGCCGGGCTTTCCATATGCAGCGGCGGCATCTTCGGCATGGGCGAAAAGTGGGAAGATCGTCTGGACATGATCTTCACCTTGCGCGAGTTGGAAGTGGATGTGATGCCGATCAATTTCCTCAACGCCATTCACGGCACGCCGATGGAAGGAATGCCCAAGCTGCATCCGATGGAATGTCTGAAAATCATCTCCATCGCCCGGTTTATCCTGCCTGACAAGGAACTGAAAGTGGCGGGGGGGCGAGAGGTTTGTCTGCGCGACCTGCAAAGCTGGATTTTCTTCGCCGGCGCCGACAGCACCATGATCGGCAACTATCTGACCACCTATGGCCGCAAGCCCGAAATGGATCATCAGATGGTGATGGATCTGGGGTTGAAATGGCGTGCGTATGATGGCGGGGGGGTTGAACCAACCAGCGAGTCGCCCACCATCAGCCGGGTCAGTCACACCGGACACCATCGCATCCCGATTCTGTATGAACGTGAAGTGGCCGCGGCGGCTCCATCCCGATGAACCGGAGCGATTCGATTTCGTCACCGGCCGCCAAAATCAGCGGCGGGGGGCTGATCACCCCATTGGCGGACACGCTGGAATCCAACTGGGATGCCCTGTGTGCCGGCCGAACGATCCGTACCCACAGCCAAATCCCATCGGAGGATGCGATTCCAACCGGCCGGGCGCTGCATTGGGCCAAATTGGCCGCCCAACAAGCCATTGCTCAGGCAGGGTGGGACCGCACGATTCTTTCTGATGAACAAACCGCCCTGGTTGTCGGCACCAGTAAAGGCCCGATTGAACAATGGATCACCCACCCGCCGAAATTTTCAAATTTATGCGGACTGGCCGACTTGGCGGCGGACCTTTGCACTGAATTGGGCATCACTGGCTCGCGATACACATACTCAGCAGCGTGCGCCAGCGGCCTGCACGCATTGATCCACGCCGCGATATTGATCCAATCCCGACAGGCCAACCGGGTCTTGGTGGTTGGGGTTGAATCCTCCGTTCATCCTTTATTTTTGGGAAGTTTTGCGAGATTACGTGTTTTATCGTCGGCGGGGGGGGGATGTCGGCCATTCGACCAACGTCGCGACGGCTTTTTAATGAGCGAAGCCGCCGCCGCCATCTGCCTGGAAGCCGATTATTCCTCCTTATCCCCCCCGCCAGTGGCCTCAATGGCGCATGGAACCCCGGTCATCATCGACAAATTCGCCCTTGGCGGCGATGCCACTCACCTGACAGGTGCCGATCCTCAAGCCGTTGCCATAGACCATCTTCTTAAAACCGTTCTGGCCGGCCGGCCGGTGGACCTGATCCACGCACACGGCACGGGAACAATGCTCAACGATGCCATCGAATTACAGGCCATTGAACGCGCGTTGGCTGATTTGGATTGCTCCAGTCATCAGCCGATTCTATATTCCCACAAGGCCGCTTTCGGCCACAGCCTGGGCGCATCCGGCCTGATTTCCATCCTCATCAACTGGCTGTGCCACCAACGTTCAACGATCCCACCCAATCCAAACACAAATCAGCCGATGCCGACAAAAAGGGTCTACCTGAGCGACCAATCGCAACGAAAGCCCGTCCACCGCAGTATGGCGCTGGCCACCGGCTTTGGCGGCTCCTGCGCGGCCGCTTCGTTGAGATCGTTGCCGTCATCATGATATTGCGAATCAGGAAACTGGTGTTTGCATTTTGCTAACTTTTGAGGTATAATACCCCAGTGCAAATCATGAACCGGGCCATGATTGATGGGTTCCTGAAGGCAAATGTTCCCGCACGTAAACCCATGGAACGATGGATCAGGATAGCCCAGTCCGGAATCTGGTCGGATATTGTGGACATGCGAAAGAGCATTCCCTCCGCCGACGCGATCAAGGGAACGAATTTCACCTGTTTCAACATCGGCGGCAACAGCTACCGCCTGATTGTGGCGATATCGTACCGTCGGCAGGAAATGGCGATCGTGGAATTGTTGACCCATGCCCAATACTCAAAGAAATATGTGAGGTAAACCATGAGCATGATAACCAAAAAATATCGTCGGACGCCGGATGACTATCTGGAGCTGGTGCGACGTTTCCCCCTGCGCCCAATTCGCAGCCGTGATGAATATACAGAGGCGACAGCGATTCTGGTTGATTTGATCGGCCGGGCCGATGCGGGGCTGTCGGCCGGTCAAAGCGACTATACCGATGTACTTGGCCGTTTGGTGCGGGAATACGACCAGCAACATTCGCACTTCTTAAAAGAGAACGATGTGACACCTCTTGAGGCATTGAAACACCTCATGGAAGAACACGGCATGAATACCGTGGCGCTGGGCAAACTGGTGGGCGGAACAGGCCAGGCGTCGTTGATCCTGAACGGCAAGCGGGAATTGAGCAAGTCGAACATTCGCACCTTGGCGGCACATTTCAACGTCAGTACGGCGCTGTTTATATAAAGATGCTCATGCTGATCAACCAAATCATAGAAATGTGCCGGATTGATTGAGCTTAACATAACATGGATTATCGGACGTAGGGGGGTAATGAAATCCAATAACGGGCGGCCAATTTTCATTGCCTTCGGGTCATCGCCCGGCGGACATCGCGGTCCATTTCACGTTTGCGGATGGCATCCCGTTTGTCGTGCTGTTGTTTGCCCTTGGCCACGCCCAGTTCCAGTTTGGCGCGGCCTTCCTTGAAATAGATCGCCAGCGGGATCAACGAGGTTCCTCGCTCCTTGGTGGCCTCTTCCAGCCGAACAATTTCACGGCGATGGGCCAGCAACTTGCGTTCACGCAACGGTTCGTGGCCATATTTGCCGGCCTTGTCATACGGATCGATGTGGCATCCGTGCAGGATCAATTCGCCTCTTTCCACCCGTGCAAACGACTCCTGCAATTGCGCATGACCCTGACGCAAAGACTTGACCTCGCTGCCCACCAAAGCCAATCCGCATTCCAGCTTGGCGGTGATGAAATACTCGTGCATCGCACGGCGATTCGTGATGCGCGGTGAATCGTTTCCTTTCCCATCCCTAGCCATGATCCGATCATACTCCCTCTATTTGACCCCCGCCATGACGATGTTGGACAAACGCGAAATCTAACGGCAGACTGTCCACCATATATGAATAGGGTGGGTATAAAACTCTTTCGGTGGAACCATGGGTGAACTGCTCTTTGAAGAAGATCAACTGCAACTGAAACTACAGGTGATCGAAGATGGGGATGTTCGACTCCTCCATTTTGGCCCCCCCACCCGTCAGGAATTGTCGATAATTAAGGAATTTGAACACAAGTTCCGACTGGTGGAAATTCAAATTGCCGGCGAAAACCAGATGGATCATCACGGCTCGAAATACACCGGAACCTCCCCCGGTCGGCTGCTGAAATTTGTCAGCCATCGCGACCAACGCAACACCATCGGCCGAAAGATTGAAATCGAGCAGGCGCATGATGGGTTGACGGTCATCAGCCATTTCCAGTTTTATGCCGGCCTGCCGGTGGTTCGCTGTTGGACGGAGTTGGTCAACCGTGGCAAGCAATCATTGGCGGTGGAATATATTTCTTCATTTTGCCTCTGCGGCCTGGATATCGGCGGAACACATTCCCGGCACGTCAAAAGCCGCCTCCATCTCCCGCACAACACCTGGTATGGTGAAGCCCAATGGCGATGCAACACGCCGCATGAACTGGGCTTAAGCGATGTCCGGCAGGGGTTTACCACCAAGCGAATCGCCATCAACAACACCGGCACCTGGTCGTGCAACGGATACCTGCCGATGGGGATGTATGAGAACACCGACACCAACACCATCCTCTTTTGGCAGATTGAAAACAATGGTTCCTGGCACTGGGAAATCGGCGAAAGCGGCGATTTCATGTACCTGTGCGCCGGTGGCCCGACATTCAATGAAAACCACTGGATGAAGCGGTTGCAACCGGGCGATCGATTCGAGTCGGTTCCGGTTGCCGTGGGACGACTGGAGGGTGGTTTTGATCAGGCCGTGGCCGCATTGACGAAATATCGCCGTGCCATGCGCAGACCCAGCCGCGACACCGACACGCTGCCGATCATCTTCAATGATTACATGAACTGTCTGACCGCAGAACCAACCACTCAAAAATTGATGCCCCTGATCGAGGCGGCGGCGGAGGTTGGATGCGAATATTTTGTGATCGACGCCGGCTGGTACGCCGATGGCCACTGGTGGGATGCGGTGGGTGAATGGATGCCCTCACACGCCCGATTTCCCGGCGGGTTAAAGCAGGTTCTGGACCACATCCGCAATCGCGGCATGACGCCGGGCCTCTGGCTTGAAATCGAGGTGATGGGAATCAAATGTCCGCTGGCCGATCAACTCCCCATCGACTGGTTTTTTCACCGCAACGGCAAACGGGCGATCGACAACGGGCGATATCAACTTGATTTTCGTCATCCCGACGTGCAAACCCATGCCGACAAGGTCGTCGACCGCCTGGTGCGTGAATATGGCGTCGGCTACATCAAGATGGATTACAACATCAACGCCGGACCGGGCACGGACATGAACGCCGACAGCCTTGGCGCGGGGTTGCTGGATCACAACCGCGCCTATCTGGCATGGATTGACCGTATTTTTGAGCGCTATCCCGACCTGGTGATCGAAAACTGCGGCAGTGGCGGCCTGCGGATGGATTATGCGATGCTCAGCCGTCACAGCATCCAATCCAGCACCGACCAGACGGACCTGCACAAAAACGCCGTGGTTGTCGCCTCGGTGCTGTCGGCGGTCGCCCCTGAACAGTCGGCCGTCTGGTCTTATCCCCTGGCCGACTGCAGCCGGGAGGATGTCATTTTCAACATGATCAACGCCCTGCTGATGCGGGTGCATCAAAGCGGCAAATTGTCCGATCTAACCCCTGAAAACCGGCTGATCGTCAAGCAGGCATTGGATTATTACCGCCGGTTCCGCCACGACATTCCCCGTTCGGTTCCATTTTGGCCGATGGGTCTGCCCGCCTTTGGCGATTCGGCCGTCAGCCTCGGATTGCGCTGCGAGGACAAGTGTTATATCGCGATCTGGCGATTGGGAGGAGATTCATCCCGGATCGACCTTTCCCTGCCCCACTTGCGCGGCCGCCGACCGACCATCAAATGCACATTTCCCGGCCCCGATACCGTCACAACCCAATGGAACAGCAATGAGGCGAAACTGACCGTCCTATTACCCCAAGCGGGAACCGCCCGTCTGCTGGAAGTGGTGGACAAGGATTATTGAATCTTTTGACAAGATAGCATGAGTATCAATTTGAAAAACTCCAATTCCAACGTGTCGTTTCAGAAGGCATTGCCGCCCAATCTATATCAGCAGGTGACGACTTCGCACCCCTATCGTTTTGCCGGCCCATATCGTGCGTCGGCGGATGAGGTGAAACTGGATTCCCGCTGGTCAATCAACCTTCATGACTCCTGCGGCCCATTGAGTCGACTGGCGGCGGATGATCTGGCCGGTTTGTTGCGACAGACTTTCTCAATCAAACCGGCGAAAAGGAGTGGTGTTGCGCTAACGGTGCGCATTGAGCGCAACACTACGTCGCCGCGCGAAAGCTATCGGTTGATTGTCGATGACGACAGTGTCGAGATCATCGCCACGGATGATGAAGGGGCCATGCGAGCGTTGTTTCATCTCGGACGTCAAATGCTCAATCGGCGCGCGCCGATGCTGTCCAAGGGCGAATTTGGCCGCCGGCCGCAATGGGATTGGCGGATCACCAGTCCGATTTTACACAATCCGATCGATCAGCCAGGGGATTATCTGAAACTGCCGCGAGAATATCTCCTGAACATGGCCCGTTACGGGTACAACGCCACATTCCTGTTTATGAACTGGTTTGACCTGATGACCCCCGACATCGCCGGAGAGTTGGCGCGACCGGACTGGCGACAACGTCAGGCGGACTTGCAGCGGTCGGCCAACTATCTGGGTGAATTTGGCATCCGGCTTCTGTTTCATGTCAGCCTGTTGGCTCAACCGGCCGACCACCCCTTGTTCATGAAATCCACCCGATTGCGCGGCGCGCAAACCTGGATGAAAGGGATGCACTGTCTTTGTTCCAGTTCTCCGGCCGTTCTGGAGCTGATTCGCCAATCCTCACATCAGCTTTTCAACGACGTCCCAAGCCTGGCCGGCGCGGTTTTGATCGTGGGCGGGGAATGTTATCTTCATTGTTACACACGCCCATTTCCCAAACCCGCCAGCGGCACCAATTGCCCGCATTGCGCCAAAATATCGCCCGACCGCGTTGTGGCGGGTTTTTCCAACGCCTTTGTCGAAGGGGCCATCGCGGCCAAACCGGATGCGCAGGTCATGGTTTGGCCTTACAGCGCTTTCACCTGGGGGGATGCCAAGACGCAATCCTCGATGATCTCCCAACTGCATCCATCCACGGCCTGTCTGACGGCTTTTGCCAAAGATGGTTGGATCAATGTTGACGGTGTTCGCAGTTACGTCTTTGATTATTCCATCAGCCACATGGGCCCGTCGTCGTTGTTTGAGTCAACGCGGAAGGCCAGCCTGAACCCGCCAAGAAAAATGCTGGCCCGCACCGAAACCTCCCAGTGCATCGAGATGTTCAACATCCCCCGCATCCCGATCATGCAGCGCTGGGCCGAACGGTATCACAAATTGCGAAATTCCAATCTGGACGGGGTTCACACCGCATGGCGATTTTACGGGTTTGCCGCCCAACGCACCGATGAAATCGTCGATTATTTCAACTGGGATCAAAACCCCGAAGTCGGTCGACTGTTGAACACTTTGGCCGCCCGCGACTTTTCTCCCGCCGCCGCACGACCGGTGGTGCGGGCATGGAATCAGTTCAGCGAGGCGTTCTCCAAATTTCCGTACAGCGGCGGTATCACCGGTTTCCCTTATTTTCGCGGGCCATTCAGCATCGGACCAGCCCACCCATTTGTGTTTGATCTGAGCGCGCCAATGGGATTGTCGGCAGAGTTCTGGGCGGTTGATCCGTGCATGGAGGAGGGATTTACCGATACCCAACGCATCGAAGCAACGCGCCAACCTAGATTTTTCACCGACCTGACATGGACCCAACCCTTCGGTGGGCAAATCATGCAACGGCGAATGGGCGAGATCGATCGCCAATGGCAGCGAGGGGTGAAATTGCTGGATTCAGCCCGACCAACCACCAATGGTACCGACCGTAAACGACTCGATGAGGAAATCGGCATCTCCCGCCTGATCGGGTGCATGTTCCGCACGGCCTTCAATCTGGCCCATTTCCAGAATCTGCGACAAAAAGTCACCGCCGTACCGTGTACATTGAAGCAACTTCGCTCTACCTGTCTGAAAGCGATGGATGTGCTGATGGATGAATTGCGCAACTCACAGGTTGCATTGAAGACCACGCGAAACGATCCCAGCCTGGGATATGGCGCAACATATGGTTATGCCTTCACGGCACAACTCATCGAGGAAAAAATCCGTCACACCCAACAGGAAATCCTCGAGAAGGTTCCCTGGTTTTATCATATTTACGCGTTCCATATGTTCGGCGTCCATGAAACACTGCCAATCCCTGATCTGGAAGGATCAGCGGTCAAGGCTTAATCCGAACATACCGCCGCCCCAGGCGCAACACCACCGGCGCGGAAAATGTATGTTCCTGCTGCGGATCGGTGATCTTGTTCCCATCCAGACTCACCGCCCCTTCGCGAATTTTACGGATCGCCTCGCTGTTGGTGGCGGCCAGTTTCGCCTTGACAATCAACGGCGCCAATTTCTGACTCATCCCCCCCGCCGCGATTTGCGGTATATCATCCGGCACCTCGTGTTTCACAAACTGCTTGATGAAATCCGCCTCGGCGCCATCGGCCGCCTGTGGTGAATGCAACCACGCAATGACATGCTTGGCCAGCGCGATCTTGGCATCCCTTGGACTTTTTTGTATATGACCCAAAACCCCTTCCATCGGCAGGTCGGTAAGCAGCCGGTAATAGCTCTCCAACAGCGCATCCGGCAAAGACATAATCTTGCCGAACATCCCATCCGCCCCCGATGGCGGATCGGTCACGGCGATGTAATTCCCCTTTGATTTGGACATTTTGATCTGTCCATCGGTCCCCACCAACAGCGGCGTCACCATCACCACCTGCGCGCTCTTCCCGGCCTCGGCCTGTAAATCCCGGCCGACCAGATTATTGAACAATTGATCCGACCCCCCCATTTCCACATCCGCGTCAATCATGACCGAATCATACCCCTGCATCAGCGGATAAATCAGTTCGTGCAAACGAATGTCCACCCCCTGCCGATACCGGTTATGAAAATCCTCACGCGCCAACATTTGTGCAACCGTCTTTTGACTCAACAGCCGGATAATCCCCACCAAGTCCATTTTGGACAGCCACTGCCCGTTGTATTGCACCTCCAGATGATTCGGATCGGTCAATAAAATTTTCCCCACCTGCTCTACATAGGTTTTGGCGTTGGAGTCGATCTGTTCGCCCGACAAAACCGGCCGGGTGGTGTTCCGGCCGGATGGATCCCCCACCCGTGCCGTATAATCGCCGATGATGAGGACCGCCTTGTGCCCCCATTCCTGAAACTGGCGCACCACCTTTAATGGCACGCAATGTCCCAGCGTCACATCCGGCGCGGTTGGGTCCATACCCAATTTGATCCGCAGCGGCCGGCCTGCTTTATTGCTTAATTCCAGCTTTCGGCGCAGTTCCACCTCCGGCACAATCCGTTCCACGCGGCGTTGCAACAGGCTGATCTGTTCATCAATCGTAGGTGACATGGGATCGGATTGTATGGATCGGCCCATCGACCATCAATGAATCATGAGCCATTGATATTGCACCACGGAGACCAGATTAAACAACGCGTGCATCGTTATGCTCGTCCATAGGTTGCCCGTTCGTTCATAGGCGTACCCAAGACACAACGCCAGCACAAAAATCGGCGGCATGGTCCAAGGCTCGTGAACCGAAGCGAACAGCAGGGCGCTCAAAAAGATCGCCAGCCACGCCCGTCCAACACTCGGCCGGTTTTCAGGCGTTTGTATTCCCGTTCGACCCTGACCAATCAGGGTTTGAATCAACCCGCGAAAGAGAATTTCCTCAAAAATCGGGGCCAGAACCACCGCCGTGACCACGATCAGGGCTTGAAACCACAACTTATGCGACGACCCAAGCACCTCGAGCATCTCATGGGCGCCGGGATGCTCGATCCCGTATTTGCGATAAAACCACTCGGTCAACACCCCCGACCAGAAGATCAACGGTTCGATCAGGAGCAATCCAACAACCCCCCACCCGATGCCGCGCCGAATCCCCCCTTCGGCCATCCGCAACCCCCCCATCCCCCCCCGCCGCATGGCGCCGTTGCCGATGAAAAAGACCAGGATGCCGACCAGATTGGATACCGCGCCCACGCTCACCATTTCAACCGTGGAAAGTTCCTTACCCCGCATCGAACCAAGAAAACTGGGAATGCCGATCCACACCCCCGCGACAATGAAAAAGAGGATCAACAGGTTGCCAAAATTGGCCGGCGGTTCAATGCGCGATCGGCCGGCAATGCGAACCCCCCGCCGGGCCAGTAGATACCCCCCCAGTGCCACCGCCAGGGCCGTCCAAGCCAGCACAATGATGACCGCACTTGTCGGCAGTTGATCCATCAATTCCTCGGATTGTCCATCATCCCTTGCCCGCGATTGACTTTGCCCGCCGGCGGCATAGAGTTCGCCGACCGGGTTGGGCATTGTAGAATCATGGCCCTGGATTTCCTATGAGCAACATTCTGGATCAGATCGTCCAAACCAAACGGGAAGAAATCGCCCAGCGAAAGCTCACCGCCCCTCTGGAACAGCTCAAGGAGACCATCGATACCCTGGGCCGGCCGCGCAACTTTTTCCATGCCGTCACCCGCAAGACAAACAAACCATTAAACCTGATCGCCGAGGTCAAAAAAGCCAGCCCCAGTGCCGGCGTCATCCGGGCCGATTTTCACCCGATCGAGATCGCCCGCACCTACGCCGCCGCCGGCGCCGACGCCCTGAGCGTCCTCACCGATGAAAAATATTTTCAGGGAAACCTTCAATACATCCACCAGATCCGCGACGAGGTGCGGCTGCCGGTGTTGCGCAAGGATTTCATCATCGACCCCTACCAGGTCTGGGAATCGCGGGCGGCCGGCGCGGATGCGATTTTGCTCATCGCCGAATGCCTTGAAACCAGCCAGATGATCGATTTGCAGATTCTCGCCACCGAATTGCACATGACCTGCCTGATCGAGGTGCACGATCTGGACAACCTGATGCGCGTGCGCGATGCGGTCATCGGCTTCCCCCATCGCAGCTACAGCCTGCTGGGGATCAACAACCGCGACCTGCGGACATTCAAGACCGACCTGGGGACAACCCTTCGCATGGCCGAGCTGGTCGAGGATCGCAAAGTGCTGGTCAGCGAAAGCGGCATCCACACGCGCGAGGATGTCCGCAAACTGTCCGAAGCGGGCGTCAGCGCCGCCCTGGTTGGCGAAAGCCTTATGCGCAGCCCCGACATCACCCAAAAAATCCAAGAACTCTTCGGCCAATGAACAACCCACGGCCAATGTAGCCGTGGGTTGCGGATAATAGCTCTAATTTGCACCCGTTCAGGCGGTTGCCGCTTCCGGCTTCTTGTAGCGACGCTTCACCGGCTTAACAACCAGCCCACTGCGAATCGCCTTGGCGCTGACCTTGATCCGGACGATCCGCCCTTCGATGACGGCGCGAACCTTCTGGATGTTCGGTTTCACCTTGCGTGCGGTGATGCCGGTGATCTTGGTCCCCACGCCGCCCAGATATTTCGCCTTGCCGCGATGGGTCACCTGGTTGCCGAATGTCGTCTTCTTACCTGTAAAATAACATACCCGTGGCATTGCTACCTCTTTGGTCAAAAATTCAGAGTCGAGCAGTTTATCCGCTATTTTCACCATTGCAAGCGACTTGAACCTCAAAAAAACCAGGGCAATCGCATTTATATTATTAGCGGTATTCATAAGGCCCGCAGAGCCTCTTTATCCCCTCCCCCGGTACTCCGGGGGAGGGTTAGGGTGGGGGTTTTTCCTCGAATTCGGCGATACGGCCC
>JADLBV010000144.1 GCA_020847545.1 Phycisphaerales bacterium
AACAGGGAAAACGGCGGGTTGGTGACGACAATATCCGCTTCCTTGAGGATGTCGATGCACTCCCGACTGCGGAAGTCACCGTCACCCTGGAGTGCCGTTACGCCAATGTCGTCCGGCGTTGGCAGGCTGTTTGGGACGCCGCCCGTGTATTCCAACTTGATGGCTTCTTCTGAATCGTTCTGACTGAACAGATCCATCCGCTGACTCTTATAGCAGGTGGTGATTAGCTTTTTCAGACCCAGAAAATCAAAGTTCTTGGTGAAATACTCGAAGAAGGCACTAACATAGGGATCGTCACAGTTGCAGTACACCACTTTGCCTTTGAAGTGACGACGGTAATGCCGCAACTCCCTCTCAATATCGACGATCTGTGTGTAGAATTCGTCCTTTTTATTGCGCTTTGCTGTATGTAAGCCTTTATTTTCGTTTGCCATTTATGTCAGCTACCTAGTTGTTTTCGTGTCGTATTGTCGCATGCTAGTCGAGGGGCGATTTCGCCATCTGCTCTATCTCCATGTGGGCTATGATAAAATGGCCGTTTCATATCAACAACTAACCTGCGGTCCCCCACCCGCATAACTGCACGAATCCACCAACGTGCCGCCGCTGCGCAGGTAAGCGGTATCGCCAGTGTTATTCCAGAACGCTTGGGCGCTGCCCCAGTAGAGGTTCGTGGCATTGTTGGTCCCGCTCTTTACCCAGACCAGCACGGCCGACCCTGGCGACAAACTGAATCCACCAGGAAAGTTATAGACGTGGCTATCGTTATCGCTTAGGGTCCAACCGGTGAGAACGGCCGTTGCCCCACCCTTGTTTTCAATGCGGACATACTCGCCCTGGACATCATCGCCAGCTGGGTTGTAGACAATGAGGGTGATTTGCACATTTGCTGGAGCCACGGTCGGGGCCGGAATGGTAGCCGTGGCCGTCGCAGTGGGGGTCGCAGTGGGCAGCTCGGAGCGGAGCACAAGTGGCAGGAAGTTAAAACTATCTGGGGTAGCGTTGCCAGCAACGGCCGTTTGTGGGCGCGCTGCTGTTGATAATAACAGCAAGGCAAAAACGGCCGTTGCTAACACGGCGGTGACAACTATTAAGTTGTGGCGAAGCGGCATATGAACCTTCCTCAGTTGTGTTTGCTTGTTACGGCACTGGAAAGCTTGGGCACCAGTCTTGCCAAACAAGTATCCGCAATCGCTAGAATTTAGCCAAATGGTTGCGGCCTCTGGATTGGCCCGCTATGGTGATGAGAAATCAACGCCCTCGGCGGTGAGCCGTTCGATTTCTTCAATTGCCAAGAAGACGTCTTCCTGCCCGGCTAACATTTGCTCGTTGGCCTGGTTGATTTTTTCCACATCGAAGGTGTCTATCCCATCTGCTAGGTACTCGACAACCAGGTCGTAGTGACCAGCCACATTGAGCCAATGTTCGTGCAGTGGCTCGAATAGTTCCGGTGGCTCAAGTGAACGCACCTCATCGCCCGCAAAAAGAAGCGTGGCCAATACAATGGTCATGTCAAGCTTCCAGTCGTCATTGAGCAGCAGTCCAACGTCGTTGCCTACTTCGGTTAGCAACTCGCCCATCTGTGTGATAGTGCTGCCGTAAATCGAAGCAATCTCCACAATGGCGTCTCTGTAGGCGGCTTCCTCATCGGTGAGCGCGCCGGGATCTGGAGTGTTTGTGGGCGGAACGGCCGTTTCTGTAGGCACGGCCGTGGGTGCAGAGGTGCTTGTGGGCGGAACGGCAGTCGGAGGCGTGGTGCTGGTTGGTTTAGTTGTGGCCGTCGCCCGTGCGGTTGGGGCTGGCTCGTCTTCAGCGATCACGACAGTGGCGGTCAGCTCTATAGATGCCGTTTCTGTAGTTGCATCCTCGTCTGGAAACAGGACGGATGATACAACCGCCCCCAGGCAGCAAAGGGCCAGCAATCCTACGGAAATCAATATTAGTCTGCGTCGTTTCATGGTATTCCTCCTCTGGATAGGTTGAGAGATGTTGGCAAGGTATATCGGTATTCTTTCATGCTGGCTGACTGCGGCAAACGGCCGTAACCTGTCAACCATCTGCTTTAACCTGTCTACTTTGGAAATAAGCGCATTCCTGTCATGTTTTCCGACTGCTAGGATCAAAGCATCTTAACACCCATCATTACAAGGACGGTTGACATGATCACAGTAACTACAGAACTCTTGGCAAAGGCAAATGAAGTCGTCGATAAGGTGTTTGCATTGGCGGGAAACGAAGACACATTATTCTCCAGCGAGCAAGTGATGGCTTTAGGTCTGACGGCGGATATGCTGGTCAGTGACCAGGAGACCTTGATAAACACGATTCACGGTTTAGCCGGTTCCATCTCGCGTTGGGCGAGTGATGTCCAAAACGAAGTTGAAACCAACGGTATCCTGGCGCGAGTTGAGTCCAACGGCCTGCCAAACTTGACTGAAGAGATGCTGAAAGCCATTGTGCGATTAGAAGCGCTTCGGGTGCATGTGTACAGCTTTGCAGAATTGGCAGCTCGGATGATTTAACCATCATTTATTAAGGCAAGCGGGTAGATGGAGGCTGCCCGCTTTTAGTTTGGGGAACGGCCGTAACCTGTCAACCATCCTGCTACACCTGTCAACTTTGGAAATAAACGCCTTCCCGTCAGGTTTTCTGACTGCTAGGATCAAAGCATCTTATTCATCCACACATGGAGGTTAGACCAATGACCAATGAAGAGTTAGGACAGTTTGAACGGTTAGATATGCTGGAAGAGGCGCGGGACCATCTTCAGCAGGCAGTGGACCTGATTGAGCAGGTTTTCCCGGATGACGAGTACGTGAAGGCGTACATGATTGACCACCTGAAAATCCGTGCAGGCGGTGATCACGGTTTCTTGAGCAGCGACCTGAACATTGACAGCCTGATTAAACGGATTGTGTTTGGCGAGGAGGATTAAGTATGTAGTGATTCTCAATTGGGCGGGTAGCGTGAGCTGCCCGCCTCTTTTCTGTGGAACGGCCGTTTGGCGAGGGTGAAAATTGGCATTGAAATTTGGGAAAACTGGCGCTGCGTAGGACTTCCCGTTGGCGAATTGTCTGCGCTAGGATCAAAGCATATTCACCAAGCAAACGGAGATTAGACCAATGGACACCACAAAAGACTTTTCGAGAATCAAGTACATGTACAACGTAAACCGGTCGCGCATCCGCCAGGTTGCGCCGACCGAGTGGGCGGCCAACGGCCTGCAGGTGCCCGCTGCTGGCAAGTGGCAGCAATACTGGATCACTCACACCGACCTGGTGAACTGGTATGGTGGCGAGGAGCGGTTGAAGCGTAACTACAAAACGGCCGAAGCCGCCGAGCGCCGGTTATGGCAGGTGTTTGATGAGATGTACGGCAGTGTGGCCAGCTTCTTCCAACAAGTGTATGAGCCACGGCCGGAGCGTGTGACCAAATACTGCCAGCAGCTGTATGTTCGCCGTCGGCGTCAAAATAAGTAGTTGACAAACATGATCTTGATTGGTTAGGGTACAGGTGATTTTTCTACTCTTTTAACTCCTCTTCCCAAGCAAAAGCCCGCCAAAACCTACTGGCGGGCTTTTGTTTTTGGGGCTTACTTTTTGCGCATCTGATCCAGCAGCGCCATGATGGCCAGCGCCCATATGCTGACTATTAGGTTCCAATCAATTCCGCAATCCATGCAAAGCCTCCACGAAGTTAATTTTCAACATGGTCGCATGAGGCCACCAACCAGCCGTTGGTGCTGCGGATGAATTTTCAAAACTCCCCCCACCCCACTATAGAGGTCATTGGCTCGCAAAGGCACTGTAAAGGCGCTTATTTCGCGCGGGTGCATTGAACCCATCTATTCATACTGGCCCCCGAGCTTTCGCAAGTCGGCTTGCAAAGGCACTGCAACGGTTTTCCTTGGCAGGCTTATCTATTCCCCCTACTGACCACAGGATTGGGCAAACGGCCGTTTTTAATGCGATTTTTGTGGTTGTGGACAGAAAAAAGAAAGTTTGTTTATAATGGTTGCAGTTAGTTTCAGATGGTTTCAAAATATTTCAGAACGGGACGGCCGTATGACAAAGAAGCAGACCCCAGCAGGTTACGTAGTTGAAGAAATGGACATCGATGAGATTGCCGAAGATGGAGGCAATCTGAACATGGGAACGGTGCGCGGTGCGGCCGTTATGGATTTCTCTCTGAACACCTTTGGCCCAGCTCGTGGCGTGGCGCTAGACAAGAAGAATAAGGCGATGGCCGGCAACAAGACCGTTCAGGCGGCCAGGAATGCCGGGGTGAAGAAGGTCATCGTTGTAGAGACGGACGGCGATGTGCTGGTGGCCACCCGCCGTCGTGATATGGATCTGGACGATCCAGCTGACAAGCGCGCGCGGGAATACTCTGTAGCGGATAACCGGACAAACGAACTTGACCTGGCGTGGGATGCCAGGCTAGCCGCCCAGGCGGTAGAGGAAGGCGCTGATTTCAGCGTCTTGTTTTATGATGACGAGTTTGCCCGGCTCACCGGCGAAGATGATTGGTATTTTGATGACGAAGATGGCCAGGAAGATGTCGTCGACGACGTGGTGCCCGAGATGGCTATACAGCCGTTTGAGCACTATGACTACCTCATGGTCATGTTCCGCAGCACCCTGGATTGGTCCAGGGCGCTGGATGTATTGAAAGAGGCCGGGCTCATCAAGCAGGGCTTTACCGTTTCGCGCAAAACGCGGAAGGTGGGGCTGTGCCGCGTCATCGAAGGTGCGGCGCTGCTGGACCTATTGACGGGGATTGATCAATGAGCGACCTGTCATTACGGGTTGTCATCCCCAGTCGCGGCCGTGCCGAGGAGTGCCGACATGCACTCCGTCTTTTCCCCCAGGCCACTGTTGTTGTTCATGATCATGAATACGATTTGTACCGCCAGGCGCTGCCGGAGCGGATTGAGGTCATTGCCCATGACCAGGATGGCGGCATTGCCCCTATCCGCCAGTGGGTGCTGGATCACTTCGATGAAGAAGCAATCTTGTTTGTAGATGACGACGTTCGCTATCTGAAGGTTGTGGCAGGATTTGAGACGGCCTCCCGTGTCATTCGCGACCCGCGGGCCATTGCCCAGGTGTGTGAAAACGCTGCTTATGTGGCCAGTGAAATAGGCGCCCCTATCTTCGGCTTTGCCCAGACCAGTGGAGATGTGCGCAAGTACAAGCCGACCGATCCCATCAATATGACGGGATGGGTCGGTTCTGTTATTGGGGTGGTTGGCCGAGACATTGAGTATGACACCACGCTCCGGATGCGGGCGGATATAGACTTCTGCCTTCGTGCCCAGCTGGAGAAGCGCATCATCTTTGTAGACACCCGATTTGCTTTTGTGCATCACAAGATGTTTGCCCACAAGGGTGGCAATGCCCACATGCGCAGCGCTGAGCGTAGCCAGCGGGAGATAGAACACCTCCGGCAGCGGTGGGGGAACTGGGTGGATGTGGTTAAAGGCAAGGGTGTCATTCGCATCGTCGTGAAAGTTAAGCGGAGGCAGGCAGGGCTAAAGAACTGAAATGGGGAGACAACCGAACGCCGCCATTGTTGCTGCACGTCGCCAGAAAGTTGCTCATCTTTTGCTTCGGGGGTTGAAGCAGCGGGAGATTGAGCGAGCGTTAGCAACCCAGAAAATTTACAACCCGCAGACGCGGAAGCCGTGGAGTTTGGGGACCATCAACGCGGATATTCAGTTGATGGAAGAGGAGTGGCGGCAGCAAGCTGTGCAGGACCTGGCGGACCGAAAATCCAGGGTGGCCGCCGAGTTGGAATATCTTCGCCGCAGCGCCTGGGCAGACGGGGATCTAGAGTTAGTAAGAAAGCTGCTGAAGGACGAACGGGATATGTTCGGCCTTGATGAACCGATAGAAGTGAGCTTGCGGGCATCGGGCAGTGTGGATGTGAATCATAGCATCAATCAACCAGAAGGGGACCCGATCGTTGATGACATGAGTGAGGAGGAGCTGGACTACTTCATTGCAAATATGTTGACCAAAGTCGAGATTGCTCCGCTTGATCAGAACATCATCGAAGGGGAATTAGTGAGGGAGGCTCATGAAGAATCTGTTCTCGAAAATTAAACCTAAAGGGATGGAAATTTACACCATCCTTCTGATTGTGATAGCGGTTTTCTGGCTATCACATTTTTTGATCAACTACACGTTTAAGTAAATGGTTTCACCTGCCCCAATCACTCCGGCTACCAATCAGCTGGCCTATAAGCGCCAAATCGCCTCTGCTTTGATGAAGAAGGCGCGGCGGCAGCAACGGCCGTTGCCCACCAGGCGCGGCGGCAATCCCCTTGATTTGCTGACGTGGAACTGTCGCTACCGCCAGCAGCTGCGCCCGGGCGAGTGGTTTGATTTACCGAACCACAAGTACCTGGTGGATATGTTTGTTGAGGTGGCCAGGGAAATCGTGTACATGAAAGCGGGCCAGATTGGGGTTAGTGAACTGCTCATCTCGTACGCACTGCATGCATGTGACCAGCGCAGCGCCGACGTGCTGTACCTGATGCCCACCAACACGGACGTGAGTGACTTTGGCCAGTCGCGTTTTGGACCAGCGTTGGAAGCCAGTCCGTACCTGGCTTCTATTGTTGTGGGCGCTTCTGCTTCCAAAAACCAGCGCGGTGCTGACAAAGTAACGCTGAAGCGCATCCGGGAAAACTTTCTGTACCTGCGCGGTGGGTCGGTGGGTAATGACGGCCGTGCCCGGCAGTTGAAGTCTATCCCTGTTGACATCCTGGTTGGCGATGAGATTGACGAGATGGACGAACGGGCTATGCCAATCGGCCGTAAGCGCCTGGGCCACAGCCCAATCAAGGAAGTGCGTCAGGCATCCACGCCGACCTATCACGGGGTGGGCATTCACGCGCAATGGGAAGTGAGCGATCAGCGGGAATGGTTTGTCCCGTGCCCTCATTGCGGCAAGTGGCAGCAGCTGGACATCAAAAACATAGTGCAGGTGTGGGATGACTTGGAACGGCCGATTGTGTGGCATGGCCAGGAAGATGACCGGGCTTACATTGCCTGCACA
Source organism: Phycisphaerales bacterium (assembly GCA_020847545.1). Taxonomy (GTDB): domain Bacteria; phylum Planctomycetota; class Phycisphaerae; order Tepidisphaerales; family Tepidisphaeraceae; genus JADYZN01. The sequence continues at coordinate 7,066 of JADLBV010000144.1, forward strand.
AAGTGCAGCAAGGAACTGGACCGGCTGGCCAAGGGCGAGTGGGTACCCAGATATCCAGGGCGTTCCGTGGTTGGGTTCCATCCCACCAAGTTGATGTCTGGCCACACCCCACTGCTCGCCGTGGTCCTCAACTTCAACACTGTCGATGAGACATCCCGACGCGAGGCGTTTAACCAGGATTTGGGACTGCCCTACACGCCAAAGGGTGGCCGTCTGACCGTAGAGGACTTGCGCGCATGTGAGCGCGAATTTGCTCATGGGCCGGTTGATTATGATGCGGGTGCGGCTATGGGCGTGGATGTGGGCAAGCTGCTGCATGTGGTCATCCGGGCGCGCCCAGACGGCAAAGGGGAGCGGCGGCAGCTTTTCGCCGGAGCCGTGATGAACTTTGATGAGGTTGGCCGCCTCATGCACCAATACCAGGTGGCCACCTGTGTGATCGACGCGCTGCCGGAAACGAGATCCGCTCGCGCCTTCCAGGCTGGGCACACAGACAAGAAGGTGTGGCTGTGCCACTACGTGGGTACTGAGAGCGGCGCCAAGAAGAGCGGGCCGGTGCAGTGGGATGCCCGGCACGGCAATGTGAATGCTGACCGCACCTGGACGCTGGACATTACCTTTTCCCGGTTTTACGACAAGAGCAACATTCTACCCGCCAACATTAGGGGCGTGGTGGATTATCACAAGCATTTATTGGCGCCCGTTCGGGTAGTAGAGACGAAGCCGGACGGAACGGCCGTTGCGCGGTATGTGGGTGATGCAGATGACCATTTCGCCCATGCTGAAAACTACTGCGCGATCGCGGCGATGCGGCCCACGGGTTGGGCAAGGTAGGAAGCTCATGGATATGGCGATTGGTGCAAGCGAGTTTGTGAAAGCAACCAGCATGATGACAGGCGCGTCAGCCGTCGCCTTGCCTGGGGTGAGGCGAGTGATTATGACGGCTGCGGAAGTGGAAGCTTTGCACAAAGAGCAGGAGGCGGAGTTGGGCCGACTACTGCGGTTTTTTTCACCAGCATCCGAGCAGCTGGCAGCTTTACAAAAGCTAGGTGTGAGCGTTTGGGATAGCTTTGCTAATGGGGTTGAAGTGCTGCCCATTCGCAAACGGCCGTTAAAGCCGAAACCGCATGGGCGGGATGCGCTGGTTAAGCGGCAGAAGAAAGCGAGGTTGTGATGAGGGGTTCAGCAAGGCAAAAAGGCTGGATGTTTATCTCGAATGTTACTTCCTCGGAAATCGAGAAAGCGTTGGCCAGCATGGAGCAGGTAGATGGATATCGTGGCTTATACACGATATCCACATCCCAGCCTATGAGTATCACGCGAATCAGAGTACGGCCGTTTCAACCCAAGCGGCGTATCTGCAAAGTCCGCATTCCTAAACAGAAAGATGGGAGGTCTACATGGCCACAGCAGTAGATAGAGCGATTGAGCAGGCACTGGAAAGCAAACAGCCTGCTTATTCTGGCGAAGAAAAGCCAATGGCGCTGACGTTTGCGGCCCTGCTGCGGTGGGCTGAGGATCACCCGCCTGATTATGGTGCAGACACGCGGAAGTTCGATGAATGGCATGAGAAGTTCCTGCACCGCGAGCCGCATCTGAATGGCGTGGTAGGCCAGGCCACCAGTCTTATTCGCAACCGTGGCTGGAGCATGACGGGCGGAAAGATTCAGGTTAACCGGACAAAAGCGATCTTCCACGATGCCGACCGGCAGGCAGGGGCGCGCTTTGGCGATGGGTATCGTCGATACATCACCCGCATGGCTCGCAGCTTCTACATTGCTTCATTCGGTGCAATTTGCGAGTTGGGGCGCGATGCCCCGCCTCGCTTGTCTGCTGGCGTTACCACAGCTGGCCCGCTGCGCGCGATGTGGTCAGCTGATCCGACCCGATTCAAGGTGCGGACCAGGGGCAGCAAGACCCATTCTTTGCAGGAGTTCCCCCTGGCTTACTATCCTGCCCAGGGCAAGATGCAGCATTGGCGGCATGGTGACTTCCTGCGCATCGTCGATAACCCCAGCATCCGTGAGGACATGCCGGTGGGCTACAGCGCGGTGGCCATGGCGCGCGAGCTGGCTGAAATTCTCGTCGCCGTCTACAAGTACGACAAAGAAAAGTTGGGTGCACGCGCGCCCAAGGGCTTGATCATCCTGAATAACATCACCGAAGACCAGTGGAACACGGCTATGAAATCACGCCGGGCCAAGCTGGATGGTCTGGAGCAGGAATACTTCGGCGATGTGGCCGTATTGGCCGGTTCCTCGGTGGAGCAAGTCGATGCCAAGCTGATGGCGCTGTCCAGCCTGCCAGACAACTTCAAGCGGCAGGAGGCGATTGACCTGCTCATGTATCTCTATGCGCTGCTTTTCCGTTTCCCGCCTGAAGAGTTCTGGCCCGTGCGCGGTGGCAGCTTCGGCCGGGGCACGGAAACGCAGGTTGGCGTAGAGCGGGCCACGCGCAAGGGTGACATGGACTTCTTCAGCGCCTTCCAAGAGCAGATGCAGAAGGAGCTGCCAGCGGCCGTGTTGTTGGAGTATGACGAGCGGGATGATCGCGGGCGTCACATCGAGGCAACGATTAGCGAGATTCACGCCAAAATCGCTTCGACGCTCTACCAGGCGGGGGCGCTCAATACAGAGGGGCCACTGCTGACCCGCCAGCAGGCGTTAAGCTACCTGGTGCTCAACGGCGTTATCCCCCCGGAGTGGTCGGATGCAGTGGAAGATGTTGAAGCGACGGATACGGAAGTAGCCCGCATGAATTTGCTGCGCGAGCGGCTGTTGGACACCAAGCCGCAGGTGCATCGGGCCATTGCCCAGTATCCAGATCAACCCATTATCCGCTACCAATGGCCCAGCGGCCGGGAGCTTGTGGTGTGGGAGCGT
>JADLBV010000101.1 GCA_020847545.1 Phycisphaerales bacterium
ATCGAGGTGTTTGGAAAGAGTCTGGGGGGGATGACGGCGAAGGAATTGACGGCGTATCGGACCTCCATCGGGGTGTTGTTTCAGAGCGGGGCGCTCTTTAATTCGATGAGCGTGGCGGACAATGTGGCGTTGCCGCTGCGCGAGCATACGGATTTGCCGGAGGAGACGATCCAGATCATGGTGAAGATCAAGCTGGAGCTGGTGGGTTTGCGAGAACACGCCGAGAAGATGCCGGCGGAATTGTCGGGGGGGATGAAAAAACGGGCCGGTTTGGCGCGGGCGATCGCACTGGATCCGAAAATCCTGTTTTATGATGAACCCTCGGCCGGTCTGGACCCGGTGACGAGCCATGAAATCGACAATCTGATCCGGGATCTGAACAGCAAGCTGGGGGTGACCAGCGTGGTGGTGACGCACGAGATGGACTCGGCGTTTCGCATCGCAAGCCGGATGGTGTTGCTGGACCGGGGGAAATTTGTGGTGTCGGGGACGCCCGATGAGATGCGGATGTCGACCGATCCGCTGGTTCGACAGTTTGTGCATGGGTTGACCGAAGGTCCGTTGACGGATCGACGCCGGGGCGGGGAGTATGAACGGGATTTGCTGGGCGAAAATATATAGAAGTTCGTTGGGATTATTGATAATTGCAGGTGAATCATGGCAAATGAACGCAACGCCCTCAAGGCGGGCATTTTCATCGTGACGGTGGTTGTTCTGGCGATCGCGGTGATCGTGGGGATTCAGGGGCTGGAGAAATTCACGCAGCCCACCGTGATGCGGTCGGTGCGGTTTGAATTAAGTGATGACCTGGGTGGCCTGCGCGTGGGGGATGATGTGCGGGTTGGGGGGTTCAAGGTGGGGGTGGTGCGGAGCATTGAACTGGTGAGCGATGCGAACGATCCGCACCATCAGCCCAAAATCGTGGTCTTGTTTTCGATGCCGGACAAATATGTCATCCGACAGGATGCGCACATCGCCATTCAGGGGACGGTGACGGGGACGAGTTGGCTGAATTTTGACAGTCTGGGGAGCGGCGATGCGCTGGCGGCCGATCAGCCGTTGGCCGGGCGGCCGGGGACGATGACGCAGTTGGTGAACGCGCTGCGGGAGATCACGCCGCAGGTGCAGGCCGTGTTGGCGGATGTGCGCACGCGCACGGTTCCGCTGGTGAATGACACATTGTCGCGTTATGGCAAGACGGCGGATGAGGCGGGTGGGTTGCTGGCGGAATTCCGTCAGCGAATGCCGGCGATGGTTGAAAAATACAACGTGGTGGCCGACCGGGCGGCCGAGATGATGGTGCAGGTGCGCGACCTGATCGGCGATACCAAGGGTGATTTCCGCGGCACGATGGCGAATCTCAACGCCGCCACGGGCGACATCAAAACAAAGCTCCCCGTGTTGCTGGATCAGGTGAACAAGACGATGGTGGATTTGCAGTCGACCGTGGCGCACACACGCGACCTGGCGGCGTCGGCGCGGAACATCGTGGTGGGCAATCGGGGCAAATTTGACGGGATGATCGTCTCATTGAAAACCACGGCCGACAATCTGAAGGCGGCCAGCGCCGAAATCCGCCGCAGTCCGTGGCGATTGCTGTACAAACCCGGGCCGGGTGAGATGGCGAATCTGAACCTGTTTGACGCGGCACGGCAGTTTTCGGAAGGGGCAAGCTCGCTCAACGATGCCACACTGGCATTGCGGGATGCGCTCAATAATCCGGAGATCGGCAAGGAAGAGATTCAGAAACTGATGGAGAAGGTGGACCAGAGCTTTTCGCATTTTCAGGAGGTGGAAAGTAAACTGTGGAAGAGCGTGGAGAAATAAAATCTTATCCGGAGTAAAGAAGATGATGTTCGCCGCCGTGCAGTCGTTTGATTACACCCCCAAGCCGGGGTTGGTGTTGCAGGGGCATTTGAGCGAGGTCAAATCCACCGAGGTGATTTTGCCCTTGGAAGGGCGGGTGCTGGCGCTGCGGCGGGGGAGCGAACCGCCGGTGGTGGTGGTCGCGCTGGATTTGATCGGCGTGACACTGGAATTCACGGATCACATCCGGGATGAGGCCCGCAAACGCTGTGGATCGCCCCAGCTCCAATTGCTGATCGCGACCAGTCACACCCACGCAGCGCCGGCGATGTTGCCAATGTTGAGCCTGATCCCGGATGCGGATTTTGTCGGGATGGTCGAATCGCGGCTGTTGGATGCGATTGTTCGGGGCGTCAAGACGTGCAATGAGCCGGTGCGGTTCGCAACCGGGGCATCGGAGACTTATTTTCACACCAATCGCCGGCCGATTCCGGGAACAGTTGGCATGAGCGGCAACCGCGCCGGGGTCTTTGACCCGCGCGCCAGGGCGCTGCGGCTGGATCGGATGGATGGATCGACGCTGGCGACATTGTTTTATTTTTCGTGTCACCCAACCAGCATCGCGGGATCGACCGGCAAAATATCCTCCGACTATCCGGGTGCGGCGCGACAGGTGATCGAGGCGAAAACCGGCGCGCCGGCGCTCTTTTTGCCTGGTTGTTTTGCCAATATCCGGCCGAACTACGTTCAGGGAGAGGGTTTTCGCAACGCCACCGAGCCGGAACTGATGCACAGCGGCGAACTGCTGGCCGGCGCGGTGGGTCGCGCCACGCTGGGACAGAGTGCCAGGGAAATCGACCGTCTCTCATCCCATTCGGCCGAGTTGAAGCTGGAATATTCGCCAACCGACCCGGATGAAAAATGGAATGAGTTGCAAAAATCGCTGCCGAAATTCGTCCTGCCCATTTATCAGCGTTGGCATGACCGGGTGAAGGGGCAGTTGCAGGCGGACGGAGGATACGCTCCATTGGTGTCGCGGATGCAGGCGGTGGCGATTGGGCCGGTTTTGCTGGTGACGGTTCCCGGTGAGCCGGTACAGGAGATCGGATTCGCCATCGAACGCGCGGCCGAACAACGTGGGATTCATGATGTGTGGGCGCTGGGATATTGCAACGACATGCCCGGTTATCTGGTCACGCAACGGCACAAGGCCGAGGGTGGATATGAGCCGAATGCCTATCCCTATTTTGAAAAGCCCGCGCCTTATGCCGATGAGGAGAATGCGATACAGCGGACGGCCGAAAAACTGCTGGATTTGTACACCAAGACTTAGAAACTATCTCAAAACACCATAAACAGCCGATAGCTATCCAAGGAACTCAAACAGGAGCCATGGATGGCAAGACGCAAAAAGAGCTACGAACCACTGCCAACGATTTGGCAGGTCAATGAC
>JADLBV010000102.1 GCA_020847545.1 Phycisphaerales bacterium
GGGCCGTATCGCCGAATTCGAGGAAAAACCCCCACCCTAACCCTCCCCCGGAGTACCGGGGGAGGGGATAAAGAGGCTCTGCGGGCCTTATGAATACCGCTAATAATATAAATGCGATTGCCCTGCCGAAGTGGGTGCAAAAGTCCATCGTGAACTATTTGCATCGACCTTGTAATTCAATAGAGTGCCCACAATGTCCATGACAAATAAATCGACCTTGCGGATATCAGGCATCACGCCGGCCGCGGCGCGAAATTGGCTGACTCAACTGGAAACTCTCTCCTTCGCAACCAATCCCACTGACGCACCTTCAGATTCTCCACGGTTGGCCCTCCGGCTGGCGGATGAAAACGATCCACGTCTTGACCCCCAGGGGTTCACGTTGACATGGAATCCGGGTGGAAACATGGCGGAAATGTTCGATCCTTCGTTCCGGTGGCATGGCGATGCCGGATCATCGGATATTTCCACCCCTCTGGCCGATCCACCCTGCCACGGCACGATCGTCGGCGCGGATGAGACGGGCCTGACCTACGGCATCCGGGAATTCCTGGAGCGATGCGATGTACGAGGCACCCTGCCCCCGCGGACACTGGACCTCCGCCGATCACCCTCCCTGCGGTTGCGCTCCGCCTGTCTGCAACTGATGAAAAAAGGCCAGTACATCCTGCCGGTCACCCAAAAGGAATTCTCATGGTTTTTTGACCGGGCATGGTGTACGCGATATCTCGATTTCCTGTTTGAAAACCGGTTCAACGCCCTCACCCTCTGGAATTTTCACCCCTTCCCCTATTTCTGTCGCATCGACAACCACCCGGAGGTCACTGAGGTTGATGAGCCAACCCTTCACGAAAACGCCGCTCACCTGCGTTGGCTGCTTGATGCGGCCAAGACCCGCGGCATCCGGATCCTGTGGCACTTTTACAACATTTACGTCTGCCCTTCATACGCCCGCGCCCACGGGCTCAACACGCTCCACAACCAGTTCACGCCTGCGCAGGAAAAACAGGTCTTCTCCTACATCCGCAACAGCGTCCGATCCTTTGCCAATGCCTTCCCCGATGTGGGCTTTGTCGCCTGCGCCGGCGAAGGTGTACCGGCGGGAAAGGCGGAGCGTTTCGTCGCCGATGTTCTGGTGGCGGGGTTGAATGAAACAGCGCATCATCCACCCCTGGTGGTCCGGCAATGGTCCACCCTGTCGGCGTCCCGATTCGAGCGCGATGTCGTCGGCCGATATGACAACCTGTGGGCCATGCTCAAGCACAACGCCGAACAGATCGCCGGCACGGCGCCCGATGCCCGAATCAGGGATTGGGTCGCCACCGGCGTGCCGGTGATTGTCAACATGCACATGCTGTCCGAAATCGGACCATTCCGCTGGTCGCCGCCGGCCTATATCCGCGAAATTTGCCTGCACTACAAAGCACTGGGCGTACAGGGTGTCCATATCTACCCACATTGGCCCTGGCGGACGCCCGCCGTCGGTGATCGCAACTTCAACGGCGACGAACTGCAGCGTGACTGGCTCTATCATTCAATCTGGGGGCGATACAGTTTCGACCCCGTGCGCGACCCCGACGAGGAACGACGACATTGGATCCGCCAGGCGCAACATCGCGGCCTGCCGGCTCAAGTCGCCACCGCCATGATCGACGCCTATGAAGCGGGCGGCGCCGCTCTGCCTCGCCTGCAACAGCACCTGTGGGTGCATTACGACAATCATTCCGTCTTGCCGGCGGGACTGACGCTCGGGCAACTGCGAATCGCCCGCTCCGTTCACGGCCGAATGGTGATTCGTACCGACATCCTCGAAGACCTGCTCCCCCTGCGCGCTGAATTGCAGGGCCAAACCATTCAGCCTGGCGATTACCGCTTCGACGATGCCGCCGAACAGTCCACCCATGAACTCTCTCATGCAATCGCCCGCATGGAATCGGTCGATTTTCCGGCCCACGATGAACCTGCCCGGCTGCACGCCGATCTGAAGTCGATGAAGTGGACCGTGGAATACCTGCGACAAAAGGCTCGGATCGCCGGATTGCTCATGCGTTACAGCCGCGATCCTTCAGAACACGGTCTGCTGCATCAGGCCGTGGCTGGATTGCGTACATCGGTGACACTTTTCCGCGACTATCGCGACCATGCCGAGCGAGGGTACGAGGGGATCTCGGATGTGCCTCCTTATTTCCCACTCAATAATTACCAGACGACCCTTTTGCCCTACACATGGTCCGATTGCCTGGAGGTCTTCGAGCGGGAACTGAAAAACGTTGAGGCTTTCGCCCTCGCGACACAAAACAATCAACCATGGTCACTTGTTCACTATTACTGTTTGGATCAAGTCGATCCTCGTCATGAACTGGAATCCCAATTCACTCGCAATGGGGATTTCTGGCTCACCGGCGATCCGGATTTTATCCCGTGGTCACGGCATCTCACCGGAATGAAAAAATTGGTTCTGCTGCCCAACGCATACTGGCCTTGTCAGGAAATTTCGATCCTTTCGGACTTGAAGCTGGTCAAGTCATGGGTCAAAGAGGGCGGACACCTGATCCTATTGACTCTGCCCGATCTTCCCTGTGTGGAAATCAGGATGCTGGCTCAAATTCTGGAGCTTGATGACACGGCGTTGAACCCACAAACAATCGAATCACAAAATGGCCGCGTTCAGACGATCCCGGCCGACCCACGATGGACATGGAACGACCGATCTGACAATCACGGTATACATGGATGGGTACCGCTGGGGAAAGGCTGGATCGAATTTATCGCATTAAGCTCACCCTCGCAGAAAATTCCGACCAGAAATACATGATCGTCACGGCCGATCAATGACACGAAATCCTCACACCTATACACCCAATTTCCAATTGGTAAAATCTCCCTTTTAGGCCCTGTTGGAGCTTCCCGTGTCCGTTCAATCCACTCATCAACCCCTGCGTGCCGCCGTTGTTGGCGGCGGCGCTTTTGGCGAATGCCATCTTAAAACCTACGCCTCCATGCCCCAGGTGCAACTCGCCGGCCTATACACCCTCGAAGCCGATCGCGCCCGCGACCTGACCCAAAAATATGGCGGCCGGGCCTATTCATCCTTGCAGGAACTCGCCGCCGACCCCTCCATCGACATCGTCTCCATCGCCACCCCCGAAAATGCCCATTTCGAGGCATTTGGACTTCTTGCCAAAAACAAAAAATCCATCTACGTCGAAAAACCACTCGCCACCGACCTGGCCGAAGGACGCAAAATGGTGGAGCTTTCCCAGTCCATCATCGCCATGTGCGGACATTGTTTACGCTTTGAATCAAGGTTGGCCCACATATTCAGCCAGCGGCCGCAGCTTGGCCGGCTGAATCACATGAGCTTCAAGGATCGCCGCCCGCGACAACACAAAGTCGTTTATGGCCGCGTTCACCCGGCCTATGTTCTGCTCTGCCACGAAATCGAACTGGCCAACGCCTTTGCCGGCGTCCCATTCAAACGCCTCTGTGCCATGGAATCCCATTTTTCCCCCGGCCAGATCGATGGCATCAGCATCCTGATCGAATATCCCGGCAATCTCACCTGCCTCATCGAAGGTGGGTTCTATCTCCCGAACCAGCCGGCAGTTGAGGAAAACGACCAGATCACACTCGATTTTGAAAACGGAAGCTATTCCCTGGTCATGCCCCACACGGGCTTCACTTTCCTGGGTCCACAGGGCAACCGATTCATCAACCAACATTACGAAAACACCGTTTACGGCATGGAATTTGGCGCGTTGCGGGCGGCTTTGGATTATTTCACCCACTGCGTGCGTACGCAGAGCCGGCCGACCATCAGCACCATCGAAGATGGTTACAACGCGGTGGTCGTCGCCACCGCCGCCATCGAATCCGCAAAATCCGGAAAATGGATTGAAAAAGGAGCAGTTTCGTGAAAAAGCAGTTGATCGCACCCCCCAATCATCGCGGCAGCGCCTGGAACACCACCACGCAGGCGGTTCGTGTCGGCGATTTGATTTTCGTCGGCGGGCAAATGTCGCTGGATGAAAAAGGAAATGTCGTCGGCAACGATGTCGCCACGCAGGCCCGCAACGCCTTTGAGTCGCTGAAAAAAGTGATGGAGGCGGCCGGGGCGAGCATGAAGGATGTTGTGAAGCACAACATTTATTTCACCTGCGACGGCGATCAGGCATCTGTGGACAAGTTCATTAACGACCTGAACAAAGTCCGCGTCAATTATTTCACCGATCCCGGCCCGACCACCACCGAAGTCCGCTGCGGCCTGGAAAAACAGGGCGCATTGCTTTTGATCGATGCCTGGGCGGTTGTCGGTGGAAAAAAAGAACGGCTCTCGCCGCCGGGGCATTGGAACTGGGACAAAAAACTCCCCTTTTCACATGGTTGGAAAGTCGGCGATCTGGTTTTCATCGGCGGCCAACGGTCATTGGATCAGAACGGCAAGATGCTGGGTGTGGATGACATTGAAACCCAGACCGACAATTCATTCCGCAATCTCGACACGCTGCTGGTGGCGGCCGGCGGGGATCGCCACAACCTGATGCGGCAAAACACCTATTACCGCTTTCAGGGCGAAGGTCGAAACGTCACGCAATATTGGGAAAAGATGAACCGCGTGCGCGAGCGATGGATGGCCCGCCCCACCGGCGCCGGCGCGGGGCTGCGCGTCACCGGCATGCCCAACAATCAGGAACTGATTCAGGTTGAAGGGGTCGGCGTGCTGGGGACCAAGAACAAGCTGCGGCTTCAGCCGGCCAACCACTGGGACTGGAGCAACAAGGGGAACATGAACACCCAGGGTTGGCGGATCAACAACCTCGCGTTCATCGGCGGCCAGATTTCGGCCGACTCCAACGCCAAGGCGGTCGGCAAGGATTTGGCCGAACAGACGCGCAATGTCTATCGTTTCATCCGCAAGGTGATGGATGAGGCCCAGCTTGATGAGAGCGATGTGGCCAAACTGTACATCTATTATTACGCCCCGGACGACTGGAAACAGATCGAACAGGCCCGACAGACGATGGAAAAGATCACGCGCGAATTTTATCCATCCCCCGGCCCCTGCATAACGGCCATTCGTGTCAGCGGTTTCGCCTATGAAGAACTGCTGGTCGAGATCGAAGCGATGGCGGTCTGCCGGGATTAAAAACCCGACAAGATACAAATGATCCTCCTCACCCCTTTGCTTGAACAAAGCAAAGGGGTCATTTTTTGCGCATGGATCGGGCAATTTTCTACAGTTTTGGCCGATCTGGTTCCGATAACTAATGGGAATTACAGCCAGGAGAAGCGGATCATGCGGGAAATCGCGTCTACTGCACAGCGGTTGCGGACGGTTCGGGAGGCTCAAAGGCGATTTTTAGGTCTGTGGGCGGCACATTGCCTAGCCGATAAGAACCTTGACCGGATGGCCTGTGATGTGGAGCAGGTCCGGGCGGATGATGATCCGTTTGACCATGACTGGTCGCGGCTTTATCGCGGTAGCGTATTGGACGATTGAACGATCATGGGACGAATTTCCACCGGCGTCGGCCTGGTCAGCGGGATCAACTCCAAGGACATCATCGATCAGTTGATGGCCCTGGAGTCGCGCCCCAAGGACCTGCTGCAATCACGCATTGACGCCGCTTCCAAGCAAAAAACAGCCTATACCACCCTCCAGACCAAATTCGCATCCATCAAGCTCAATGCCCAGGCGCTGCAAAAGCCATCGACATTCAACAATGCCCTTGCCACCAGCGGCGATGAGAATGTTCTGACCGCCACGGCCGCTTCGGGGGCGGCGATCGGGTCGTTTCAGTTTCAGGTCGCCCGGCTGGTCAGCAGCCAGCAGATCATCAGCAACGGCATGGCGGATTATGACAAATCCGCCGTCGGTGCCGGCACGATCACCATTGAAATGGGTGGCGGTGAGCTGCGCAACAATCAGCCATTGGCCCAGCTTCGCGGCGGCGAGGGGATTCGTCGCGGCAATTTCCGCATCACGGATCGGTCTGGAAACTCGGCCGTCATAGACATCTCCAGTGCCGTCACGCTCGATGATGTGGTCAAGAAGATCAACACCGCGCTGGACCTGAGCATCAAGGCTACGGTCGGCCGTGAAGGGGTGGTCATACAGGATTCATCCGGTGGAACGGGCAATTTCACGATTGAAGACCTGTCGGGTGGACATGCGGCCGCCGACCTGGGGATTGCCGGTTCGGTTGCCTCATCCACCATCAATGGGGCGGACCTTAATTATCTGGGGATCAACACCGCGCTGTCGCAGTTGAACGACTCGCGCGGAGTTCGCACAGCCTCCAGCGGCGCGGATTTCACCCTTGTGGCGGCCGATGGAACGTCAAAGGACATCACCCTCGCGGGGGTCAAGACCATCGGCGGCGTGCTGGATGCGATCAACACCGCGCAGGCCGGCAAAATCAGGGCTTCGGTCAATCCCGGCGACAACCATATAACCCTGACCGACATCAGCGGAGGTGGCGGTTCGATGAGCCTGACGGCCATTGGCGGGTCGATGGCGGCCGCCGATCTGGGGCTGTTGAGCGCCCCATCGGGCAATGTCATCACCGGCACCCAAATCCTCTCCTCCCTCAACAGCGTCTCGCTATCGGCCTTGAAAGGTGGCAGCGGGTTGACGCTCGGATCGATCAAGCTCACCAATCGACTTGGGCAGACGGCGATGGTCGATCTCAGCACCGCCAAAACCGTCCAGGATGTGCTGGATGGCTTGTCGGGGTCGGGACTGGGGATCAGCGCCACGCTCAATGGCTCGCAAAACGGGATCAGCATCACCGACAACAGCGGCGGCACGGGCAATCTGCTCGTCGAAGACAACGATGGCACCAATTCGGCCACGGCGTTGGGGATTGTCGGCACGTTTGACCGGTCCAAAACCAGCGTCAATGGGGCCAATCTTCAGCGTCAGTGGGTGGGCGGCAGCACGCTTTTAAGCTCATACAACGGCGGCAAAGGGGTGACGCCGGGCAAGTTCCGCATCACCAATTCGGCCGGCGCCGCCAAGGAAATCGACCTGGGCAACGCCGCCACCATGAACATGGGGGATGTGATTTCGGCGATCAACGCCGCCAATGCCGGCGTGACCGCATCCATCAACGCCAATGGGGATGGGTTGTTGTTGACCGACACCGCGGCCGGCGCGGGGACGATGAAGGTGGAGGATGTCAACGGAACCAGCGCCAGCGATTTGCAGATCAAAGGGACGGCCGTCGCGGGGGTGATCAATGGGTCGATGGAACGAACCCTCACCGTCGCCGCCACCGATACCCTGGCGGATGTGCAGCAGAAAATCACCACGCTGGGGTTTGGTTTGTCGGCCAATATCATCAATGACGGCTCCGGGGCGGCCCCTTATCGGCTGTCTTTGACCAGTTTTAATGCCGGTTACAACGGGCGGATTGTCTTTGATACCGGAACCACCTCCCTGTCCACGCGAACATTGGTGGAAGCGCAGGATGCGGCCGTCTTTGTGGGTGGATCAGACACCGACAACCCGCTGTTGATCACCGCCGGGCGAAATCAGCTCGCCGGCGTCGTTCCAGGCGTCACCATCGACCTGCATGGAACCAGCACCCGCCCCGTCACCCTCAACGTCACCCGCAACGCCGACAAGGCCGTTGAGGAGGTCAAGTCGTTTGTGGATGGATTTAATGAGGTGGCGACTTCCATCGCCGATCTGACCAAATTTGACTCGGACACCAAGACTTCCGGACTGTTGCTGGGGGATGCGACCATTCAGCAGGTGCAGACGCAGATGTATGCCTCATTATCCGGTGTGGTGGCCGGTGTGGGGCGATATCGCATGTTGGCGGATGTGGGGATCAAGATTGGTGAAGGGGCGAATATCGAATTTGACGAGGACAAGTTCCGCTCGGCCTATGGAACCGACCCCGAAGCGGTGAAAAACCTCTTTGCGGCCGTGCAGACCACCGTGGATGGGAAGACCATCACACAGGGGCTGGCCTATTCCATGAGCGACAAGATCACCCGGCTGATCGATCCGGTGAACGGCATCATCATCCAGGAGAACAAGACCCTCGACAACCGCACCAACCAGTTTCAAGACCGCATCGACTCGCTGGACAAGCTGCTGGCGGCCAAACGCACCCGGTTGGAGCGTCAATTTGCCAATATGGAATCGGTCCTGGCGGGGTTGCAAAGCCAGCAACAGGCCCTGAGCCAGATGCAATTTATCGCTCCGATGAGTTCTTCAAGCTCCAAGAAATAACATTCCGACGCAGTAAGCCAACCCAAAACGGCAAAAGTCGAGCTAAATCACACCGCCCCAAAATGCCGATACAAACTTGGGACGGACCCTGTCCTGAATCGACATGAACCCACAGGCATCGCAACAATATCTGCGCACCCGCATTCTGACGGCCACGCCGGAGCAGTTGCAGTTGATGCTCTATGATGGGGCGATCCGATTTGGCGAACAGGCGCGAGCCGCACTGGAGCTGGGGAATTTTGAGCAGAGTTACAACCTGATTTCCCGTACGCAGAAGATCATCACCGAATTGTCATGCACGCTGAAACATGATGTATCGCCCGACTTGTGTTCCAAGTTGTCCTCGCTGTACACATTCGCATACAAAAAGTTGATCGAGGCGAGCATCGAACACAAGGTTGAATCGCTGGATGAGGCACTCAGCGTGCTGCGTTATCAGCGCGAGACGTGGGCCATGCTGCTGGATCATCTGGGCAAGCAAAAAGCCGCCGCCGCCGCAAACCACCTGGAAATGCCCGCTCCCAGCGAACGAATGGAAGCATCCATCTCGATGCAGGGGTAAATCACGCATCGGTCATCACGGCATTCCTGTCTTATCCCCACCCGAAAAATCGTTGGACGTTGGCCGTGGACAAACGATCGATTTCATCGACATCGACTCCCCGCGCGGCCGCCACCACCGCCGCGGTGTGCATGACCATCGCCGGTTCGTTGATCTTTTGTTTGCGCATTGGTTCGGGGGTCAGATAGGGGGCATCGGTCTCCATGACGAACCGATCGGCGGGGGCTTCGCGGGCCACATCACGCAGAGCCTCCGATTTTTTGAACGTGACCGCCCCGCCGAACCCCAGGTAATACCCCGCATCGACGATTCGCCGTGCTTCCTCAATCGTGCCGGTGAAGCAATGAAACAATGCCGCCACGGATGTGAAATCATTCAGGATCGACAGGGTGTCATCGACCGCCTCGCGGCAGTGAATCACCACCGGGCGATTCACTTTTTTCGCCAATTCCAATTGTCGAATGAAAAATTCACGCTGTCGCAATTTGGTCTCCTGGCCGTAATGATAGTCCAGCCCCGTCTCTCCCAGCGCCACCACCGAACCATCCAACTGGAGCAACTCGATCTGCTCCACATCCTCCAGTTTTGACTCGGCGACATAATTGGGATGAATCCCGATCGCACAACGCACCTGCGGCAATTGCCGGCACAATTCAACGCAACGCCGGTCATCTTCCAGGCTTGTCCCCACCGTGATCATCCGCCCCACACCGGCCGCCGCCGCGCGCGCCAGCACATCCAGCAATTGCTCCCCCAGTCGCGGATCGGTCAAATGGCAATGGCTGTCGATCACCACACACCTCCATCTTCTTCCGGTTTATAATTTCTATTTACCGTGCATGAAATTCGAACATCTCGACATATTTCTCCCTCCCCCGGTAATCCGGGGGAGGGTTGGGGTGGGGGCTTATTCTCGCTGAGAAACAAAACCCCCTCCCTGCCCTCCCCCGGATTACCGGGGGAGGGTAAGAGAGGATCAAATATCAATTCAAAACGATGATTCAAAGGCATTGGGCGTATGCCGAATCTGTGGCGATCTTCCCGTGGGCCAGACAATTGCCACCACGTCAAACCGCGCCGGTGGCTGGGGCACACCATATCGGCCCATGTAAAATTTGGCCGCCTTGGTGATCTGGTGTTGCTTGGTTCCGTTGACCTGATCCTCGGGCATCGGATCGTCGTTGACGCGGGTTTTGACCTCGACGAAGACCAGCGTGTCCCCATCACGGGCGATGATGTCGATCTCGCCGATCGCACAGCGGAAGTTGCGCACGATGATCTTGTATCCAAGGTTGCGCAGAAACCGCGCCGCCACGTTTTCACCCCGGTCCCCCAGGGCATCCCGCGGCGGGGCTTTCTTGAAAAGATTTTGAAACCACTCTCGCATGTCGCTACAAAATAACGGCCTCCCCCACCGCCCCGCAACATTTCCATCAATCCAGAAAAAAGGCCGTGGAGCGAATTTCTCCACGGCCTGTTGGTTTTTCGATTGTCAAACCGTTCAGCTCGCGGCCGAACCGGCCAGCTCGCGGGTCTCGACGCCCCCTTCGGAGCCGTGATCGTCCTTCTTAACCTTGCGCTTCTCGGCCAGGCGGACCGCCTTGCCGACGCGGTTGCGCAGGTAAAAGAGCTTGGCCCGGCGGGATTCGCCGCTGCGCTTGACGGTGATGCTCGCCACGAATGGTGAATGAAGCGGGAAGATGCGTTCCACCCCTTCGTTGTTCACGATGCGACGAACCGTGAAGGTTTCGTTGGTGCCGGCCCCTTTTCGCATGATGACGGTCCCGGAAAAGACCTGAAGGCGTTCCTTTTCGCCTTCTACGATCCGGCAGGAGACATCCACCGTGTCGCCCACGCGGAACTGTGGGACTTCGGCTTTCATGCTCAGTTTTTCGATTCCCTCGATGATTTTGTTGGTCATGGTTCTCTCCGTTGGGCCGCCGATTTACATTTTTTCAGCGGGCGGCCTACGCCTGGTTCTTTCGCTCGTATGCCTGCCACAAATCGGGCCGGCGTTGTCGGGTTCGTTCTTTTCGCTGCTCCTGACGCCATCGGGCTATCAACCCGTGGTTGCCGCTCAACAGCACATCCGGCACATCCATCCCGCGAAATTCCCGCGGGCGGGTGTACTGGGGATATTCGATCAGGCCGTCGGCGAAGGTTTCGTCGGCCGCTCCATCCGCGGCGCCCAATACGCCCGGCAGCAGCCTCACCACCGCATCGATCACGACCATCGCGGCCAGTTCGCCGCCGCTGAGCACATAATCGCCGATGCTCAGTTCCAGCGGGGCCAGTCCCTGGCTGATCCGCTCGTCAAACCCTTCGTAATGCCCCGCGATCAACAGCAGCCGTTCCTTGGCCGCCAGTTGTTCGATCAGGGGCTGATCCAGCACCTTGCCCTGCGGGGTCAGCAGGATTCGCGTGGCCGGCCGGGAGTCTTGTTTTTCCGTCGCCTCGACCGCGTCAAACACGATCGGGGCCATCATCACCATCCCAGGGCCGCCGCCAAAAGGCTTGTCGTCGACCGATTGGTGGGCATCCGTCGCGAAATCGCGAATCTGGGTCAGGCAGTATTCGACTTTTCCTTTTTCCGCCGCCCGCTTTGGAATGCTGGTGGACAAAAAAGGCCCAAACAGCTCAGGGAAAAGTGTCAGGATGTCAATCCGCAGCGGCATGGCTCTCTCGCATCAGTGCCGCGGCCAATTTCGTCAGGGACTCCGTGACCATCAAGCCGTGGGCGCTTCGGCGGCCTTAGCGGCCTCGGCCGGTGCCGCCTTGGGCTTGCCGGGCTTGGGCAGGCGCAGCTGCTTGTGTTCGACTCCACTCTTTTTCAGCAGCGACGAAACGGTCTCGGAAGGAATCGCGCCATTGTCCAGCCAGTATCGGCAGCGATCGAGCTTGGCGACAAACTGCTTGGCCTTGTCCTTCTCGATCGGATCGTAAAAACCCAGCTCCTCAATAACCCGCCCATCACGGGGGGTACGCGAATCAATCGCGTTCAAGCGATAAAACGCCCGGTTGGTGCGACCCAATCTCTTTAATCGTAACTTTACGGCCATTCAAGCACTCCAATAATTCCTGATTTACGCGAATCGAAAAGTATAACAATAGACCGGCGAATAACAAGCCCAACATGGGAATTATTAAATCTTGCGGGCAACGGTCTGAAGTTCACAAAATTCCAACAAACCTTCAATCCCACCTTCCCGGCCAAAACCGGATTGTTTCATCCCGCCAAATGGCGCTTCGGGGGTTGGGCCTGAACCGGTGTTCCATCCGACGTGACCAAAATGCAATCGACGGATCAATTCGGCCACTTCCCGCTCCTCTTGTCCAAAGACATAAGCCGCTAATCCATAAGGGGTTCCATTCGCCATCTCAACGACTTGGTCGTTGGTTTCAAACGTCTGCACAGCCACCACCGGGCCGAAGGTTTCCTGTTGGGAGAGAAGCATATTGGGATTGACGTTTTTCAACAGGGTTGGCGAGTAAAACGCGCCCCACTCATGGGTTGGACGCGGACGATCCGAACCAACGACCCGCTGCGCGCCATGTAACAGGGCCTCTTTGACATGGCGATCCACCTTGTCGAAAGCCTGGCAATGAATCAGTGGGCCGACCTGGGTTTGTGGGTCCAAGCCATTGCCGATGTGGAGCGAACTGATCCGTTCGGCGGCGAGTTTTATAAACTCTTGTTCGATAGAGGCTTGCACATATACGCGGTTGGTGCAGACACAAGTTTGGCCGGCACAGCGGAATTTGTTGGCCATCAGGGCATCAACCGCATTGGGGAGGTTGGCGTCTTTCAGGATAATGAAGGGTGCGTTGCCTCCCAGTTCAAGGCCGAGTCGTTTGATATAAGGTGCGGCCGAGGCCATTAAGTAACTATCTCAAAACGGCCAATCGATGTTGACGACGGTACCACAACAACGCGCACGCCAGTTGGATGATGCCAAGGTAATTCGATGACTTTTTCGCGTAGCGGATCAATATCGCACGAC
>JADLBV010000103.1 GCA_020847545.1 Phycisphaerales bacterium
GGGCCGTATCGCCGAATTCGAGGAAAAACCCCCACCCTAACCCTCCCCCGGAGTACCGGGGGAGGGGATAAAGAGGCTCTGCGGGCCTTATGAATACCGCTAATAATATAAATGCGATTGCCCTGACTTACTGGCCAACCCCGCCCCATTCGCGCAGCCGAGTCAGCGAATCCGCCAGTTGGTCCGGCGGGGCGTGGACCGTGACCCATCCCTCATATCCGATCCCGCGCAGACGTTGCACAAACCCGCGAACATCCGCCCGCCCTTCCTTCACGATGGCATAAATGATCCGGCTGTTGAGCATCGGCACGCTGACCCAGGGGGACTCCCCCGCCTCGGCGGCGCTGTGAACATCCCACGCCGTCCCAACCGACCGATGGCCCAAGGGTTCCAACACGGTCCACAATACACGGGCGGTGCGGAAGGAGATCGCATTTCCCACCCCCAGCATCACCTTTTTTTCGGCGGCCGAATCACCGAGCCTGGCCAGCCATTCCCCAAGCGCCAACCCCGCGGCCGATCGGCTTTGACGCGGCTTGATATACACATCGCTGATCTTTACCACGGGGCATTGCAGCAGCGACGCCAGTTCGATCCATCGAACAATCCGGCCGGCGGTTGCCGCATCGGCCTTGGGTTCCTGCATCAATGCCACATCGGCCGACAAACAGGCCACTTTCACGTTCGCCGACTGAAATATGTCGATTATTTTAGAGGGATCGGTCAATTCCGGATCATTGGAGGATGCGGTAGAAGAACCGACGATGAGTTCCACCCCTTCATACCCCAGTTCGCGCGCCCGTCCGGCCAATGTTTCGAGATCCCATTGAGGGCACGCCGCCGCACTGAAGGCGAATTTCATCATTCCCGCCCCGCCACCACTTCCGTCCTGCCGTTTTCGGCAAACTCCATCGCCGCCTTCACCAATCCCATGAACATCGGTTGCGGCCGCAACGGACGGCTGGTCAGTTCAGGATGCGCCTGCGTCCCCATGAAGAAGGGATGAACCTCGGCCGGCAACTCCAGAATCTGCATGATCGGATGTTGTGGCGCCCGGCCGCTGAAGACCAGACCGTGTTCTTCCAACGTCTGGATGTACTTGGGGTCCACCTCGTAGCGATGGCGGAATCGCAACCGGATCGATTGCGCCTCCTCAAAAAGCCGCCATGCGTTCGTGTTGGGCTTGAGGATCACATCCTTGCCCCCCAGTCGCATATTGCCACCCAATCCCTCGATCTTTTTCTGTTCCGGCAGGATGTCGATCACCGGATGGGCGCAGCGCGGATCAAATTCCGTGCTGTTGGCCCCGTTTAATCCGCAGACATTGCGGGCGTATTCAATCACCGCCATCTGGAACCCAAGGCACAGCCCCAGATAAGGCATGCGGTTTTCCCGCGCATACCGGATACATTCGATCTTCCCCTCAGCCCCGCGCACCCCAAACCCGCCCGGCACGATGATCCCGTGACACCCCTCCAACCGACGCGCGACGCTGGTGGCATCCACATTGGTGGTGTCGAGCCATTTGAGTTTGACTTCAACCCCCTGATGCACACCGCTGTGTTCCACCGCCTTGATGATGCTCGCATAGGCATCGCGCAGGCTGGTGTATTTGCCCGTGACGCCGATGGTGATTTCCTTGCGGGCCTTGCCGATGCGGTCGACAAACCAGCGCCACTGGAGGCGGGCTTGATCCTCCGCATGCTGGTCCACGCGGTCGTGCATTTGCAGGAGCGTCAGCACCTCGCGGTCCATCCCGGCCGACCGCAGTGATTCGGGGATCAGATAGATGCTCTCGACATCGTGCATCGAAAAGACCCGGCGCATCGGCACGTTGGTGTACATCGAAATTTTCTGCCGAACCGTGTCGTTGACCGGATTGCCCGCCCGGCAGGCGATGATGTCGGGCATGATCCCCATCTCCATCAGCCGTTTCATCCCCAGTTGGGCCGCCTTGCTCTTTTGTTCGCCCAGAATCCCCGGTTCCAGCACATACGTCAGCGCCACAAAGCAGACCGCATCCTCACCCTCCTCATAAGCCAGTTGACGGCAGGCTTCCAGATAAAAGGAGTTCTCATAGTCCCCCACCGTTCCGCCCACCTCGACAAAGACCACATCCGCCTGACTCTTGACCGCCAGCTCGCGAAGTTTGAGCTTCACCTCGCCGGTGACGTGCGGAATCACCTGCACATCCCGCCCGAGATATCCCCCCTCACGCTCTTTTTTCAACACACCCGACAGAATCTGCCCATTGGTGGTGAAATTGGCGGCTGACAAATCCTGATCCAGCAGCCGCTCATACGTCCCCAGGTCCATGTCCGTCTCCATGCCGTCATCCAGCACAAAGACCTCACCGTGGCGATAAGGATTCAGCGTCCCCGAATCGATGTTGAGATACCCCTCCATCTTGATCGGGGCAACCTTTAACCCCTTGTCCTGCAACAACTTGGCCAAAGAGGAGGAAAATATCCCCTTCCCCAGCCCGCTCATCACCGTCCCCACCACCACGACATACTTGTGCCGGCCCTGCCGATACCCCGGCGGCATCGGTGTATAAAATTCCGTCTCTTCCTGTGATTGGCCAACGCGCGATAGCAGGTCTTTGGTACTCATGGATGGGATGCAGTATACAAAAATTGGCGGTTGGATTGTAGAGAGAGATGATTCACGCCACACACCTCCGCCAATTCCATCACATACTATTCATGCACAATCAATGCTGCCCGCGTTAATTCCAGAAAAGCATGGGTATTAAAAGTTTCGGCAATTTCGGCAAGACGCGGTATCAACAGGGATTCAAATTCAGCATTGGACATATTGCCCGTCGAAATGAGCAGCAATTTGGATGGCTTTCGGCTGATGATGAATGAATCGACGAAATCCGCATCTTTGGTGATGACGATGCGATTTTCATGTTCGGCCAACAGGATAATTTCCGCGTCCTTGGTGCGATTGCCTGCAGGTAGATCCAATGTATGAACTGCATCGTATCCCGCATCAATAAAATGCCTGGCCAATCGACGGGTTAATTGCGCGTCAATGAGGAATTTCATGTGCCGATTGGCTCCATCCGCTTAACACGGCTCAGTCGTGCCGCATAAGCAAGAACCGCCAGCAAGTCCTCCCGCTCAAGGTCTTCATAATCGGCCAGAATTTCCTCAATTGTCATCCCTGAACTGAGCAAGTCCAGCAACATCTGAACCGGATATCGCAATCCCCGCACCACCGGCTGGCCATGACAGACTTGCGGATCCATCGTAATGCGTGTTGATAGGTCGTTCATGATGGATTCTCCTGTCGATACAATTATACGCCGGATTCCACCCCGAATTCCAATGAAATGACCATTGAAATTCACCCTAAGCGCATCCTGCGGACAAATTCCTCGTACTGTTGCGGCGTATCGATCCCGTGCGTTGCCCGCTTGATGATCTGCACATAAATCGAACGCCCATGCTCCAGCGCCCTCAATTGTTCCAGTTTTTCGGCCTGCTCCAGCGGCGTGGGTTCCCATGAAGCAAATTCCAGCAAAAATTCACGCCGATAGGCATAAATTCCCAGATGCAGAAAATAGGGCGGAATTTCCTGTGAAGTTGCATCCCGCCGATGGGGAATCGAGCTTCTTGAAAAATAGATCGCCCGCCCCTCCAGCGTCCGCACCACCTTCACCAGATTCGGATCGTTCACATCCGCGCCGGATGGAAAAACCGTCGCGGCCGTCGCCATGTCATCGGTCGATGTTTCCAGTCGTTCGATCAGCCCATCGACCACCTCCGGCTCAATCTCCGGCTCATCCCCCTGCACGTTGACGATGATTTGATCCGCCACCCCCGCGGCCACCTCGGCGATCCGATCCGTCCCGCTCTGATGATGTGCCCCGGTCATCACGCACCGCGTTCCAAATGCCCGCAACGCATCGACAATCCTCGCATCATCGGCCGCCACAAGCACTTGCGACACACGCCCACATTGCCGCACCCGATCCACCACATGTTGCACCAACGGCCGACCGGTCTGATCGGCGAGCATTTTGCCGGGAAATCGGGTGGAAGCAAATCGAGCGGGAATGACAACCAACGCAGCCAAGAGTGAACCTCAAAACATGCCCCGCGGGACGAATCTAATGATGGGTTTTGTGGGTGTCAAATCAGGGCATCCGCTATTCCGATCCATCCTCGACCATTGCTCTGCGGACTGCGTTTTTGACAAAATCCGGCATGGCCTGTCCCTTGGTTTTCGCCTTGGTTTTGGCGGCCTCATAATCAGAAATCTCATTGCCAATCCAAGTGAGGTCGAGCCTTCGGATGTCCTGAGTGGCAATGTGTGTATAGGAAAGTGGGTTTGCCCAATAGCATTTTGTGCAGATCGCCGGCTGCTTTGCCGTAGCGCCATTTGGGCAATGCTCACAGGACCATGATTTGACTCGGTTACAGGAGCCGCAAACGAGCAGGTAATCCTTTGTCTTTCGCGACGCCGCCGCATCATCACCTGCCACGATGTATGGAATACGGTGGTCGATTTGGAGATATCGCGGCTCCAACCGGGCATTACACAGGCCGCAACAATTGCCGTATTCCGCCAAAAGTGCTTGCTTGTACGCCTTGGGAAATTGAATGCGTCCGCCGATATGCCCGGCAGCAATCTGATTCAGATCACCAAAGCGGTATTCCGCCATTCGCTTGCCATCCTGCTTGCGAACGAATGTCTTGATCAGCGGAATGCCCTGATCCGACACATCCTTGATGGCGCGGGGTGGATGATCGTAGCCATACTTCCGCTTGAGATCGTCCGTTGTGATTGAACCGGATTGAAGGATATGGTCAACCACAATTCGAGCTCGTTTGCCAGTGACCGCCTCCAATGCCTTTCGTGCGGTTTTTGATATCTGGTTTGCCATCAGGCAATCTCTGCAAAAAGCGACATGGTATCCACTGCATGATGTCGGCCATGGCGTAGTTGATGATCGTCCACTTCAATTTCCGGCGAAAGATAAAGGGATTCAAATGTGCTGTCATCACGGCCCAACAAGGTGGACTGAGTGGAACGCCCGGCCGGGATTTCCACATGAGTCAACCCAAGACAAGCAGGCAGCGCACGGCCATGGTATTTCATGCCTGTGCGACCATCATAGCTGACGATGAATGCAACACGTTTCCGCCTTAATCTTTCAAGCGCGGTCACAAATTCATCGTATAAAATACCGTGACGATATCGATGATTATGCGTATCGACGACCCCCTGATAGGGAGGATCCATATAGACCAGATCACCCGGTTGGGCCGCTTCCAACACCTCGCGATAATCGACCGAGGAGAGTGAACACCTGCCCTTAAGCAAGGCGGATGCGCCGACAATATGCCGCCGCATCGTGTCGGGATTCGCACCAAGTCGGCGATTGTCCGGGCTGTTATTGAATTCACCACGAGAGTTGTATCGAATCGCCGCTTTTACGCATCGCGCAAGCAGATATAGAAAATCTTCAGGCCGATGGTGCGAGTTAAACCGATCACGCACCAAATCGTAGTAGGCGCGCTGGTTTCCAAGCTGGGCTTTCCAGTTTTTTTGATATCGATCGCTGATGTCTTCTGGGTTGCGAATGATCTGATCCCAGAGATCAATCAACGGACGATGGAGATCATTGATCAACCAACGGCGGATTCGCCTTGTGTGCCCCGCCGCCAGTGAAACGGCCGCCGAACCCGCAAAAGGTTCAATGAGCCGATGACTGTCTTTGGGAAAAAGGTCAACGATGTAACTTGCAAGCTGTCTTTTACTCCCCTGGTAGGGGATCGGATGCGGAACGCCTGCAATCGGTTTAGGCGTTGCAACAGAGAGGATCGGGACAGAATCAAGTTCGCGTGCCAGCTTTTTCATGGGCGTTGATTCGTATGATCGAATGGTAAGCCAACTGTACCAATTTGCCAACGCATGGCGACTTGTCCACTACAATGATATAGTCCCACCGAACCTAGGCTCTGTCTGAAAACTCCGATGGCCCACGATGGACCGCAAACAGGCCGGTGGCTAGGCGTCGGCGACGAAGCAGTATTTTGATACTACGGCGAGGAGCCGCAACGACGCCAACGGCCTGCTTGCGGTCCACCGAAGGCGGCATCAAATCGGCTCGTCCACTTCGTTGGAACCGCTCAATGGCTCATTAAGAGCCGGCTTTCGCGGTTCCGCCTCGCGGCCAAGCCGATTTGATGCCGTCGTGGACCACCGGAGTTCTCAGACAGAGCCTAGACTGCCGATGAAGGGTACATGAGGGATCGAGCGTTCTGGCAAGGATAAGGATGTCCAACGACGCCACGGCATTGCCGGCCGGACAGGCCGCACCGGCTGCCGATGCCAAATCGACAAGTTTTCTGGTCCATGCCAAGCTGGTCGGACTGTTGACGCTTCTCAGCCGGATCGTGGGGCTGGGGCGGGAGATCGTCGCCAGCCATTTTATTGGCGCGGGGCTGGTCGGTTCGGCCTTCAGCATCGCATGGACCGTCCCCAATCTCTTTCGCAAACTCTTTGGCGAGGGGGCCTTGTCGGCCGGGTTTATCCCCCTTTATGCCCAGTCGCTTAAACAAGACCCATCGCAATCCCGCCAATTCGCCGCGGCGGCCGTCAATCTGCTGATTTGCATCCTGATTGCGATCACCCTCATCGGCGAGGTGGTTTTATTGCTCCTGTTGGTCATGGTGGATGGCCAGCGGCGCGATCTGGTGCTGGCGATCAAGCTGACCATGGTCATGCTGCCGTATGTTGTGCTGATCTGCGGTAGCGCGTTTTTGAGCGGGGTATTGCAGGTTCACAAAAGATTCGGCCCTCCCGCATTCGCTCCGGTTGTATTAAACCTGTGCCACATCACCGTTGTCCTGCTGGGGGCGTATTTGCTTGGACTCAAAGGCAAAACCCACGGCGAACAGGCGGTGGCGCTGCAAACCACTCTCTCCTATTGGTTGGCCGTGACGGTGCTGGTCGCGGGCGTGTTACAGGTGGCGATCCTTGTACCGGCACTGCGCGAGGTTGGTTTTCGATTCATCTGGATACGCAACTTCTGGACCGCCGCCGTCCGAAAAATGATCAAATTGTCCATCCCCGTTGCCATCGGCACGGGCGTGCTGCAACTGTCGGTGCTGATGGACAAAGGGATCAGCGCCCTTTTGATGCAGGGAATCGGGCCGGATGGCAACCTGATCACCCATTTTTCCCTCTTCGGCCATGCAATTCGTCTGCCGATGGAACTGGGAGCGCCGGCCCGGCTCTATTACGCCCAGATTCTCTACCAATTTCCCCTCGGCATCTTCGCCATCGCCCTGGCAACCGCGATCTTCCCCGCACTCAGCGCCGATGCCATGGAAGTTGACCTAAACCGCTTCAAGCGGAATTTACGACAGGGAATCGAAGCCTCAATGTGGGAAGGGCTTCCCGCCAGCATCGGGCTGATGTTGGTGGCCGAACCCACCGCCCGCCTTCTCTTTCAACATGGCCAGATCTCCTCCCACGATGCCGAGCTGATTGCCCGTTCGGTCATGTTTTACGGGGCGGCCATCTGGGCGTTCAGCCTGCAACAGATCCTCAGCCGGGCCTATTACGCCCTGCACGACACCGTGACGCCGGTGGTCATGTCCGCCATCACATTGGCGGTCAACCTCGCGGTGGAATTGCCACTGGTCTGGACGCCGCTGGGAGAGGCCGGCATGGCCGCCGGCACAATGGTGAGCTTCTCATTGCAGGCCGTGGTGATGCTCTGGCTATTAAATCGCAAGACCAACGGCCTTGGGCTGAGCCTGATGATCCCCCGACTACTGAAAATGCTCCTCGCCACCGCCATCATGTCGGCCGCCTGTATCGCGGTCCAACATCTCCCCTTCTACCCCCACGGCCACGGACGCTGGGCCTTGTCCGGCCAACTGGGACTGGTCATCGGCACGGGCGCGGCCATCTATCTGCTGACCTGCCATCTACTTGGAATTCATCTGGCCGATGAACTGCTGCCACGCAGGCGACGCCGATCGGCTTGATCTTCCCGCCTGGCCAGCATTTGCGCCACCTTTAAGTGTGGGCGGGACAAGGGGTAACGCGACAATTCCGCCAAAGTGACCCACACCCGACCGGCCGGTGGTTTTTTCCCCATGCTTTTGGCCTGACAATACAACACCTGAAACTGATACTGGCGATGAGTCAGTTCATGTTCCAGTTCACCAATGACCTGCGGAGTATCCATTTTGATACCCAGACATTGGCTTTGATCCTCATCCCATGGATGCGTAATAAACTGCCACATTCCCGCCCATCTCCCCTTTGCGGGGCGTTGTTCGATCAGATATCGCCCCCGACAATGAATCGCAAAAACCTGCCGACGATGGATCGGCCGGGGTGGACGTTTTCGCGGCGGCGGGATTTGATCCACCACCCTCTCGGCCAACGCCCGACAACGCGATTTCACCGGACATAACAGACATTTTGGCGACTTTGGGGTGCAGACCAGCGCCCCAAGCTCCATCATGGCGGAATTGAAATCGCCGATTCGTCTTGTGGGAATGATCTGCTCTGCTCGTTTCCACAACCACTCCTGCATCCCTTTGCCGCGCGGGTCATCTTTCATCGCCTCCAGCCGACACAGGACACGGGAGACATTCCCATCCACGATGGGGGCCGGGCGATCAAAGGCGATGGAGGCGAGCGCGCCGGCCGTGTATCTGCCGACACCCGGCAGTTTCAGCAATTCATCCACATTTGACGGAATTTCGCCCCCAAATTCCGCCACGATCATCCGGGCGGCCGACTGCAAATTGCGGGCGCGGGAATAATACCCCAACCCCTGCCACGCCCGCAGAACATCCTGCGGATCGGCCTTGGCCAACGCCCCAATTGTGGGGAATTGAGCGATAAAACGTCGAAAATAGTCAATGACAGTCGCCACCTGAGTCTGCTGAAGCATCGCCTCGCTGACCAGGACCAGATAAGGGTCAATCCGGTCGGCCGACGACGCATCAGCTGACAATCGCCAGGGCAACGACCGTCGGTGTCGGTCGTACCAATGAAGCAGTTGGCTGGCAAAAGTGGTCTTTGGCATCGTTGATGTGAAATATTATGAATTTTTGCCAAATTATAATTGCAACGGCACGGCGATAGGATATTTTGTCCATTGGCGCAAGGGAAGCGAACGTCGTACAACATCGTCAGAGATAACCATAGGCACTGTGAGGGCATGGAGGTTTTCACCGATGCGACAACCCACAATCGACGATTTCGTCCGTCTGACACAGGACATTCCTGAACTGGCCCTTGTAAGAGGCGAAGTGGGGGTCATCCGCAGCACCTGGTTTGCCCCAACCATCGCCTACGAGGTCGAATTCCACCCCGTCGGCCTTGAACACCAAACCCGCGCCCTGCTGCTGGCCGAACAAGTAACTTTGGAAGAAGGCCCGTTGCTGAGCGCGGAAGTGGTCGTGGAAGAGAGTACCACGTTGATTGGGTCGAGGTAGGAAGATACGGGGGGGGGGGCAATTGAATCGATTGGACTTTCCCGCAAATTGTTGATGCGTACTGGCGCATGTAGAGGACGGGCATTCCCTACCCATCGGACATTGCGTCCATTATCATGCGCCCATGGCGAAGAAAGCCCCACCTCGCACGGCCACAACAACCAAACCACTGAACCGAAGCCTGCACACCGCCAAGACATCCAAGCAGGATGAGTTTTATCCCCGGCTTTCGGATATGGATTCGGCGGGAAATGGAATCTTCCTCGAATACAATCGTCACCAATGACCACCGCAACGAATATTCCTGTTCGTCACGTTGAGATGCTCAACCGCATTAAGAATGCGGATCATGAGCTAACACGGCGATTTGCCAACAAAATGCGAGTGAATGATGACCTTGACCGTACACTCGTCAGTTTTCAAGCGAACAAGGCTGAAATCGGTCATCGATGGTGCAAGTATCGGGAAGGTTTCTCCGCCGAGCTAATTCGTTATCTAATCGATAAGGCCAACGTGTCGGGGACCATCCTTGATCCCTTCGCCGGCAGTGGGACATCTCTATTTGTCGCCGCGGAACTTGGATGCAACGCCGTGGGGATTGAACTCCTTCCGTGCAGTGCGGAGATTATTGAAGTTCGTTGCGCGGTTCTCCGGGCAAATAAGGAGCGGCTTGCCAAAGGAATTCGTGAGTACGCCGCGAAAAAATTATGGTGCAAATCCGGCGATGAGGATTTGTTTCCACATTTAAGAATTACAGATGGCGCATTTCCACCGGAAAACGAGCGACAATTAGGTCGATTTCTTCATGATGCCAGGTGCATATCAGACAAACTACTATCACGCCTGTTGCGTTTTGCGGCATTATCCATTTTGGAAGAGATCAGCTATACGCGAAAGGACGGCCAATACCTTCGGTGGGACCAGCGCTCCGGACGTTGCCTGGGCAGTAAACTCTTCGACAAGGGGCCGATTCCACATTTCGATGAGGCCATCCTTCGCAAACTCACACAGATCGCTGACGATATCGAAGGTCGTGAGAATGAGCCGTTGCTTTTCTCAAGCCCAACAAGCTCACCGAACATCGGCGATATCAATGTCAGAATCGGATCCTGCCTTGACATACTGCCACAAATGGGCGCCGAGACTATTGATGGAATCATCACTTCGCCGCCATACTGCAATCGTTACGATTATACTCGAACTTATGCGCTGGAACTGGCGATGTCGAATGTTGGGGAGGAAGGGATACGACAACTTCGACAGGCCATGCTGTCTTGCACGGTTGAGAACAAGGATAAGCAAGATCTCGCGGAGAAATTCGGGACACCGATATTTCAGGCGGCATCGGATGCATATGATTCACAACTTATGCTCGGCCTTGTCCTTGAATATCTTAAGACCTGTAAGGACGATGGGACCATCAACAATCCGGGCATCATCCGGATGGTCAAGAACTATTTTTTTGAACTGGCGCTCCTCATTTTCGCCAGCAGTAGAGTCCTCAAACCCGGCGCGCCATTCATCATGGTGAATGACAATGTGCGTTACGAAGGCGCGCATGTTCCCGTCGACCTGATCCTTTCCGACTTCGCGGAACAGGCAGGTTTCATGGTTGAATCCATCTGGGTCCTACCCAAGGGCAAAGGGAACAGCAGCCAGCAGATGGGTCGGCATGGACGGCAGGAAATTCGTAAATGTGTCTATGTTTGGCGGAAGGGAAACTGAGTGGCTAAACCGCACAGGGATCATCTCCAATCGGGCAAGGATCTCGAAACGACATATGAAGCAGTCCGGGCGGGCTTTGTTTCGCTGGCGCTCGAGAAAAGCCGGCGTGCAACCCCGTACATCGCCGAAGCTCGGGCACTCAAATCAGCCGCCTCAAAGGCGAAGACGCCAATGGCTTTAATAAAGATTGCCGGTATCCGCGCGGGATTGCTGACCGCCGCGGGTGTCTCCGATAAAGCCGCCGGACATCTCCAGGAATCGGATAAAGAGGAAGCCATATCGGGATTGATTGGAAAATATCTTGAATCCGC
The DNA here is from genome assembly GCA_020847545.1 of Phycisphaerales bacterium. GTDB lineage: Bacteria > Planctomycetota > Phycisphaerae > Tepidisphaerales > Tepidisphaeraceae > JADYZN01. The sequence continues at coordinate 11,519 of JADLBV010000103.1, forward strand.
TGGCAAGAATTTTATTGAGGAGTTGGTTTTTCGTTTTCTCCTGACGCGGGGCGATACATTGGGTGGTTCAATGCGAAACGCGGGTGGATTCATCGCTCAATGCAAACTCACACGATCGTTGATCGCATGTCTCAATTTGAGCGGGACGAAATATCAATGGCTCCCAGCGAATGGCAAGTCCTGGGCTGATAAGCCTGAAAATGACACGGATATTGAGTTAAACCTGCGCGGACTCGCATGGGGCAAGGGCAGGAAATCGCGCACACTCGTTTACAACCTCACGGTACCAATGATTGGCAACAATGTGGACCTATGCCTCTTCCAGTGTGCATCGGACCAAATTGGTAGGGAAACTCATGCAAATGCCGCATCCTATGTGGCTCTTGGGGAATTAAAAGGCGGTATTGACCCCGCGGGCGCTGATGAGCATTGGAAAACCGCACGAACGGCGTTAAGCCGTATCAGAAATGGATTTCCCAATATGAAGCACATACCACATACTTTCTTCATTGGAGCTGCCATCGAATCGAAAATGGCAACGGAAATTTGGCGTATGCTTGAAAGTGGCAAACTGGAAAATGCCGCCAACCTCACAAACGAGGAACAAATCGCATCCCTCGCCAGGTGGCTTTGCTCGCTATAAATTCGGACGCGGAATGTCGAACTTTGTCCGTGCAAGCCCCTCCGGTCGAACCGGACTGGCCGGGTAATCCGATCTTCATGCGGGTAGTTCAGGGTCGATAAGATATTCCAAGCATCCCGCTGGTCTTAAAAATCCCCCTGCCCTATCATCAACCAGCCACGGGGTGGCGATCGGGTTGAGGAGCATGGAATCCAACCGGCGCAAACCTGTCTCCAATCTTTCGCCCGCGCATGGGAAACATGGCGACTTCGCGGGGTTGTTTCAGGCCTCGTTTCGCAAATTGTGGTGTGTCGCGGCCGGGATTGTGGGCCATTCGGCCGCCGCCGAGGATGTGGTTCAGGAGGCCGCACTGGTCGCACTGGGCAAATTTGACCAGTTTCAAAAGCAAAACACTTCGGCATTGGATGTCAAAGCCGGCGACAAATCCGATGACAAACCCAACATTCTGCCCCAATTCACGGCATGGATGGCGCAGATTGTCCGCTTTGTGGCTCTCAATCAGTACCGCAAAAACCGCCGGAATCCTGTTTCCAGCCTCTGTGATGGGGATGAATCGGCCCATATTTCAGCCCCAATCTCGCCCGCGCCGCTGCATTTGACGACAAAGGGGCAATTGCCGGCGCTTCAGCAGACATTTGATGATAGTGTCATGCTGGCACTGCGTCAGGTGGGTGATGTGGCGCGCGCCTGCCTGTTGTTGCGGACCATTGAATCGCTGGACTACAGGCAAATCGCCCAGTTGCTTGAGATTCCGGAAGGAACCGCCATGAGCCATGTGCATCGGGCCAGGCAATTGCTGCGGCGACAGTTGTCCCAGATGGATGGGAAGATACCCGGGGGCAGGACATGAATATGGATGATCCAAAACATCCTGATGAGATGCTGGAAGCCTACCTGGATGGTCTGCTGCCACCTGATCAGCATGCGCAAATGGAAGCTCGCATCGCAAACGACCCGGAACTCAAGGCCCAATGCGAATTACAGACGATACTCAATACCTCGCTTGCTCAGCAATTTGCGCCTCCATCGCCGCCGACGGCGCTGGGAATCCCCCGGCCGAATCATCCGGCCAAATCCTGGCCGCGCGTGGTGGCAATCGCGGCCATTGTGATCCTCGGCGTCGGCGTTGGGATATGGGCGTTAAACGACTACCTCACTCCAAAACCGCCCAATCCCTATGCGGGTGGCACTTATAATATTCATCGCCCCCCCACCACTTTTGTGGATGAATACCATGCCCTGGTGCAAGGTGGATTTAAGCCGGATTGGGTCTGCCAAACGCAGGAGCAATTTGTCCAGACCTTCCAATCCAATCTTGGCCAAGGCCTGATTTTTGAAACGAATTCATCGGCCGTCAGGATGGTCGGGCTTTCATATGCGAATGTTCTCAGCGAACAAACGATCATCTTTTTGGGCATCGCCAATGACACCCCCGCGCTGGTCTTTGTGGATCGACTGCAAAACGATCGGCCACAAACCCTGCCGGAAAGAACTGGATTGCACCTTTTCCGCGCCCAGATCGGCGAACTGGTGCTTTATGAACTGACTCCACTGGATAAACCGACCTTGTTGTCCGGTTTTCACCCGTCAACCCCTCAACGTCCCCTTCCTGCCATTAAATTTCACCGGCCGCTGCAATCCATCGCACCCCGGCCGACATTATGCCATTGTGGGAGTGAATCCCACGTTGCTCGGACCATTCGCCGGGCAAAGGAAGACATCAACAACCTGTCGGCAAGGAGATTCGGATGCGAGGGATCAAACAACAGCGGCGATTGATGATCTGCGGAGCAATTGTGGCGGGAGCGACGGCGTTCGCCTTCACCAACTCGGCCAATGCCAGCTTTCATCTGTGGGAGGTTGATGAGGTCTATTCCAACGCCGATGGTTCGGTTCAATTCATCGAATTTTTCAATGTATCGAACTTTGAAAACTTCATGACCAACTCCGGCGGCCTGGCCAGCAACGCCAATTCCTACACCTTTACCACCAACCTTTCATCCACCTCGACCGCAAACACGCATTTCCTGATGGGCACGGCCGGTTATGCGGCGATCAGCGGCGTACCGGCCCCCGATTACACCCTCCCCAATCAGTTTTTCAGCGTATCCGGCGACACGATCACACTGGTCAACAGCGTGAACGGCACGCTCACCTTCACCGGCGCGCAACTCCCGACCGATGGCATCCAATCACTGAATCGAATCTATGGTGGTTCAACCAATTCCGGCTTCACTTCCGCAGTCAATTCACCAACCAACTTCGCAGGCGTAACCGGCTTTGTACCCGAACCAACCAGCCTGGTGCTGCTAGGTGCAGGTGGCGTGTTGATGCTCGGCAAACGCCGACGAACCCATCGATTTCAGGGATAAGAAATTAACCTTAAATTAACCCCCGCTGCGGCCATTTGCGGGCACTTTTCACCCCAACGTTCCCGGCAGGAGTCGAACCTGCAACCTTCGGCTCCGGAGGCCGACGCTCTGTCCAATTGAGCTACGGGAACCAATCAAAATCGCGGTGCGAAGTGTACCGGCCTGTTGAGGGACTGTCCACGTCAAGCCTGAACATCAACGGCCGGCCGGCTCGGCGGAAGCGGCTGAGGGGGCTGGGGTGACAATTTGTCGCTCCAGTTGTTCCATCAAATCCACCATCGAATCGCACACCTGAATGATGTCGGCCAGAAATTCCTCCGCTTCGGCCGGTTTCATCGGGGTTTCCAGGGCGGCAACGCACAAATTGAGGGCATTGATCCGGCCGCGGATGTCGTGGCGCAGCTTTCGCTTGAGTTCGTTCATATGAGGCTCTGTCGGCTTGCTTTATTTAAGGCACGCCGACGGCCGATGGCAAGCATTTTTTGTGACGAAGCCTGCAATCATGCTTCACGATCTGGCCCCCACCCTTCAGTCCGCCTCCCAATCGCCTTCGCGAAATGAAACGGGTGCCCGCCCCATCGCGATGGCACTGTTGTTGACATCAATCGCCGGGTTTATCGACGCGGCCGGTTATGTGGTGTTGGCGCATATTTTCGTCGCCAACATGAGCGGCAACAGCGTGGCGGCCGGGCTGTATGCGGTCGAACGCGACTGGCGGCTGATGTTTCATCGCGGATTTCCGGTGCTGGTCTTTGTCGTCGGATTGATCCTCGGCGGCGTGGTGGCCGAGGCACAACGTCCGCATGGCAAACGCCGTGCGATTGGGTGGTGTTTGTTGCTCGAATCCACCTTTCTGGGTGGGTTTATCCTGTACGGCGCTGCCTTGATCGGCTGGCATGGCCGGCTCATCCCCGCGACGCTGGGCGCGGAATCGGTGATGGTCATCCTGCCGGCACTGGCGATGGGTGTGCAGAATGTCACGCTGCGTGCATCGGGCGCGTTGAGCATCTACACCACCCACGTCACCGGCACGCTCACTCAACTGGCCGATGACATCGTGCGTTGGGGTCAGTGGATGCACGGCTATCTGAAATGTCGATCCCCCGCCGCCCGGCGCTGGCGAAGGTTGTTGCGCATGACTCCCCGTCACCCCGTGGCGCAGGAAGCTGTATTTTTGGCTGCTTTGTGGGTGGTTTATGTCATCGGTGCGATTGGCGGCGGTGTGGGGATTGAATTCTGGGGGATCATTTCGGTCAGCATCCCCTTTGCGATTCTGGCGGTATTGGCGATCTTCTGCCTGCGGTTCCCCGGCCAACCGGCGATGCGCAATGATTCACATCTCCCCTACCACCATGCGTGGCGACATCGCTGCAGGCGATGAATATCAATGCCATCATATTGTTACAACTTATGCCCCATTTTCGACTTTTTGGTCTCCAGATATCGGCGATTGTGTTCGGTCGGTTCGATCTGGATGGGAACCTGTTCGACGACGCTCAGGCCGTACCCTTCGATGCCGTAAATTTTCTTGGGGTTGTTGGTCATGATGCGGATGTGGCGCAGGCCCAGATCGCGTAAAATCTGGCTGCCGATTCCGTAGTCGCGCTTGTCGACCGGCAATCCAAGCCGCGTGTTGGCCTCCACCGTATCCAATCCCTGTTCCTGCAATTTGTAGGCGTGGAGCTTGTTGGTCAGACCGATGCCGCGCCCTTCCTGGCGCAGGTATAGCAGCACACCCCGCCCTTCGTGTTCGATCCGACGCATCGCCAGATCAAGCTGACTGCCGCATTCGCATTTGCCCGAACCAAAGACATCGCCGGTCAGGCATTCACTGTGGACGCGCACCAGCACCGGCTGTTCCTGCGCGATCACATTCCCCTGTGCATCAAGATCACCCACCCCACCTTTGCACAACGCCAGATGCGGCTGGGGGTCGATGCTGCTCTGGTAGGCGTGCAGATTAAAGAGGCCCCAGCGTGTGGGGAGTGTGATCGATTCGATGCGTTTGACGAACTGTTCGCGCTTCAAGCGATAGCTGATCAGATCGGCGATGGTGCACATTTTCAGGCCGTGCTTCTCGCAAAACGCTTCCAACTCCGGCCGGCGGGCCATTTCACCATCTTCTCGCATGATTTCGCAGATGACGGCCGCCGGCTTGAGGCCGGCCAGTCGGGACAGGTCAATCGACCCCTCGGTTTGGCCGGCGCGGACCAGCACTCCCCCTTCGCGCCCGCGCAGGGGGTTGATGTGGCCGGGCCGCAGCAGGTCTTGCGGCTGGGCGTCTTCGGCGATGGCAACCTGAATGGTGGTCGCCCGGTCGCGGGCGCTGACACCGGTGGTGACACCAAATTTCGGATGGGCATCGATCGTCACGGTGAAGGCGGTTCCAAGCTGGGCGGTGTTGCGTTCCACCTGGCTGTGCAGGTGCAGACGGTCGCAGCGGTCGCCGGTCAACGCCAGACAGACCACGCCGCGGGCGTGTTTGACCATGAAATTGATCGTTTCATGGGTGCAGCGTTCGGCGGCGACGACCAGGTCGCCTTCGTTCTCGCGGTCCTCATCGTCCACCAGGACGATCATTTTCCCGGCCTGAAGGTCTTCCAGGACCTCCGGTATCGCGCTCAATGGCATACATCTCCTCTGCAAGCCACCCAATTGTATGCCGGTGACTTGACATGAGAAAGCGATGATCGAATGATGCGGGTCTTTGGTTTTATTGGAGTATGAAATGGCGGTATTCAGCGCGATATTACTGACGGCCGCCCCGCCGGGGCTGGCAAGCGAAGCGGGTGGGGCCTTTGTAAAGATTGACGGCCGGGAATCGTTGCTCAAAAGCATCGAACTGTTTTTGAATCGCGATCAAATCAAGCATATTTTCCTTGTGTTGATGCCGGATGTGGCCGAGGAGGCCAAACGCAAACATGGGGCGCATCTGTCATTTTCCGGGGTAAAAGTAATCAGCGCCGGCCCGCGCTGGGTCGACCAGATTTTCGCGGCGGCCGAGGCGCTGCCCCCCGATACCACCCACGCGATCATCCACGATGCGGCCAGGCCGGTGGTTCCCTATACGGACATCGACGCCCTGATCGAATCGGCCGAGGGCGCGCCGGCGATCGCCCTCTCCACCCCCGTGCGATCAAGGCTGGTCGAGCTGGATGAGGGGGAACAACCGGTGGCCTGTCATTCACCCACCCAATATGTGCATCTCCTGACGCCGCAGGTCTATTCCATCGCAAAATTAAAGGAAATGACGGCCAATCGTCGCGAGGCCCACGCTTCGGAACTCAAACTGATCAAAGGATCACCATTAAACATCCGCCTCGGCGGGACGGGCGATGCCACGCTGGCCAAGGCGATGCTGAATCTGCTCCCCAAACCCAAAATCAAGCCCGCCAATCCATTTGAAGAGGCACAATGGTAATCCCCATTCGCATTTTTCGAGGTTCCTGCTAATTTAACTACCAAATTATTAACGCGCTGGATTATTAAAACTTTAGGAGAAACTTCATCATGAAAATCCGTGACAGCAAAGAGTGTCGGTTCGATCTGGTCAGCCTCGGCGAGTGCATGGTCCGCCTGTCGCCGCCGCAACACGGACGCATCGAATTTGCCCCGATGCTGGAGGTTTGGGTGGGCGGCGGCGAATACAACGTCGCTTATGCCTTGTCGCGACTGGGGTTGCGCACGGGGTGGATCGGCGGGCTGAATTCCTCGCCGATGGGGGCGATTGTCCGCAATCATGCCCGCGCGGTGGGGATGGATGTTTCGTATGTCGTCGAACGCAAATATGACGGTGTCGGCAAAAAGGACCGGATCGGCCTGAATTTCACCGAGGTTGGCGTCGCCAAACGGGGGAGTGTCACCCTTTACGATCGCGGCCACACCGCCACCAGCGGCATCAAGCCGGGCGAAATCAACTGGAACAAGTTGTTCAAGGAAGATGGCGTCCGCTGGCTGCACACCGGCGGGATTTTCTCGGCCTTGTCGGAAAACACCCGCCAGGTCGTAGCCGAGGCCGTCAAAGCCGCCCACGCCGCCGGCACCATCGTCTCCTATGACCTGAATTTCCGCTCCAAACTCTGGAAAAGCGAAGAGGCACAGGCCACCACCAAGCCGCTGATCCCATACATCGACTGCCTGATCGGCAACGAGGAGGATTTTGAAAAGGTGCTCGGTTATGAGGCCGAGGGGGTGGACGTCGAAAAAAGCGGCTCGCTGGATGTGGGACCATTCAAGAAGATGGTCGAGCGGGTCGTCAAGGACCACAAAAACATCAAGATCGTCGGCACCACCCTTCGCGGCGTGAAGACCGCCACCATCAACGACTGGTCGGCGATCATGTGGACCGAGGGAAAATTCTACGACGGCCTGAAATTCGACAATCTTGAAATCGAAGACCGCGTCGGCGGCGGCGACGGCTTCGCCAGCGGCTTCACCTACGGCTTTCTCAACGGCAAAACCCCGCAGGAATGCGTCAACCTCGGCGTCGCCCACGGCGCGCTGCTGATGAGCACGATGGGTGATTCCAGCCAGATCACACTGGAAGAACTCAACCACATCGCCGGCGGCGGCAGCGCCCGGATCAAGCGGTAATGATGTGCAAATGACAAGTTCGCCTGCAAATAAGGAATCTTATCCATGAAAATTCTCCTGACCACCACCAGCTATCAGGACACCCCCGGCCGGCACCATGAGGTGTTGGCGGCCAGCGGGTTTCAGGTTGTGCGCGCCCGTGGGCCGCTGCCCGAGGCCGACATGCTCAATCTCGTCGAACAGCATGGTGGCTTTGACGGGTTTCTCAATGGGGATGACCAAATCACCGCCCGCGTCATCGACGCCGCGCTCAATGCCAAAACCCCGCTGAAAGTCATCGCCAAATATGGCATCGGACTCGATTCAATTGATGTGAAGCACGCCACCAGCAAAAAAATCCCGGTCCTCTTCACCCCCGGCGTCAACCACACCACCGTCGCCGAACACGCCTTTGGGCTGATGGTCGCGCTGGCCAAACATTTCTGGCCGCAACTGCGATCCGTCAAAAGCGGCGGATGGAAGCGCATCACCGGCACCGAACTGGCCGGCAAGCGCATCGCCGTGCTGGGTGTCGGCCGAATCGGCAAGGAAGTCATCAAGCGAGCCGTCGCCTTCGACATGAAACCGGTCGGTTATGACCTGTACTGGGATGAAGGATTCGCCAAGCTGTGCAACGTCAGCCGCTGCATGACCGCCGAGGAGGCGCTGCACGATGCGGACATCGTCACGCTGCACATGAATCTCGACGATTCCAGCCGCGGTTTCATCAACAAGCAGCGAATCGCCATGCTGAAAAACAGCGCCATGATCATCAACACCGCCCGCGGCGGGCTGGTGGTCGAGCAGGACATCGCCGACGCCTGCAAAAGCGGCAAACTCGCCGGTTACGCGGCCGATGTTCTCGAACATGAACCCCCCAAACCGGACCACCCCTTCAACAATATCGACAACATCATCATCACCCCGCACGTTGGCAGCCGAACCTTTGAATCAGTTGAACGCCAGGCCATGCGGGCGACGCAAAACATCGTGAATTACCTCAAGGGTGACAAGGATTTCATCCAGGCCAATTCGTTCTGACAACCACTGTTTTCATTTTTCAGGAGAAACAATTATGTCCAAGCAGTATCCCAAGCCGCCGGCAATGTCGATTGACGCCGCAAAAAAATACACCGCCACCTTGACCACCAACCGTGGCGTAATCGTCTGCGATTTGTTCGCATTGGAAGCCCCCGCCACGGTCAACAATTTCGTCTTTCTGGCCCGTGAAGGTTTTTACGACGGAACCAAATTCCACCGCGTGATCAAGGATTTCATGATCCAGGGTGGCGACCCCACCGGCACCGGCAGCGGCGGCCCGGGGTATCGTTTCGGCGATGAAACCGACCCGCGCAAAAACCCGCACAAGCACCAGATCGGCACCCTCTCCATGGCCAACGCCGGCCCCGGCACCAACGGCTCGCAGTTTTTCATCACCCACGTCGTCACCGACTGGCTCGATGGCAAACACACCGTCTTCGGCCAGGTCAAATCCGGCCAGGAGATCGTCAACGCCACCAAACAGGGCGACACCCTGCAAAGCGTGACGATCGCGGAGTCGTGATCGACAACGTCGATCCGATTATTGCGCCTTGCCCGATTGATCGAGCTGCATCAGGGCATCGACATCCTCCTTCACCTGTTCCGGCCCGCCACCGGGACAGTTGAAGATTTCGTTGCCGTAATAATCGACGATCCGCAACTGCGGTTCGGTCATCATCATCGACCGGATCACCCCCACCTTGATCGCATCCGCCTTGGGCAAGGCAGGCCAGGGCATGTCGGCCTCGGTCATGTATTTGAACATCTCGGATGGCTGGTCATCGTCGTTGATCATGACAAAGGTCAACCCCGGATTGCGCGGGCCGATCTCCTTCATCACCTTGACCAGGTGGGGCGAGAGCTTGTGACACCACGGACACCAGTTCGCCCCGTAATAGAGCGCGAAGTATTTCGTCTTGGATAAATCAACCTCCGACGGCGAACCATCGGCGTTCACCAGCTTGCCCTGCAATTCCTCGACAATGCGCGATGGCCGCTTTTCCGGCTCAACATTCGCAATCTCACGGGCACGGGCAAGCAGATCCATGTCGCTCAGTTCAACGCCGGTCAGGCCGCCTCCATTGGGCGGATAATAAACGGTCGCCCCATCCTTGGTGTATTGGGCAAGCGTCACTTCCGTGCCGGCCGCCAATCTTGCCCCCTTGATCGTCACCGGAACCAGCAGTTTCACCCGCGCCGGCCACAATGAGGCATCCCCAACCAGCGCCTTGGCATCCACCGCCCGCTGCGCCGGCGTCAGTTTGCTCCACTGTTCGTTGGCCGCCTCCAGCAGGTTGCATTCATCGGGGCCGATCGGAAAATTGGTCTTGTTATGGGTGACGCGCAACGTCTCACCATCAAAATCAACCGTATGCACCTTCTGCCCTTTTCGCAGCGACAGGCCGCCGCCAAATTTGATCGTCTGGTTCATGATGACATAATCCGGCAGGCGTTCGGGGTGATTGACCATGTCCCTCAGGGTCAATCTCTCCGGCGGCTGGGCGGCCATCGACATCGGCAAACAAACCAACATGGCCACCATGGCCATCGCGACAAAAACAGGCCTGAATTTCATAACGATCGTTCCTTTCAACTCTTGTGCCACACAATATGACACATTTTTTAGCGCCGGGTTGGTTGATGCAACCCCTCGCCGACATCTTCACTTGTCGATATACTTTCCCCCTTTAATTGGAGCAATCAGAAAATGTCCGAATCCAAACCCAAAAAAATCGTCCTCGCCTACAGTGGCGGGCTGGACACCAGCGTGATTCTGCCCTGGCTCAAGGAACGCTATCCCGGCGTCAAACTCGTCGCCTTCGCGGCCGAACTCGGTCAGGGGGATGAACTCAAAGGGATCGAGGACAAGGCCTACAAAAGCGGCGCCGACGAGGTCGTCATCATGGACCTGCGCCAGGAATTCGCCGAACAATACTGCTTCCCCATGCTGCGGACGCACGCCATCTACGAGCAGGATTATCTGCTGGGGACCAGCATCGCACGTCCGCTGATCGCCGCCAAACAGGTTGAGGTCGCCCATCAGACCGGCGCCGATGCGGTTGGCCACGGCGCCACCGGCAAGGGAAACGACCAGGTCCGTTTTGAACTCACCTACATGGCGCTGGATCCGAAATTAAAGATCATCTCCCCATGGAAAGACCCCGGATTTGAGCTGCGCGACCGCGAAAGCGCCGTGGAATACGCCCAGCAAAAGGGGATTCCCATCGCCCAGAGCAAGAAAAAAATCTACAGCCAGGACCGCAACCTCTGGCACATCAGCCACGAAGGGGCCGAAATCGAACATCCCGACAAGGAACCCAAATGGGAAGCCTGCCTGACGATGTGCGAACCCCTGGAAAAAACCCCCGACACCAGCGAAATCGTCGAGATCGGCTTCAAGGCCGGCAACCCCATCTCTCTCAACGGCAAAAAAATGCCCGGCCATGAGCTGATCGCCCACCTCAATAAAATCGGCGGAAAACATGGCGTCGGCGTCACCGTATTGGCCGAAAACCGCCTCGTCGGCATGAAAAGCCGCGGCGTCTATGAAACACCCGGCGGGACCATCCTCTACGAGGCCCACAAGGCCCTCGAACAGCTCTGCATCGAGCGCGAAACGTACCATTTCAAACAACAGGTGGCGCTGCGATACGCCGAACTGGTCTATTACGGCCAGTGGTTCCACCCGTTGCGTGAGTCGCTCCAGGCGTTCATCGACCAGACCAACGCATCCGTCACCGGAACCGCGCGCGTCAAACTGTACAAAGGGCGGGCGATGCAGGTCGGCGCCAAGAGCGATCAGACCCTGTACGACCCGCAACTGGCCAGTTTCAGCATGGAAGGTTACGACGTCACGGCGGCCCGCGGGTTTATCGACCTCTTTGGCCTGCCCATGAAAGTCTCCAGCCAAGTCCACCGCAAATAAGCGGATTCCTGCTCTCCCACAATGGGTGGTACGATGGGTACACTGAACCCCATGCGAACCTTCATCAGCTTAACCATGCTGCTGCTTTGGTGCGCCGGGTGCGCAACATACGAATACGACATCGTCCGGCCGCAGGAACTGGCCCGCCATATTGGCAGCCAGCCAATGGCCGTGCAGGTGGAACCGCTGATTTACCACCTGCAAAGTTACGACAATCGACTCGTGATGCAGGTGCAAAATCCGACGGCCGACCCGATCACGCTGTTGGGCGACCAAAGCACCGCCGTCGATCCGGACGGCCAATCGCATCCGCTGCGAAGCCAAACCATCGCGCCGGGATCATTCATCAAATTGATTTTGCCCCCCATCCCACCCCGAATCGAACGAAGCGGCCCAAGCATCGGAATCGGCATCGGCTACGGCCGACACGACACCTGCCCGACGCCGCAATATCTCACGGTTTACGAAGATTCGGCCCTCTATTGGGACTGGGCCGGCCAGACCGATGCGAAAATCAATCTGGTCTATGAACGGGCCGGCCAACGGTTTGCCCATTCATTCATTTTTGCCCGCAAGAAAATGTAAAGGAGAATTTCATGTCAGGATTCAACCTAGGCGAACTGATGAACGCCGCCCGCCAGATGCAGGACAAAATGAAGCAGATGCAGGAGGAGCTTTCCCGCCAGCAGGTCACCGCCGACGCCGGTGGCGGCATGGTCCAGGCCACCGTGAACGGCAAACTGGAACTGGTCAAACTCCGCATCGACAAGTCCAAAATCGACATCACAGACACCGAAATGCTAGAAGACGTCATCGTGGCCGCCGTCACCGGCGCCCAGGCCCGCGCCGGCGAAATGATGAAACAACAAGTCCAAAAAGCCGCCGGCGACATGGGCCTGCCGCCGGGAATGCTGGGGCAATAAAAAAACGGGGTCAATAAAAAAACAGGGTCAGGAAGTAATGGCACTAAATCTAGCGTCGGCGATTTTCGTCTCGCCTGTAAATCTTTGAGTAAAAAGCAGTTGCGCGGTGGTTGGCGCAAGCCAAGGCCTCCTGGATGATGTGGTCGTCTCA
>JADLBV010000104.1 GCA_020847545.1 Phycisphaerales bacterium
CAAGGTGACAATGCGTCAGATGATCTGGGACGAAGCGGTGGAGGATGTGATCAAAAAGAGTCATGAAAGGGCCGTGATCCGCCGACTCGAATTGCTACGGGCGGCGTGAAAACGGTCAGTTTGAGCAATTAAGTAACCACGGCCTGGTGCAACTGGCCGATGGACGGATCCTGCTGTGCCTGTCGCGTTATCACGCGACTCGCCCCATGGTTAGCGATCTGGACATGGCGATTTTTGATGAAACATGGCTTGCGGGGCGATAAACAGCGCTCATTCGGCCACCTGACAGCAGGTTTTCCCCCAATGCAGCACAGGTGATATGGCTTCGCGTACGATCCGCCTGTCGCGCAGCAGTTCCAGCATGACCTCAGACCCGCGCGAGGCCAGTTCAACCATGGGAAGTTCCACATAGCTGAGTTCCGGCAGGGTGATTTGCGTCGGATGTAGCGGGCTGATGCCGATCACGCTGATGCGCTGCGGGGCGGACCAGTTTGCTTTTTCCAGCTCGTGCAGATACCGGCAGGCTCGCTGGCCGCCCTCAAAAAACAAGGCCGTTGGCGGAGGTTTGGCGTTGTTCAGATGTTGTATCAGCCGGATGACTTCGCCGGCATCCAGCGGCAGTTCCTCGAAAAAGGCGAGGGGCTGCCGGCGTTTGATGGCCTGCGCGGTCAGGGTGGAAAGCTGTTTCAAAAACCGTGAGTATGGCCCGATATCGCCGCCACTGCGGTTGATGAACAGAATTCGATGATGTCCCAGGCTAGAAAGATACTGTGAGACCTGATCCACCGCGGACCATAGATTGAAATTCACAAGGCTGACCAGCGGAGGACAATCCTCCTCATGCATGTTGCCCAGGAGAACGGTGGGGATGTTTTCGTCGAGCAAACGCTGGGTAAATTGTCTGGACGGCTGTCCCCAGGTCATCACTCCGGCCATCGACTTGGCCCATTCCAGTGCTTCATCGTCCTGTGAGGGCGAAAAAACACCCACCATCAATTCCACGTTGTTCCGCGTAAAAACTGCCCGCATCGCCATCAGGTGGTCGTATTCGGTCACATCCGGCCCGCCAAAGGCCGCCAAGCCAACCGCGGAAGTGGCATTTGTGGATTGCCATTGGGTGCCGCGGGTTCGTACAAAAGACCCTTTGCCACGATAAGAACGCACCCACCCCTCTGTTTGCAGCCGATTGAGGACCTGTCGAACTGTCCCCAATGCAACCCCATGGCTGCGCATCAGGTCCGCCTGCGAAGGCAGCGCCTGCCCCGGACGAAGCTCTCCCGTCACAATTCGCTGCTTGAGTTGGGTGAAAATATGCTCATGTTTAACCATAATTAGTCTGTACAAGATAACTTGTCTAGATATGACCGTCAATAATCATCTTGAAAATTACCAGAAAAATAAAAATTTAGTTGACGAAATATGAATCCATGATATACTTCAAGGAATAGTCTACATGTATTGTGAACAGGTTGTTGAGATTAGTTCAGACAAGTCGATTTTCGGAGATATCGCCATGAATCAAACCATGCGATCTGACAGTACAACTCGACACTCCGCAGCGTTCACATTGGTGGAATTGCTGGTGGTAATCGGCATCATAGCGATTCTCATCGCAATTCTGTTGCCATCGCTACAGGCGGCCCGTCAACAGGCATTGAACACGGCCTGTTTGAGCCAAGTGCGGCAAATCGGCATGGCGATGATGATGTATGCCAATGACAACAAGGGGACGTTTCCGACGCCACCCCCTTATTGGGCATTTTATTATGGATGGGGGACGCGCGGAACCAACCCGGATGGAACGACATATGCGTATGCCGAAAACTATGTTTTCGACAAAATGGTGCCGTCGTATTTGAAAGAAGGAGCGTGGAAGCAGCTGATGGTTTGTCCGGCCGTGCTGCGTGAGGAGATCAGTCCGAATAATCTGACCGGAAACATCACCAACGCACAATTGGCATCATCTCCCTATTATGACACATCCTGGTACTACCGCGGCTGGAGCATGGAGTGGGGATCCGATTTGTTGACGGGAAGTCAGCCGATTCGGAATTTCAAGAACGTGGCTCCCTGGCATCAGGATCCTTCCGTGCCACGATACAGCAACTGGCTGATCGCCGAACGGATCGACCGGATTTTGTCCATTGGCTATCACATGGGCAAGGGAGGCTCGCAGTTCTTCACGGACGGGTCGGCGATGTTTCGGCTGATTGCCAAGGATAAGGATCAATTTCGCTGGCGGACGGCTTTGAACTACTGATTTGTTCAGTTTTATCGGGATTTTTGGTTATGCGCACTACCTTCGCCATCCTGATAGGCATTCTTGCGAGCCTGTCGGCTCCGTTGATCGGCCGTGCCGAAATCGTGGTCGTGGACGAGGCAAAACCGGGCGCGGTGATTGTGGTTCCCCAATCGCCGATGCCGGAAGAATCGCTGTCCGCGGAACGATTGCGATATTACATCGGGAAAATCACCGGCACATCTATTGAGATCGTGGATGAATCCAAGCTCGAGGGGAAAGACGCGCCATCCGGCCGGATTTACATCGGTCGAACGCGGGCGGCGATGGCGGTGATGGCAAAGCTCAAGCAGCGATCCGCTCCGGCGGAGGCTTCGTTGGTGGAATGCCACGGCAATGAAGCGTTCGTGACCGGCGTTGATCCGATTGGCACATTGCACGCCACCTATTTCCTGATGGAGGATTTTGGCTGCCGGTGGTACATCCCCGCCGATTGGGGGACCGTGATTCCCAAGACGTCACGGCTGGTGATTGCGGACCAGTCCACCTACCGCGCGCCCAGCTTCAAACTGCGCAGCGGACTGACCGACACCACCGTCAATCTGGACGCTGATCCAACCTGGGCGGCTTATGAATGGGGGCGTGGGAATCATCTGGGCGGCTGGCGCTGGTGGGGGGCGGGCCACAGCTATCGATTTATGATCCCGGCGGAGAATTTCAAAACCCATCCGGAATGGTTTGCACTGGTCAATGGCAAACGCATACCCGATCAACTTTGCATCAGCAATCCCGAAGGAAGAGCCTTTGCGCTGCAAAACCTGCGCAAGGAACTGGCTGCCTATGGCGACCATCCGCCGGAGTTGATCTGCATCAGTCCCAATGACACGACAGCCGACAAGTTTTGCCAGTGTGCGGGATGCCAGAAATATGTGCCAACCAAACCCGATGGCACCAGGGATTTCAACTCCGGGATGGACCGCATCATCGCTTATGCCAATTTCTTTGCGGATGACTTGAAGGATGAATATCCCAACTCTCGCGTGTTATACATGGTGGATTATCATTCCCATGACATGCCCAGCCTGGTCAAGCCGGCCCCCAACAGTGCGTTTTGGGTCATCCACTGGATGGGCGATCAGTTTCACGGCCAGAACGATTCCACCCGCATGGGCCAGACGTTGACCCGATGGGGGACATACGGCCTGCCTGAGCTGGTTTACACCTACTGGGGCAGTCACACAAGCTGGAGCTTCTGGCCGGTGGTGCATTCGATTCGCCAGGAAGTGCCCTATTACCATAAAAAGGGAGTGGCGGGCATTTGTTCCGAAACCCATGAGAATTGGGGTGCGCAGCATCTTAATTTTATCGTCTATCCGCGGCTGATGTGGGATGCGAATACGGATGTCGATGCGTGGATCAACGATTTCTGCCAGAAGTTTTACGGCCCGGCGGCCCGGCCGATGCGTGAATATTACACTCTGCTTGAACAAGCCGCCCAAAATGGCCCGCCGCAGCACCGCTATCGCCAGACGCTGATTCCCACGTTTACACCAGAGGTGTTATCCGGTCTGCGACAAAAGATCGCCGCGGCCCAGATCGCCCTGCGCGGGCAGGATGAGGTTTATCAAAAACGATTCGCTTTCGTCAAAGCGGGCTTTGAGACCGGCGATCTGTATTTCTCGGCCGAACAACTCATGCGAACCTATCCCAAGACCCATGATCCGACGATCCGCCCGCGCATGGTCCAGATGATGGGCCGCGCGTTGGAGCTGGCGGAGGATCCGCAATTCAAACACCTGATCGGCGTATACGAATACCCGTTGGTCGACGACATTCGTAAAATTTACGAGCAATACCGCCAGGGCACGACATTCGCCACCGGTGAGTTCGCATATTTTGATGATTATTACCTTGGCGGCCTCACTTTCATCGACGCCCAGGGCAAGTCGGGATTTATTGACGATTTGTACGGTTTGTCGTTGGACGGCGGCAACACTGGAACGCTGATTTATTGCTTTGACACGCATGACAATGCTATTTTCAAGCAGGCTAGGGGCTCTTTGGTGCTGACCAGCTCGACGAAAGTTAATCCGATCAAGCTCAGCGCCCGCACAAGTTCGGACCAGCCATGGAAAGAAATCACATTCGCCGGCGACGGCACGAATGTTGAATTTGAACTCTCACCACTGGTCGTCGGCCAGTCCGAAGTGAGCCTGAAAATCGAACTGACGAATTCCGCTGCGCGGAACACGCATGTTCTGCACCAGCTCCATTTTAATGGGCAGGTTTGCCCCAGATCGAATTGAGCGATGATTGTTGCGAGGAAGTGTTTTCTTCGGATATGAATCGCACATTTTTTCATAGGAGGTTCTATGAGTTTGGCGAAAAGTATATTGTTGGGAGTGGTGGCCAGTGGTGCCATCGCAGTGGGAACGGCGCACGGCGCCTATTACCTAGAGGCGGAAAATTACACGGAATATTTGGGCTCGCCCAACCCGCCGCCTGTGGTATATACCCAGGGATCAGGGCCTTTCGCCGGCGAACAGATGAGCGGAGGAGCCTATCTGGTGGTCACCTCTGGAAGCCCCTCTGGAAGCTATACCACGTTTCAGATACCAGCCGGTACGGTTCCCGCCGGCACATATTATCCCGCCGTTCGAAGCGACTCCGGCAACGGCCATGGTATCTTCATTGACAAGGCCAATGGCCTGGCGACACCGTTGGACGCATTTGACGCCTACGGACTCACTTACAATACGGAGAGTGGCGCGTCCGGCGAGTTCGGATGGGACTGGGTGGAGAATTACTGGAACTCCAACGAATTTGTGAGCTTCAACGTTGTTGATGGACAAGACACCACACTGCGAATCAATTCCGCGACAGGTGGCGATATTTCAGTGGATATGATCGCGTTCCTGGACAGCAACACCGAATTGCCGACGGGCATTCCCGAACCGACGAGCTTCGGTCTTGCGATCTTGGCCGGCGGTTGGGCGTTATTGCGTCGGCGGGGCTAAATAGCCGCGCATGAAACTCGAACATCCGTACTAATCCCCCCTCCTCAGGCACTCCAGAGGAGGGGGGATGAGGTTTTTTGCGTCGAGAATTATTGACCTCTTACTATTCTCCACCGGAGTACGGCTCAACTATCTTCGACACTGAGACTCAGGCCCGAAGGGAGCTTGTCGAAGTCCGGAGGAGGGAATAAGTAGGCTTCGCCATTGCCATGAACGCCGGCCAAAATATAAATGCTGTTACCCTATCAGACTCTTCTCCACCTGCCGATTTGATCGTTGTTCGTTTGCCATTACAATGCCGCACATGGAATCATCCATTGCCCAGCAATTGCAACCCGGCGCGCTCGTCGCCGTCACTCAGCAGATCGCCATGCGCGACCGCACCTGGACCAATACCGTCCGCGGAACCGTCGTCTCCTATCAACAGCGCATGACCGGAAGCTGGTTTGCCCATGCCAAGGATGACAAACTCTGGCTCGATCGACTGACGCTGCGCAAGGAAGATGGGGAGTTGATCACGCTGAATCTGGATGAATTCAGCCGGGTTGAGGTTCAATCACAAGCCCCTGTCGCATAAGCACTTATCATCATGGACGCGGCCATATTCGGACTGATTGTCGCCGACCTGATCGCAGAACCGATCGACTTGCGCAATCCACCGCCCGCCGGCGGGTTGCAGTTGATTCGTTCGATTTCGCTGACCACCGGCGGCAATGTCTGCAACACCGGCGTGGCGATGCGCAAACTGGGGATGTCCGTTGCCGCCGCGGGGTTGGTGGGGCAGGATGTTTTGGGTCAAGCGGTGCTTGAACGGCTGTCGGCCGAGGGGTTGGACACATCGGCCGTCTTTCGCACGGACAAGGCCCAGACCAGCGCCACGGTCGTCGCGGTCGAATCCGCCGGCGAACGCACCTTTTTCCACACCGCCGGCGCGACAACATTGCTTGATGATGAGGCGTTTCGCCGTTGTTTCGACGTGTTTAAGACGTGCGCGATCGTGCAGATCGGCTATTTTGGCCTGTTGCCCACGTTGACGCCGCAACTGCCCAAGTTATTGAGCGAATTGCGAAAAATCGCCCCGCAAACCCATATCGCGCTCGATACGGTCAATCCTCCCGCACCGGTGGAACAATTGCTGCCGATCCTGCCATACTTGGATATTTTCGCCCCCAGCCGAACCGAGGCGGCCGCCCTCAGTGGCGAAACCGATCCCGCCCGGATGGTCGCATTTTTTCGTCAACATATGCCGCGCGGCCTGATCGGCATCAAGCTCGACGCCGAAGGGTGTTTTCTGGACGATGCCAACACCGCCGTCTTTGTGCCGTCATATAAGATTAAGGTGGTGGACACTACCGGCGCCGGCGACACCTGGTTTGGCGGCCTATTGACCGCCCTACGTCGAAAAATGCCCCTTGAGAAGGCCGGCCGATTCGCCAACCGGGCCGCCGCCGACTGCTGCACCGCGCTGGGCGCTTCCGCCGGCGTGCGCGATTTTGATCAAACCCTCGCCCGGCTGAATGCTTGACGGCCATTTCGGGCAGTGTCAAAATAGCGAGTAGAATTGGACGCGAAGGAGTACATTTTTCGCGGCCACTGCAATTCTGAGCGAGGATCGTAAACGACTAAGTAATCTTTTTTACTTATCTTTGCGTCGTTTGGCCGATGAGGGATTTTGTGTAGTTACAAACCAACCACGTTGGGGAGTGTCCAGCCATATGGGCTGAGAATGCTCCCGACCGGTTAGGAGGAATTCATGAGTCGTGAACGTTGCGGCCGCTGCGGGTGTGACCTGGGCGCGGGCCGCGAAGGTGTATTTTACTGCGAAAACTGCCTGCGCACCTCGCGCCATGCGGGACACGCGGGGATGTGGTGGGCGACCATCATCGCCTTGATCCTTATGGTGGGAGGCGGTGTGACCATGGCCATCATGGCCCCCAAACTCACCATCAGCAGCGACTTGCGACTGTTGATCGGCCTGGGTTTGACGCTGGTTCCAGCACTGTTCTGGCTGATCATCTTCTACAGTGCCGACAAGCTCGAACCGGAACCCAAAGGTTACGTCTTTGGCCTGTTCATCCTCGGCATCCTGCTGGGTGGGGCGATTCAACAGCCCATTCAACGCGACATTTACGAACTTCAGCGCTGGCTGTTGCCCAGCATCGCCGGCGGCAAATGGATCCCGCTGGTGGGGTCGTTTTTGCTCAAAGGGATCGTCACCGCCGCTTTGACCTACTTTGCCGTTCGGTTCACCGTCATGCCGACATCGGAATTTGATGAGCGAGTGGACGGGATCATCTACGGGACGGCGGCCGCGTTGGGTCTTGGTGTGGCCGCCAACCTCGCATATCTCAGCGAACACGGCACGATTTCGCTGGGTGTGGGGGCGTTGCAGATCATCATCACCAGTCTGGCCTACGCCTCATTTGGCGCGATCATGGGTTACTTCATCGGCCTGATCAAACCGGGTGGTGGCGCTTCGGTGCTGGCGCCCTTCGGCGTCATTGTGACCGCGATCATCCAGGGCTTGTACGAATGGATGGTCATGCAGATGGGATCCAACAACCTCAATTACAATCCCTGGCCTTCGCTGATCGCGACGGCGGTTTTCGCGGCGGTGGCCTATGCGGTCGTCTTCATCCTGATCGCCAGTGCCTACCGTGCCATGGTCGTCAACCCTTCAGGAAAGGAGTCGCTGGCATGAGCGCCGCCAACACCGGAGTTTCCCTCGCATTTTCCGAACAGCCCATCCCGGTGCGCCGTTCGGCCGACTTTCTCGTACTGGTCATTCTCATCGCGGCACTGGCCATCGGCTGGTGGCTGCGGGGAGAGGTTCTCAACGCCACCGATTCGGCCAATGTCGCGGACGCCGGCGTGCAGTTGCTGGTTCCCAAACGATCCATCGCGCTGCCCAACAGCCGCGATTTGTGGGCGGTTGAAACCCCATCGGGGCTGCGGGTTCGCATCAACGAAATGCCTCTGCCGACTCTCAAGGAAGGACAGGCCGACCCGCGACAAAACCCGCTGGTGCTGGTCACCGACAGGGCATTGGAGGAGGCACGCACCGTGGATATGTTCCGCAGCGTCTCCACCGCGATTCAGAACGTCGCCGGCGTTGCTTCGGGCATTCAGGAATACCTGTATGTCGATCAGAACGCCGCGAAATTCTATTCCTCGCCCCTGCGCGTGATGCATGGCTATGAAGTGCTCATCCCCCAGGGTGACCATGTGGTCATCGTCAGCCTTGAAGGCCCGGACACCAAGTGGGACCAGGTCAAGGAATTCTGGCCGCGGTTGCTGAACAGCCTTAAGTTCTCTGAGGTGAAAAAATGAAATCGATTCGCCATGCTTGGCAAAAATGGACCCTTGTTTCCCTGTTGCTCATGGGCTTGAGCCTCGGCGGCGTCGTCAGCTATGTCTGGGCGATGCCCGCGCAGGACAAACTGACCGAACTGCTGCCCGCCAGCGTCTATATCATTTCGGTGGATGACAACGGCAAGCCCCTCGCCCGCGGTTCGGGATCGGTCATCGACAAAAATGGCCTGATCCTTACCAATTTTCACGTTGTCGCCAATGACGACATGACCGCCCTGACCAACGAAAAAGGAATCTGTGCCGTCCTGATTACGCGCGATCCGCGACGTTCGGCCGTGCCAACGTATCTGGGCAAAGTCATTCGGTATGATGCCAAGGTTGACTTGGCGCTCGTGCAGATCATCGCCGACATCAAGGGGAACAAGCTGACCAGCGCCCCGTCGTTGCCGACCATGACTGTCGGCGATTCCGACAAGCTCAGCCCCGGCGATAATCTGACCATCATCGGATATCCCGGTTTGGGGCAGGACAGCATCACCGTCACCACCGGCCGGGTCAGCGGATATTTGTCTGAAAAGAATGGCCCGGTTGAACTGATCAAGACCGATGCCGAGATCAACCCCGGCAACTCCGGCGGTTCGGCCGTCAATGACGCGGGCGAATTGATTGGCGTTCCCACCTACACACTTGAAGGGAAGGAACGCATCGGCAAGATTGGTCTGGTTCGGCCGATCAACCTCGCGATTCCACTTTTGAAAAACGTCAGCGGGCAGGTGCCCGATGAGAATCCCCGTCGAAGAACCACCCCCAAAGACAATAAAAAAGGACGCAACACAGGCCAATCATTGAGTTTCGCCGGTTTTGCCCTTGAAGAGGATGCCCGCGAAATGGTCAAGGAGGCCCCCAGCGGCATCCAGGCTTTGTATGGCATCGTTGAATATTCCGGCATGACCCAGCAGACACCCTGCAAATATCTATGGAAACTCAATGGCGAGGTGATCCCCAACACTGAAACCGACAGCGACACCTGGCCTTTTGAACAGGGCAAGGGCGCTGCCATGCTCTATATTTCCACACAGGATACGTTGCCTGATGGAACCTACACCCTGGAAATGAAGGCCGGCAAACAGGAGCTGAGCGCCGACATTACCGTGGGAAGTGGTGGCGGTCGAAAAGCGCCGCCCAGGAACGATCAGAATGGTCAGGATGACCATGGCATGGATCAAGGTGATCAAGGTGGTCAGGACAACGGAGGACAGGAAGAAGTTGCACCTCCGCCACAAAGGAAAGGACCACGCCAGTCCCCCAGCGCTCGGTCCGTTAAACTGCGCGGGACCATCGTCTCGGCCGACACCGGCGAACCCATCGAAGGGGCGGCCGTCATCATCCTGGCCCCCGGCATCACATGGAAAGAGGCCGATCTCAACAACCGCGATCACATCTTTGATGTCGCACGCAGCGATGCGGATGGCGTCTTTGAGACCAATCGCAGCTTGAGCATGAATGGCGACTACGGCATTGGCTTTGCCGCACAAGGGTATCAGGCCAATGGCGGTGACCACTTCAAGCCCCAGAAATATTACCAGGGCGGTAATTTCATTGATCTGGGTCAGATCGGCCTGAAAGCCGCCGAGTAACAGTCGAATAACATTCGATCATGCACGGCCCCTCTTCCCTCATCGGAAGAGGGGCCGCTTGTTTACTGTGAACGCAGCCTAGTATTCGCTTTCGCCGGTATGTTCCGACAACGCCGAAGGACGGGTGGATGGGAATTGTCGCCACAAATCGAGCATCTGCACATGGCGGGCCGAGATGTTGAAATCCAATTGGAACAGGTTTTGGTCGCCGCGAGTCAGGCTCAGGGTGTAGTTGCCGGGAGCCAGATGAAATTTCAGGATATATTTTTCCTGTGGTTCAAATGTCGCCTCGATCGGCTGGGCCATCCCCACGCCGCTGATGTGTGCCACCACCCCTTCAAGGGCGTCGCTGCCATTGAGAATCACCAGCGATGATGGCTCGCGGTCGATGATCCAGCGATAACAGAGGATCGACACGGCCAGCAGGAACAGCACCGCCGTCAGCAGCAGCGCCAATCTGACAAACAGGCCCAGCGCGGGTCGGGGTTCGTTGGGATTTGGTGTCAATTCCCCGCCGGGTTCGGTGCTCATGATCGCTCCCCTGAGCCGATGCTCAGCTCTTGGTCAGTTTTCGATATTTGATCCGGTGCGGCCGGTCCGCTTCGGTTCCCAACCGCCGATGACGGTCGATCTCATAGTCCGAATAGTTGCCGTCAAACCAGACCACCTCGCTGTCCCCTTCAAACGCCAGAATATGCGTCGCGATCCGGTCCAAAAACCACCGGTCGTGGCTGATCACCACCGCGCATCCGGCGAAATTGGTCAGCGCCTCCTCCAACGCCCGCATCGTATTCACGTCCAGGTCGTTGGTCGGTTCATCCAACAAGATAACGTTTGCACCCTCTTTTAGCATCCTTGCCAGATGGACGCGGTTGCGTTCGCCGCCGGAGAGGAGTCCCACTTTTTTCTGCTGATCCTGCCCGGTAAAGCCGAACCGCGCCACATACGCCCGCGAATTGACCTGAAAACTCCCCAGTCGAACATTTTCCTGACCATCTGAAATCACCTCCCAGATCGACTTGTCGGCCGACAAGACATCGCGGGTCTGCTCGACATAAGCCAGTTTGACGCTGTCGGCGATGTGGAACGTTCCACCATCGGGTTTTTCCTGACCGGTGATCATCCGAAAGAGGGTGGTTTTGCCGCTGCCGTTGGGGCCGATCACCCCCACAATCCCGCCTGGTGGCAAAGAGAAGGTGAGATCGTTGATCAGGAGCTTGTCGCCAAAGGCTTTGGAAAGACGCTCGGCGTCAATGACGCGCTGGCCCAATCTTGGACCCGGCGGGATGTAGATTTCGATTTCCTGCTCTTTTTTCTTCGCATCATCCGCCAACATCGCCTCATAGGCCGCCAGACGGGCTTTGGATTTGGCCTGACGGGCGCGGGGAGACTGTCGCACCCATTCCAATTCGCGGGCCAATGCCTTCTGGCGGGCGCTCTCCTGTTTTTCCTCAACCGACAACCGGGCTTTTTTCTGCTCCAGCCAGGAGGAATAGTTTCCCTTCCAGGGAATCCCTTCGCCCCGGTCCAGTTCCAAAATCCAGCCGGCCACGTTGTCCAGAAAATATCGGTCGTGCGTGACCGCGATGACCGTGCCGGCGTAGCGTTGTAGATGTTGCTCCAGCCAACCGACGCTTTCGGCGTCGAGGTGGTTGGTCGGCTCGTCGAGGATCAGGATGTCCGGTTTTTGCAGCAGCAGCCGACAGAGCGCCACCCGGCGCTTTTCACCGCCGCTCAGGTTGGCCACGTTTGCCTCCGCCGGCGGGCAACGCAGGGCATCCATCGCCATGTCGAGCTGCGCATCCAAATCCCACGCGCCCAGTGCATCCAGTTTTTCCTGCACCTCCCCCTGGCGTTCGAGCAACTTGTTCATCCTGGCATCGTCCATTGGCTGGGCGAATTGCTCGTTGATTTGCTCAAATTCCGCCAGCAGCGCCACCGTCGCCGAAGCCCCCTCCTCGACCACCTGGCGAACCGTCCTGGTTGGGTCGAGCTGAGGTTCCTGTTCCAGATAACCCACCGTGTAGCCGGGTTGTAAGACCACCTGACCTTCAAAATTTTTGTCCACACCCGCGAGGATTTTCAACAGCGAGCTTTTGCCCGATCCGTTCAATCCCAGCACGCCGATTTTGGCGCCGTAAAAATAGGAGAGGTAGATGTTGTTGAGGACCACCTTCTTCTCGAAGCGTTTGGTCACGCCAACCATCGAATAAATGACTTTGTTCGGCTCGTTGCTCATGAAGGGGGATACTCTAATCAAACCCGTCGCCGACGGCCATTGTCACGGCAGGGTGGAGGGGGCGTCGCGCGGCTCCAGCGCCACCGTGTCATCATCGCGCAGCCAACCATCAATCGTGCGGTGAAGCGAACCATCCTCCTGATATTCGATGGTAAAATGAGATGGATTGTCCGGGTCGCTTCGGCCGGCAAAGAGCCGTAAATCGCTGTGCGAGAGGACAATGACCCGCCCCAATACCAGCCCCGCGCCGGCCGACAGGTCCTTGGGGGCTGACAAATACCCCGGCTCGATCACCCGCACCGAAAAATCCAACGTCCGCGCCGTGCCGATGGACCGCACCGCCAGCAATTCAACCGAGATCAGACGATTTCGACCATCGGGGGTTTGGCGTTGATGAAGAAAGAGTGTGGCGTTGGGGGCGATGCCCGGCGGGGCCAATAGTGCGTTAAATGCGGCCCAGTCCGGGTCAAAATAATAGGCCGCACCGGCCGGCGATGTGTGATATTGCTCCCGATCCACCAGCAGCCTGGCCCCGTCCGGCCGCTCCTCATAGGCCACCTGATCGGATGTCGGAACGTGATATTGACATTGGTGCTGGTAATAAACCAGTTGCGCCTGCCGCCAGATGTCATCCCCGCGGAAATAGAGCGCCAGCGCAATCAAAAAGACCCCCGCCAACAGCAGCCGGCGGGCCAACGGCCGTCTTTTTAATCCCTTTGTCGGCGGTGAATACCGGAGTGATTGACCTTCCATGGATAAACCGTGCCGGGGGTTTTGATCCCACCTCATCTACAAGACATCACCCAGGTAGATAGCACAAAATCAAAGGCTTGAACACCATCCACCGCCGTGCCGTTGATGAAGATGGCACGGCGGCGGGACGTTGGAACTAATCCTTGTCATGTTCGCCGTGATGTTCTTGCATCCCCTTGTCATCGGACATTTTGTGGTGTTCATCCTGGAGTTGAACCTCTTTCCAGTTGTCACCTTCCTTGATGTAAAGATGTTTCACATCAATGGCGTGTTTATCCTCAAAGGCGGTGCCTTCGACCTTGATGGTCTTGGCGGCGTAGGGGGCGAGCACCCTGGGGTTGGTCAGCAGATACATCAAGTCATCCGCATCCTTGCTGCCATCGGGCAAAATGCCGGCGGGGATGCCGCTGGACATGCACTCCTTGGCGCAATCGGCGTGATCCTCACCCTTGGCGCCCCCATCGCTTGCGACAAAGCAGGCGGTGTCGATCAGTTCACCTTGAATGGTGACCGGCTTGCCATCTTCACTTTCGGCGTGATGCCCTTCATGGGCATAGGCGCCGACGCTTAACCCAACAGCGACGACCGCGCCGCTCAACAATGCAACCATGCGATTCATAAGATGCTCCTTACAATATGCCGCCGCACCATGCGGACGGTTGTGTCTGGTGATGTTGCGATTCATTTCTTTACAGCAAGATTCATGCCGCAAATGGGGCATTTGCCCGGTTTGTCGGAGATGACTTGGGGGTGCATGATGCAGGTGTAAACCGCCGGCGCGGCCGTCTCGACGGAAACGCGTCGGGCCATTGTTCCCTTGGGTTGGGTGTACCATCCGGGATCGTCGTAATTGTTCAGTTGATCGCGAATTTTCATGAGTGTGAACATGCCACCCATGCCAACGGGCCCAAAGGGGCCTTCGCCGGTCATCATGGGGAGCGTGTTGGGGGGCAAAGGCATGTGCATCGAACCCATTTCGCCCATGCCGTCGGTTCCCATGGACATGTAACCATTGACGTATTTGCGCATTTGTTCGGCGGTGCCGCTCTGGTCGACGCCGATCATGTTGGGGAAATCGTGGCTCATGGCGTTCATGGCGTGGTGGTTTTTATGGCAATGGATTGGCCAGTCGCCGGGATTGTCGGCGACAAATTCAAAGTCGCGCGTGGTGCCGGGGGGGACATTGACGGTGGTGGCCGGCCACCAGGCGGATGGGGGGATCGGGCCGGCATCGGTGCCGGTTTGCCATGCGTGGTGGCCGTGGAAATGGATGGGGTGGCTGTCCATGCTCAAATTGGCGAGTCTGATGCGGACGCGCGGGCCGGTGCGGATGATCAGCGGCGCGGTGCCGGGCCAGACCCGGTTGTTGAAGGTGAAAATATTGAAATCGGTCATCACCAGGGGGTTGGGGGTGAAGGTTCCCGGCTCGATGTACCATTCCTGTAAAAAG
The DNA here is from genome assembly GCA_020847545.1 of Phycisphaerales bacterium. GTDB lineage: Bacteria > Planctomycetota > Phycisphaerae > Tepidisphaerales > Tepidisphaeraceae > JADYZN01. The sequence continues at coordinate 14,648 of JADLBV010000104.1, forward strand.
ATGCAGAAATCGCGATCGATTTGGCGGTCGGGTTTTTTGGGGTGGATGATGAAAAAACCCTGCATTCCCATCGCCATCTGGGTCATTTCATCGGAATGGGGATGGTACATCAGCGTGCCGTGCTGTTTGAGATCAAATTCGTAGACGTAGGTTTCGCCCGGCTGGATGTGAGGCTGGGTGACGCCGCCGACGCCATCCATGCCGTTGGGCAGGAGGATGCCGTGCCAGTGGATGGTGGTGGGTTCGGGGAGTTTGTTGGTGACGAACAGTCGCACGCGGTCCCCTTCGACCGCTTCGATGGTGGGGCCGGGGGATTGGCCGTTGTATCCCCAGCAATTGACGACCATGCCGGGTGCGAATTCACGCTTGACCGGCTCGGCGGTCAGATGAAAGACTTTCACATCTCCATCCATTTCCCAAGGGAGCGTGGTGCCGTTGGGGGTGACAACCGGGGTGTAGCCACCGTTTGTGGGTTGTGTGGAAGGCGGGGTGTTCGCGGCGGCGGCCTTGGTGGTGGAGGAGAATTTCAGAAAACCAGGCCCACCCGCGACCGCAGCGACGCCGGAGATCAAGGCTTTGCGACGGGTGATCATGGTTTTACTCCTGATGGTGGTTCATTCGCCGGCAGGCGGCCACCCATCTCCCGTTCCAATTCGGTGCGCGCGATCCAGTAGTCGCGCCAGGCGTCGATATAGGCCTGTTCGGTGGCGGCTTCCTGTTGTTTAGCCAGTAGCAGGTCGTAGGGGCTTTTGAACATGCCGTTGTATTGGAGCAGCGTGAGGTTCAATATGCGCAGGCGTTGTTGAAGCAATCCCTTGTAATACTCGGCCAGATTTCGCTGGGCGATCATCCGGTCGCGTGACTCGCGGACTTTGGATCGAATCTCGATCGCCAGTGCCGCGTATCGGCGTTGATTTTGGGCCAGTAACGCCTTTCCCCTTGCCACCTGCGCCTGCCCCTGATCGAAGAGCGGGATGCCGATTTCCACGGCCGGGCCGAATGAATGCTCCGGTTCGACCTCGTGTTCGTAATGAGCCGACAATGTGATGACGGGGATGTAACGGAAAGTTTGGGTGATCCCCAGTGCCTGTGCCGCGGACTCAATTTGTCGGCGTCGTTGGGCCAGGTCCAGCCGCGCGGAGACCGCAAGCGACTCAAGGCCATGCAAGGATATCTCCGTGGTGGGAAGTGCCGGAAGCTGGGGGGCGATCTTCCAAGTTGTCTGTGCGCCCCACAGCCCCATCAAGCGGTTGAGCCGTTCGCGATCGGCGGTCAATTGTGTTTCCGCCAGCGCCACTTCCACCTTCGATTGATCGTAGATCACGGTCAAGTTGGCGGTGTCCAGTTCGTTGAGGGTGCCGGCTTCGTGTTGTCGACGGGCCAGTTCGGCGGCGGTCTTGTTCAAGTCCACGATGAGCCGAAGGCGCTGGAGCAACTGTTCGCGCGCCTGACAGGTGTAATAGGCGATCTTCACATCGGTGGTGAGTTGCAAAACCTCGTGGGCCACATGCAACCGGGCCTCCTCAAATTGCGCCTCCGCCATTTTCTTTCGCATCGGCAGGGCGAGCAGGTCCAGAAAGTCCTGTGCCACATCAATCTCGGCGGCCTGTCCACGGAATCGCCGCTCGATGCTCAATGTCGGGTTTTTCAGCAGCCCCGCCTGCACCAGATCAGCCTGTGCGATGCCGAGGTCTTCATAGGTGGCTTGTAAGTCGAGGTTGTTCAGCAGGGCAACCTGCACTGCTTGATCGGCCGTCAATTCATGGATGAGCAAGGCATCGACGGCATGATCCACCGCGACATCATCGGCGCTGTTGCCGCGCCATTGCACCAGTTGGCCGGTGCGCTGGGCGACGATTGTTTGGACCTCCTTGAATCCCGCATCACGGGGCACGGACGCACAACCGGCCAGGACCATCATGGCGAAACAGGCGGTTGCGCTTTTAATGATGGTGGTGTTCATGGCTCATGTTTTCCATGTCCTGATCCATGTTCATGCCCGGCATCGATTGTTCGGTTGTGGGTGGAGTGGTTGATAAAGTCATGGATGGAGGTGGGATCGGCGCTTCG
>JADLBV010000105.1 GCA_020847545.1 Phycisphaerales bacterium
CCGACGCTGAATCCGACGAATCTGACGTTCCGACAGCCCCAGCAGCCGCCCCGCCTCACGCTGGCTACGCCTGCCCTCCAGAACCAGCGACATCACCTTCAATACCTCCCGCTCTCGGCGGCTCATCACAATCAGCTCTTTCTCCATCCGTCCAGTTACAACATAAACCGGACATTTCTACTTGGGTAAGACCGGACATTACTACTTTGGTATGACAGTCGGGCGGGACCCCGAAATCTCCGTCCCCCGACCGCCCAATATCCGCAACATGCTCCTGAAGTTCATCGGCCTGCCGCTCTATCGCCCCTATTTCACGGCCGTCATTCGCCACGCGCTGGGGAGAATGTCAGGCGCGGAAAAAACCTTCATCCCCGAGAGCGAATTTGGGAAGATTTATTTTCGGGCGCGGATTTATCTGCTGATTTACGCCGCCGTCATCGGGCTGTCGATTTACACCCGCAGCATTCTGCCGCTGATGTTCATCGGCCTGCCGCATCTGTTTGGCACCTGGCTGATGCTGATCTACGGCTGGACGCAACACGCCGGCCTGGCGGAAAACGTGCTGGACCATCGGCTCAATTGCCGGACGGTCTACATGTGCGCCATCCACCGCTATCTGTACTGGAACATGAATTATCATGTCGAGCATCACATGTTCCCCCTGGTTCCTTATCACGCCCTGCCGCGGCTGCATGAGGCGGTCAAGGGGGACATGCCCACACCCTATCCCAGCCTGCTTTCCGCGTGGCGGGAGATTGTCCCTTCGGTGCTCAAACAGGTGAAAGACCCGGCCTATTATGTCCGGCGAAAACTTCCGCCGCCGCAGTCGCGCATCGTGGCCGAGAACAAAGGATTATCGCAACAGGCCATTCCCGACGCCGAGGGGTGGGTTAAAGTCTGTTCGGCCGCCGACCTGATCCCGCAGGATGCGATCCGTTTTGATCACGGCAAAAAAACATTCGCCCTGTATCGGGATGAGGCCAATCGGCTTTACGCCACGGATGGCATCTGCACCCATGGCAACACCCATCTGGCCAATGGGCTGGTCAAAGGGACGCAGATCGAATGCCCGAAGCACAACGGTCGATTCAATCTGGCCGATGGATCGCCCGCAAGGGCTCCGGTCTGCCGGGGGCTGGCAACGTTTCCAATCGAGGAGCGTGACGGCAGCTTGTGGCTGAACATCGTACGCGCCGGCGGCGCCGGCGAACGCTCGCAGCGGACCTGGTCGCTGCGGGTGGTCAGCAGCCGCAGTGTGGCGACGTTTATCCGCGAGCTTGTTTTTGAAACCGAAAGCGGCCCATCCATCGATTTCAGGCCGGGCGACTATCTTCAGTTTGACATCCCCACTTACGACACGATCCGCTTTCGCGATTTTGATATTCCCCAGCCCTACGCATCCGTCTGGGAACGCCAGCATGTGTTCGACTTGATCGCCCAAAATCCCGGCCAGGTGGACCGTCGAAACAATTACTCCATCGCCGCCAATCCCGTTACCGAAGGCTCGCTGCTGCGGTTCAATGTCCGCATCGCCACGCCGCCGCCGGGACAGGACTGCCTGCCCGGCATCGGGTCGGCCTATATGTTCAGCCTCAAGCCGGGGGACCATGTCACCGCCATCGGCCCGTTTGGGGATTTCCACATCAAGCCGACGCAGCGTGAGATGGTCTATGTCGGCGGCGGCGCGGGAATGGCGCCGCTGCGATGCCATATCTCACACCTGTTTGAAACCGAGCAAACGCACCGCAAGGTCAGCTATTGGTATGGTGCCAGATCACGACAGGAGATTTTCTACTCCGATTATTTTCAGGCACTGGCGGCGAAGCATTCCAACTTCACCTTTCAAACGGCCCTGTCAACGCCGCTGGAGGAGGATGATTGGACCGGACACACCGGTTTCATACATGAGGTTCTCCTTCAACAGTATCTGCAAAACCATTCCAACCCCGGCGCGGTTGAATATTATCTGTGCGGCCCACCCATGATGATCAAGGCCTGCACCAAAATGCTGGCCGGGCTGAACGTCCCCACCTCGAATATCGCATACGATGAGTTCTGATCGAAATGCGGCCCAATCCATGTCGGGCAGATGGTCATTTGCAAGCAAATGCTTTCCCACCCCTTGCACGCCATGATAGAGGTATGGTTAATGTCCAACCATCGCCGCAAAGCCCACCGGGAAAAGGACCTGACCAGCCGATTCCTCGCCGGCGACTGGGATGAGGACCGATTGGCCCAATCGCAGCGGTTCAGCCAGCGCAGCAAACACGCCCAGCACAATAAGATGTTGCAAACGCTGGAGTTACGCGCCGAAGAGGCCGCCGACCAATCCGACTGGTCATCGCTTCCCATCGGGCAGGTTCAACAGGTCCATTCATTGTATGTGGAAGTCATCGCCCCTGATGGTTTATACCTGTGCGTCGTTCGCAAAACCCTGAGCAAATCGACCGATTACAGTTTGGTCGTGGGGGACCAGGTGCGTTTTCGGCCAATTGAAATCCGCGATGAACAAGGGCGCCCCGAAGCGGTCATCGAACAGATTCTTCCCCGCCAAACCCTGTTGACCCGCGCTGACAGTTTCAAACAGATCGAACAACACCCGATTGTCGCCAATGCCCAGCAAATGCTGATCGTGGCGGCCATTGTGTCACCGACAGTACGATGGGGATTGATCGATCGAATGCTTATCGCGGCCGAAGCGGGCGGCCTTAAACCGATCATCTGCCTCAACAAGATCGATCTGGCACAACAGGCCGACCGCGAATCATCGCAGGCCGTCCTGGATCATTACACCTCCCTTGGCGTGCGAACATTGCAAACCAGCGTTCCCGAAAAGATCGGTATTGATGAATTGCGGAACATGCTGCTTGGCCAAACCACCGTATTGGCCGGCCACAGCGGGGTGGGCAAAAGCACGCTCATCGGCGCCATTCAACCCCAACTGGAAATCCGCATCGGCGACATCAGCCATTACACCGACAAAGGCCGGCACACCACCACATCCGCCCGGCGATACGCGCTCGATTTTGGCGGCACGGTCATCGACACCCCCGGCGTCAAATTGTTTGGCCTGTGGGGCGTCACCCTCGACAATCTGGATGACTTTTTCCCCGATGTCGCCCAAGGCTCCGCACCCCAATGGAGACTCGAAAGCCACCAACGCATCGCCGAATCATTGACAACGTAACTCCGCATCAAAACCACCCGATAAGGATGTTGACAGTATTATGCAAGTATAGTACAAGGATATATCATGAAGCAGGCGATCTTTTCAGTCAGTTACGCGGGATTGTGGGGACAGGATCGACTGGAACTGTTGCCATTTATCGATAAGGCCGCCGAGTTGGGGTATGAGGCGGTCATGCTGATGGGCAAACGCCCGCACTTTTCCGTGTTGGACATAAATGATCGACTGTTGGATCAGATTGCCCAGCGGCTGAGCCATCACAAAATAAGCTGTCCGGTGCTGGGCGCGTACACCGACTTCGCAGGCGGATCGGCTTTGGAAGTTCCTTGGAGAGAAGCGCAAGTCCATTATGTACAAAGCCTTGCGAAACTGGGTGCCAAAATCGGGGTGAAGATCATCCGGCTATTTAGCGCCTATGAGGCGACACACGCGCCGGCCGGGATGCTTTGGGGGCAAACGGCGGCGGCGATTCGTGAATGTTGCGACCGTGTGGCCGAATGGGGGATGCAAATCGCCATTCAAAATCATCATGATCTTGGGGTGTCTCCAGCGGCGATGCTTGAATTGCTCATGGAGGTGGATCGACCCAATTGTCGGCTTGGATTTGATGCATGGTCGGCGGCGCTGTTGGGGGAGGATTTGTACGAAGTCGCCCGAAAAGTCGCGCCGCATGTGGCGATCACAACCAATGCGGATTATGTGCGTCTGTCCCGATATCGCTATCGCCCGGAACTGGTGAATTACGAGTCGGCCGGGCCGGATGTGCTGCGCGCGGTTCCGTTTGGGGAAGGTTTTATCGACTACAAGGCATTTTTCCGTGGGTTGGTTGAAGGCGGATTTGACGGGGTGGCCACTTATGAAATGTGTTCGCCGTTGAGAGGTGGCGGTGAGATGGCCAACCTGGACCGTTGCGCCAAACAATACCTTCAATGGATGCGGCAAAACGTATGAGCAACCCCGCGGACATTCAGGTGGTCGGCGCGGAACTGTACATCCTGCCGGTCAAAACCCGGATGCCGATCAAATTCGGCACGGAGATTGTCACCTGGGTCAATTGCGCGCGGGTGCGGGTGACGGTGGCCGGCCGGGATGGCAAACGATCCCACGGATGGGGAGAGACGCCGCTGAGCGCACAATGGGCCTGGCCAGGCGGGTTGCCACATTCGGTTCGCGACCGGCGGATGCGCGAGTTTTGTGAATTGCTGGCAACCGATCTGGTGAAACAGCGACAATGGGGCCACCCGATGGAACTGGGGGCGGACTTCCAAAAAAATCGGCTGGATTCGCTGCTGGCGCAATTCAATCATGGCACGGATGTTGAACCGATGCCCCACCTGGCGGCACTGGTTTGCCTGTCAGCGTTTGATCTGGCGATTCACGATGCGTATGGCAATCATCTGAATCGGCCGACTTATTCAACTTACAACCGAAATTTCATGAATCGCGATCTGGGGGAATATCTGGAGCCGCGGGAGATGTTTAAGGGGAAATATCCCGAAGATTTTCTGGTCCCCAATCCACCCAAGTCGCTGGTGGCGTGGCATCTGGTGGGTGGGCTGGATCCATTGACCGAAGCGGATGATGGCCAGCCGTCCGAGGAGGATGGCCAGCCGATCTGGTTGTCGCAATGGATCGCGCGGGATCGGCTCAAGGCACTGAAGATCAAGCTGCGCGGCAACGACCCGGCCTGGGATTATCAGAGGATCGTGGATGTTGGGAAGATGGCGATTGAATGGGATGTAAACTGGCTGAGCGCCGATTTTAACTGCACGGTGCGGGAGCCGGCATACGTCAACGAGATACTGGATCGCCTGCGGGATGAGGCGCCGAACATCTACGGCATTTTGCTCTATGTCGAACAACCCTTCGCATATGACCTGATGGCCAATCCGATTGATGTTCATGGTGTGGCATCGCGCAAGCCGCTCTTTATGGATGAGAGCGCGCACAACTGGGAATTGGTGCGGATGGGGAGATCATTGGGGTGGAGCGGCGTGGCGCTCAAGACGTGCAAAACCCAGGCGGGTGCGTTGCTCAGTTTGTGCTGGGCCAAGGCGCATGGCATGGCGTTGATGGTGCAGGACCTGGCCAACCCGATGCTGGCGATGATCCCACATGCACTGTTGGCGGCGTACACGGGGACGATCATGGGGGTCGAGACCAACGCATCGCAGTTTTATCCGGCCGCTTCGGATCTGGAGGCGGCCATTCATCCCGGCCTGTATCGACGCCGGGGCGGCAAGGTGAACTGGGAAACCGTGGGTAAGAGCGGTTTTGGTTATCGGGTGGAGGAGATCGCCCGGACATTGCCCACTCCGGCGGTGGTTTGTGGAGAAATGGACTGAATCGATCATGAAAATCATTGCGTTCACAAAAATGATGCGCCAGGCCGATGCCGATGAATTGGCGCGCATCGCCCACGCCACAAAAGTGGAAGGGTTCGACCTGTGCGTGCGCGAAGGATATCCGGTCAATCCCGACAACGCCGACACGGAACTGCCCAAAATGGTGAGCCGACTGAAGTCGGAGAATATTCCGGTTCCGATGGTGACGGGCGAAGGAGTGTGGCGGGATGCGGCCGATCCATCATCAACGCGAATCCTGTCGGGCATGGCGCAGGCGGATGTGGGGCTGTACAAGCTGGGGTATTACTATTATCGCCCGGGTGTGGATGGTGACTATTGGGCATTTGTGGATCGGGTTCGTCGCGGCTTGAAAGATTGGTCAAAACTGGCGGAGCGTTTTGGGGTCAAGGTGTGTTATCATACCCACTGCGATATTCCGGGACTGGCGCTGGGTCAGTACATGGGAACCAATTGCGCCGCCCTGATGCACCTGCTCAAAGACCTGGACCCGGCCCGTGTCGGGGCTTATGTCGGCACGGGAAATCTGGTCGTCAGCGGCGAGCCGTTTGATTACGGAATTGAAATGGTTGGCAAATATCTGTCCATCGTGGAGTTGCAGGATGTTTACCTGGAACGCATCGCCGATGGTGATCAGGGGATGCATCGACGGCACTGGACGACGGCCGGCCGAGGCGCGGGGGCGTGGACAAAGGTGTTTGAAACGCTGGTTCGACATGGTTTTCACGGCCCATTGACGATGCACGCGGAGTTTGAAGTACCGGCCGGCGAATCGTTTGAGAAACTGCTGGAACGGGATATGGCTTATTTTTCATCCCGTCGATCCCGCGCCTTGCGGCCGGACCATAAAAATTGACCAGGTGGAGCAATGACAATGAGTGTGCGCATTTATGTTCCCCATTCGCCCGCGGCGCGGACGACGTTCATTCTCCCATCCGTGCAACAATCGCTCAAACGGATCGGCGAGGTGATCTATGCCAAAGAGGGGGAAACCCCATGGGAGACGATGCCCACGGATGTGGATGCGATCGTCGTCGGCTGGGGCGGGCCGGCCAAGCTGCCCAAATCTGTTTGGTCCAAGCTGCCGAAACTCAAAGCCATCGGCGTATTGGGTGGCTCGCCGGCGGGGATTGAGGATTCAATCGAGGCGGTGGAACGCGGCATCTCGATCATCAGCGCCTCGCACGCCATCGCCGAGGCCGTGGCCGAAGAAACCATCGGCCTGATATTGGCGGTGCGTTACGAACTGGTGGACAACGCCTGCGCCTTTCGCGCCACCGGAAAACTGGTGGTGGATGGCAACCATCGCAACCGGAGCATCGCCGGATCGACGGTGGGCGTCATCGGATTCGGACACACCGGCCGGCAAATGGTCAAACGCCTTCGCGCATTTGAGCCGAAAATTCTGATCCATGATCCGTTTGTCTCCGATGAGGTCATCCAGCAATCCGGCGGTCATCGCGTGTCACTGGAAGACCTGATGCGTCAAAGTGACATCATCAGCGTCCACGCGGGGTGGACCCTCCAAAGCGAGGGGATGATCAATGCCGCCCTGCTGAACCTGATCCGTCCCGGCACATTGGTGGTCTCTACAGCGCGGATGCCCCTTTTTGACGAAAAGGTGCTGGCGACCATGGTTCGCGATGGGAAAATCACCTTTGCCAGCGATTTTGTCCCGTTTGACGAGACGATCTGGTCCAGCGCCGACCTGCACATGCGCCAAAATCTGGTCGGCGTCCCCGGCCACACCAGCATCACCGAACGCACCATCGAGCAAATGGGCCTGCTGGTGGCGCACGATCTGGAGGCGATTTTCACCGGCCAGACACCCAAACACCGGATCACCGTGGAATGGATCCGCCACACCACCACGCGCATTCCGGCCAAACATTGAATGACCAATCACATCACGCCTTGGCGGCGGATTGAATGGTGCGCAGGCGGACAAACCCTTCAATGGCCTCATATTCCGACAATCCCAGCTTGTCGTAGACGACCGCGGTATTGCGGTTGCGCTGTTCGGCGCGCTGCCAGAACTCGCGGGTGTCGCTGGGGCCGGGAAAGAGCGCCTTGTCCTTCTGCGATTCGTGTTTGAAAATCGCCATGCGCTTGCGCTTCACCTCATCGGGGCTGAGCGGCACGGCCATTTCAATCTCGTCGATCCCCCACTCCTGCCAGGCGCCGCGATAGAGCCACACTTCGCACTGTTTCATCCACTGCGCGTTTTCCAGCCGGTGCAGCGCCTTGATGATGGCCGACAGACAGACGCGGTGCGTGCCGTGCGGGTCGGACAAATCGCCCGCTGCATAAACCTGGTGCGGTTTCACCTTCTCCAGCAGGTCCACGATGATCTGGATGTCCTGCGGCGAGAGCGGCTTTTTGCGCACCCGCCCGGTTTCATAAAACGGCATGTCCAGAAAATGAATGTTCTGCACCTTCACACCGGAGAATTTGGCCCCCGCGCGGGCCTCGGTGCGCCGGATCAACGCCTTGATCTGCTGCAATTCCGGGCTGTCCACCTCGCCCGGTTTTTTGCCGCGGACAAAGGTCTCCACCTGTCGTTCGATCTGCTGCGCCTGAATCTCGCCCAAGCCAAAACTGCGGGCGTATTCGGCCACAAAATCGGCGTGCCGAATGGCCGCATCATCAAACACCGCGATGTTGCCGCTGGTCTGATAGACGACATGAACCTCATGGCCCTGTTCGCACAATCGGATCAACGTCCCCCCCATCGAGATCACATCATCGTCCGGATGGGGTGAAAAAAGGACCACGCGCTTGGGGAAAATATCGGCGTTGGCGTGCTGGAACGCGGGAGCGCCGCCGGTGTTTTCGGCCGGCTGACGGTGGCTCCCATCACGCTGCGGCTTTCCGCCCGGCCATCCGGTGATCGTAGCCTGCATGGCGCGGAAAACCTCGACGTTGATGTCATACGCCCCGCCGCGGCTGGCGATCAATTCCTGCAATCCATGTTCGTTGTAATCCTCATCCGTCAATTTCAACAGCGGCTTTTGCTCCGACTGCGCCAGCGCGATGGTCGCCCGGCGGGTCAGTTTTTCATCCCATTTCAGGCCGAAATCCTCCAATGAACCCAGCAACCAGGGACTTTTGAATCGGGTCAGTTCCGCCGCCGCCGCCGAATCCAAAACGATGCGGGCATTGGGATGCTGCTGCAAAAAGCTGGCCGCCACCGATGAGGTGATCTCCCCTTCAACCGCCCGCTTGATGACCGGCGCCTTCCCCTCGCCCCAGGCCATCAGCACGATCTTGCGGGCGTTGAGAATGGTATCCACGCCCATGGTGATCGCCTTGCGCGGTACGTTCCACTCGCCAAAAAAGTCGCTGGCGGCGTCCATCCTCGTCACCTTGTCCAGCGTGATCATGCGGGTGCGGCTGTCACGCGGCGAACCCGGCTCGTTAAAGCCGACATGCCCGGTCCGCCCGATGCCCAGGAGCTGAAAATCCAACCCACCCACTTCCTTGATCTTGCGCTCATAACTCTGGCAATATTCCGCCACCTTGTCGCGCGCCAGCGTGCCATCGGGAATGTGGACGTTTTTGTGGTCGATGTCCACATGATCGAACAGATGCTCATACATAAAGCGCCGATAGCTTTGCAGCTCATCAGGCTTCATCGGATAATACTCATCGAGATTGAACGTGATGACATTCTTAAAGGACAACCCCTGCTCGCGATGAAGCCGAATCAACTCCTCATAAACCCCCGTCGGCGTGGCACCGGTGGCCAAACCCAGCACGGCCATCTGGCCGGCGGCGGCCTTGGTGCGAATCAGCTCGGCGATCTCTCCCGCCACCGCATGACTGGCCAACGTACTGGATGCGAAGACCGTCACCGGGATATGCTCCACGGCAGCCGCCAAAGCGTGCGGCGTGATCATCGGAACGTCGGTTTGTGTGGCCAAGCTCATAAGTATCCTCAAATAAAGGAGTTAAATCAAAATCAATGCAAATTAAAATCAACTACGATATTAAACTATCATTTTCTAAGAATTTTGTCAAATATTAAATTCCGATGCCATGAAACGATTCTGGAATTATTCCCCTATTTTTTATTTTTCCATTCATAAGTACATGATTACAATGGGTTTATTTAATATCATCGCCAAGATTAACCAATGAGTGCCTTACTGGAGGAAATTCTCGGCATTGGCGGCTCGGTCGCTCGGCGGCTGGGAGATCGGTACGAGCATCGACCGCAACAATTGGAGATGGCCGCCGCCGTGCAGTCGGCCGTGCAGGATGGGCATCATCTGCTGGTCGAGGCGGGGACGGGGGTGGGCAAATCGTTCGCCTATCTGCTGCCCGCGATTGATCGGGCGGTGAAACACAAAAAACGGGTGGTGATTTCCACCCATACGATCTCGTTGCAGGAACAACTGATCGACAAGGACATCCCCCTGCTTCGCGCGGTCTACAAGGATGAATTTTCGGCCGTGCTGGTGAAGGGGCGAAGCAATTACCTTTGCCAGCGCCGGCTCGAACAGGCTCGCGGGCGCCAGCAATTGTTGTTTGATCAGGATCGACAACTTCAGTCATTGTGGATGATCGAACAATGGGCCAAGCGGACGACCGATGGTTCACTGGCGGACCTGCCGGCCTTGCCTGACATGGATGTATGGGACAAGGTGTGCGCGGAGCATGGCAATTGCCTTGGCAAAAAATGCAAATTTTACGAACCCTGCTTCTGGCAGGCCGCCAAACGGCGGATGCAGAGCGGTACAATTCTGGTGGTGAATCACGCCCTGTTCTTTTCGGATCTGGCGTTGCGCATGGCGGGGGTGAATTATCTGCCCAAATATGATCTGGCGATTCTGGATGAGGCCCACACGCTGGAGGATGTGGCGGCACAACACTTCGGATTGAAAATCTCCGAGGGGGCGCTGCGCTATCAATTGCGGTTGCTCTATGACCCGCGCCGAGGCAAGGGGATGCTCAGTGTTCATGGTTCCATCGCCAATGATGCGATTGCGGATGTGGTGGAATTGACGATGCGCATCGAGGGTTTTTTTGAACGCTGCATTCAATGGCACAACAACGAAGGGCGCTCCAGCGGGCGGATTCGACAAGCCAACATCGTCGAAAACGACATCTCTCCGCGATTGCACAGCCTGGCGTTGCATATGAAGGCGATGTTGACCCAGTTGAAGGGGGAGGATGAGATCGCCGAGGTCAGCGCCACGGCCGAGAAGATCGCCATCATGGGCCAGAGCCTTGAGGCAATCATCGGCCAGCAACTGGCCGACACGGTCTATTGGATGGAAGTATCAGGCCGCACGCCCAAGCGGGTGAATCTTCGCGCCGCCCCGATCAACGTCGCCGATGGTTTGCGGCGGGAATTGTTCGAGAAAACCAAGAGTGTCATCCTGACCAGCGCCACACTCTGCACCGGCTCGCAACGGTCTGCCAAGTCGGGAAAAGACCCGTTTGGGTATATCAAGTCGAGGCTGGGGATCGATGATGCGCGGACATTGGAACTGGGTTCGCCATTTGATTATTCCAAACAGGCGACGCTGTATGTTGAATCGGATTTGCCCGAACCGGGCGACACACTCCGGTTTTTGCCGGCGGCGTGCGAGAAGATTCTGCATTATCTTCGCAAAACCAATGGCGGCGCGTTTGTGCTGTTCACCAGCTACAAAATGCTCATCGACGCGGCCCAACGACTGAAAACCGACCTCGAAACACTCGGGTTTCCGATGCTGGTGCAGGGACAAGGCGCGCCGCGACGAATTTTGCTGGAACGATTCCGCGACACCCCCCGCGCGGTGCTGTTTGGAACCAGCAGTTTCTGGCAGGGGATTGATGTGCAGGGGGATCAGTTGCGCAACGTGATCATCGTCAAACTCCCCTTCGCCGTGCCGGATGAACCGGTGGTGGAGGCCCGATTGGAGGCGATCACCGCAGCCGGCGGCAATCCATTCATGGACTATTCGATCCCCGAGGCAATCATTAAACTCAAGCAGGGTTTCGGACGGCTGATCCGTTCCAAAACCGACCGTGGCATCGTGGTGCTGCTCGACAGTCGGGTGAAGACCAAGCGTTATGGGAAAATCTTTTTGGACGCACTGCCCCCTTGTCGGCGGGAAGGATGAATCGATGCGAATCAAATGGTGGGGTTGGTCAATATTGGGGGCAGTGGTGGTCGCGGCGGCAATCTCGTCGCCGATTCTGATCGGTTGGATCGGCACCACCTCGCCGACGGCGCTGGGCAAAAACCCCGCGTTTCTTGAACCGATCCAACTGCCGGTCGATCCGGACTCCATCTTAAAATCAAACCCGGCCAAAGACGCCACAAATGACTATCAAATGGCGCTGGCGGATTATCAGAAAAACCCACGTAACTATGATGAATTTGGCGCGGGATTAGGAAGCGCGCCGGCCGGCATCGAGCGGCTCGTATCGGCATCGGATGCGGGCACGGCCCGGTTTTTTGCGGACGATCCCGCAAAAATCGTCAATTACAAAATGCAAAAGCCCGACATCGATGCATTCGTGGAAATCGGCCGAACCGCCAACCGCGCGGCGCTGTTGCGGGCGGGCGATGATCCGAAACTGGCCCGTAAATATTTTGAATCAGCCTTCGCACTGGGCCGGGTGTTGTACGCCGAGCGACTCAATCACGCGGAATTGTCGGCCGGCCTGGGCCTGATGAACGAATCGGCCATCGGCCTTCGCTTCCTGGCCCAAAAGACTGGTGATCAGGCCGCCGAACAACAATTGACCCAATTCATCGATTCCATTCGCCAGTACACCGATCAACACATTCGCCCAACCTGGAATATCCTCAGTTCAATCGACCCCAAAATCATCGAACAACACACCGGCGACATCTACCTGCTGGCCCGACAATCAAAAGATAAAACATGGCGAACCGAAGCCATCCTCACACTCGGCCGCTACCGCTTTTTCGCCACCCGCTCCGGCGACCAACGCCAAGCCACCCAATACCTATCCGAATTGTCCAACACCCCCAACCTGCCCCCCACCCTCCAAACCGCCGTCCAAGCCGCCTCCCACCTGACGGCCGAACAATATCGAAACCTTCAATAAAATTAAGCCGGGAAATTAAAAACGGGGTCAGGAAGGTTTTCTCATAATACGGAATATTCTTCCTGACCCCGTTTCATTAACCAAGGGGTTATGATTCGGCTCCGCGGGGGTGGTGGTCTCTGATTCATCAGAGGACATAACCAGAGCATCGACCCCAGAACGCCACTTGGCATCGTTTTGGCGAAAAGTCTCATAACCAGCCAGAGA
>JADLBV010000106.1 GCA_020847545.1 Phycisphaerales bacterium
ATATCCGGCGGCTTGACGGGTTGACCCTGTTCCGATTCCAAAATCACCGATGATATGCTCTTGTTCATACCGCCATCATCAACACCGACGACCGCCAGGTGAAGATGCAGTTGGCGTGGCGCTCACGGTATCTGGTACTCGTGGTCTCGTTGACATCTGCACTGGTATTCGTGGTAAACCCAATGGAGGTTATGATCGAGGAATTGTTAGGAAGATTGCTTGGGCGCTGAACGCAAGCTGTTTAAATAATTGCACATGTATTTGTAGTTCTCATCCGGAGAAAGAAGCACCTAAAGGGGCGTTGCCAATGGTCACTGGGAATATTTGTGCTTATTTTTGCAGCCGTTTGCGATGATCGATGTCATCGTCGATGCGCCACATTCGTTTGCGTGCTTCATCATCGGGGATGGGGTCGCCGAATTCGACCTTCTTTTTGATTTCGGTGTCGCCGGAGTAGGTGCGGGTTTTGCCCAGGATGCGGGCCGTGGCGTCGATGAAAAGCCGGCCACCTTCGTTGATCGCGTCGCCGCCGATGATGCCGGAATGGATCACCTTGGCCTTGGGTAATACGTTCACATCTCCCGACACATTCCCCAGAATATGCACCCGTCCACCCGGTTCGACCGTCAGGTTGCCGTAGATCGCCCCGCGCAGGTACATCTTCCCACCCTTGATGACCTTGACATCGCCGGCCACCGATCCCCAAAGCGTGAACGCCTCGTAGACCACCACATCTCCCTTGATCTGTCCGCGTTCTTCCCGCATGGAGTTTATTGTAGGGCTTGAGATTGCGGCAGACCAGAAGCGGCCGCCTCACCCAGCGCCTGCCGTAAGCCCCGGCGGCTTTTGATGTGTACCAGCAGGGTCAATATCACCGCCACGAGGGGAAATCCGATGTACCGTGCCCATTTCAGCAGCAATACGGTCCATTGGGAGGGTTGATCCAGCCCAAATCGGGCATCCCGCAGCAATTCACCCCAGGTGTACAAAATCCCCGGAATACGAAACTCGGCCGTCGCCAACCCGCCATCGGCCAAAAATGCCTGCCACGGAAAGAGCAACGCCGCCAACACCAAGCACCAGATAAATGCCCCGGTCAGTTGCGATACCCCAACCAGCCGGCCGATGAGCATGATCGCCAAAATCAGCAGTAAAACCGCCAGCAGCACCGCCACCCCAACCAGCGCCACAAATCCGCACACCCCAACCAGATAATGCAGCAGCAGAACCCCTCTTGTGGGCGTGTCGGCCGCGCCGACCAGCAATTGGCTGTATCTGCCGACCAAAAAGATCGTCATTTGCGCCAGCACCACCGCCAGCAGCAGTAGACACAAATACCCCTTGGCCTTGCGTGCAATCAGCAGGGCATCGGCGTAGTCGGCGGCGGTTTCTATCGGGGCGGCGGCCATGCGGCGGGATTGTTATTGATTCATTTCATCCAGCAGACGATCCACCGCGACGTTGAGCTTGTTGTCGTCTTCATAGGTGCCGGTTTCGATCTGGGCACGAATGGAGGCGACCTTGTCGGCCCGGACGTCGTTGCTTTTCAACGCCTTCATGAAATGGTTCACATCCGACAATTCCAGCCGGTCGGTCAGGGGCAGTTGTTTGGGCGCGTCGGCCGGCACCTGCCTTTGGATCGGGCTGTTGGTCAGTCGTTGAACCGAATTGTTGTTGCCAATGCTGTTGATACTCATAATAGCGCTCCCGCTTTCGAGGCTTCGCACCCGACACCCGGGTGTCAATAAACGTATCGACTGGCCGACATTGAACACTTGACGACCAGAACAACAACGAAAAACTAACGTAAAGCAATGTACATTAACGACTTACCGCGACCAGAACATCACGCCGCGCAATTTTTTCCTGATTCACGTCCGAAAATGTACATCGGAAATATTACCAAAACCTATATAAACCACCCAATTTAACCAATCGTCAAATTCGTCAATTTCGTTAGGGGCGGTATTATCAGACTGGCATATTATCGGACAAGGCTTTTTCCTTGCAAGATGGATTCCGCCAAACGGGAGGACATTTTGGGGTTGCGGTAGGCCAATGGGAGTAAAAAACGGAGGTTTTGTTGTGGGCCGCGAAGATATTCGCCCAGGGTGGTGCGCCAGCGGGTGCGGTAGGGTTGCAGGGCATCTTGCAAGTGTGGTTGTTTCAAGGCTTTACGGATGACATCGGCCGCATGGATCGCCGACCAGCAGTTGGGGTAAATATCCTCGCCGCCGGCGGAGTAAAAACCGCCTGCTGGGCCGATCAGGAGGGTTCGATTGGCCACGCCATCCACTTCCAGCGCGGCCGCTGCGGGGAAATCGATGGATTGAATTTTCTCAAAAGATAAATTCTGGGATTGTTGCAGCAATCCATGACGCCCAAGCACCATTGCCCAATGCCGCAAAAGTTCACATGGTTTGACCTGATCCGCGCCAAGCAGTGGTTGTTGCACGGCCAATTGCATCTGCTCGCGTCCCGGCAGCATCCAAGCCCATGCGGATGTGCCCTTCAGATCCAGCGACATTGGCATGAGAGGTCGGCTGACACGATCGGCCGAATCGGGCTGCAATGTGATGAATGAATATCGCTGCATCAGATTGCGATCCCACGCATCGGCAATTCCCAATGGCCGGCGTAGTTCGCGGGGCAATTCGCAGGCGACCACCAGGATATTGGCATGGATCAATTGGCTTCCCGCCTTGACCAACACACCTTGTTCATCCGGCAAACCAATATCCAATGATCGTGGTCGGGCCATTTGAACGCCATTCCGCTTGGCCAAATCCGCCAGTGCATCGCGGATCTGCCGATAAGAGCAAATCAACGCCACGGCCGATTTGTTACTATATTCATTTTGCTCGGATGCCAGTTCTCCAAGAAATTGCAGGCCATGAATGGGTGTCGATTTGATCTTTCGGCGAAGGGGTGCCAGCGATTGATGGAGAGAATAAAACATCGGATTGACGACCACCAATCGTTCGATGGATCGCTCGGCGGGAAGGGTGCAATGAAAGACCTTCAATTCGCCAGATTGGCGAAGCAACGCCGCCGACAGATATGCCGATGGATGTTCGCCGAGTACGAGTACATCAACCTGGGTGGGGGGGTTGGCCATTGGCGGATGTACAATCATATCCCGCCAGCCGGTGAATTGGGTAGACACAACTTTTGATGAATGCGGTCATAAGTTCCAACCGGCCGACTTGTCCAGCAATTTCGCAACCGCGGCCATGTATTGATTCGTCGTCATGTCATGGGCCTTGGCCAATTTGTTCAGCGCATTGGCCGTCGCCCGCGATTTTCCCTGCTCGATACGTCGGATGGTGCGTTCATCAAGGCCGGTAATGTCCCGTTGGCTCAAAGCAATGGATTCCCGCAAGGCGCGTATTGCCTGCCCATAGCGTTCATTGAATTGTTCGTGTTTCTGCTGCGACTTGAGCCGGGCCTGTGGATCAACGGCCTGCTGGAATTGCGACCACCCCATGTGAATGTCATGACTTGGCCAGTGGATAAAATCGCCCTGTGGATCAATTTCAAACCGCATCCGATCTTTCATCGAAATACTTTTCAGCTTTGGCAGGTTGGCAAGCGGAATGTGAAGTCGCTGAAAAGTGGGCGAAATGACTATTAACTTGTCAGCGTCCCACCAGGCATCCATGATCGAGCAGTCCTGATCGGATGACAACAAGCCGGCGAGGAATCGGCGTAGGAATGATTTCTCATCGTCCACTTCCAGCCGAGCCAGATGCAGGCGTTCCTTGCTGCGCACCCCCAATTCGACCAGTGATTCGGCAATTGACTCGGCCGGCATGCTATCATGTTCCATGAACAGCAGGAAACGCTTGGAACTGGCCGTAAGTTGTCTGGCCTTGGACAACTCCGGTTCACTGGTCAGGTCGCGGAGGGCTGACACGATCAATACTCGCTCTACATTTTGACCGGACACATCATCCCAGTTCGTCCACAGGCGTAGGCGAGACTGCCCAGCCGCCGCAATGTCGCTCTCTGCCTGTTGAAAGGCATTGGCGAGTGAGTCGCCGCGCACCAGTACATCAAAATGTGTCCGCATTGTCGTCATGTCGTTTCCATCTATTCAATCGTCTGTGCGTCTTCCCATTCCTTCAGCAGCATGAGCCGGTGTAACCGAACACCTTCGATGATGGCACGTCGATCCGTCCCGCTAATTTTCGCATCCGGCGGCCTTAGAAGTTCGATCATGGCCGCATCGGATTCGAGGATATGCACTTTTGCTTCCCAATGGCCGAGCTTTCGAGCGTGCAGGTGGGGCAGTGCAAACGCATTTATATTTCCCCCTCCCCCGGTATTTCCGGGGGAGGGTTGGGGAGGGGGCTGTATCGCCGAATTCGAGGAAAAACCCCCACCCTAACCCTCCCCCGGAGTACCGGGGGAGGGGATAAAG
>JADLBV010000107.1 GCA_020847545.1 Phycisphaerales bacterium
GGTCGGTTTGGATACACATTACAACTATGTGATGGCCGACCAACTCGCGGCCGGTCGGCTGGTGGGGCGTTGCTTCGCCAAGATGGGATATGAACGGGTGGCGGTGGTTTATGATGATCTGGTGAACCTTTCGCCGCTGGAAAAAGTGACCGGCATTTATCAGGGATATCTGATTGAGGGTGTTTCATCTGAAAAAATCGTTTCGGTTCGCACCCGGAACATGGAAACCGATGCCGGTTATGTGGCCATGCGACAATATTTGGCCAATCATCAACCGCCGCAGGGCATTTTCGCCACATCAGACACATTGGCGGTCGGTGCCATGCGGGCGTGTCAGGAGATTGGCTTGCGCATCCCACAGGATGTGGGTGTGGTCGGCAGCACCGGATTGCCCAGTTCGATGCTGCAAAGCGACCCACCGTTGACCGAGCTGCGTCAACCGGTTGAAGGGGTCGGCAGTCAGTTGGCTTTGTGCATTCTGGAAATGATCCGCGGCGACCTCCGCCAAATCAGCGGCCGGCGCGTGCCCTCCACTTTGATCCTGAATGAATCGCTTGCCATTCCCGATTCAATCCGTCGGGAACTTGGCATTGATCCTGTCGTAGTAGATGAGCCGACGGCACAGCCACAGTCGGCACAATTGGTTTCAATGGTTTAACCATGGAGAATCGCCATGTCACAAGCTGCTGTCCGTAAAGGATTTACGCTGGTCGAACTGCTGGTCGTCATCGGCATCATCGCGCTGTTGATCAGTATTCTGCTCCCTTCACTTCAAAAAGCCAGACAGGCGGCCGAACGCATTTCCTGTTCCAGCAACATTCGCCAGTTGGCGATGGCCTGGCAGTCCTATGCAAGCGAGAACAAGGGGCAATTGGCTTTGTCTGAATTGCGATATACCGACGTGGACAATGCCGGCAACTACACCCAAACTTGGAATGCATCCAATAACACCCTCTGGCCGGGCTTGCTCAAGCCATATACCGGTGATCGACAGATTCCGTTTAATAACCCCAACTACCTCGTTGGAGTCTCTTCACTTCTGACGGCCGATCGCGTGTTCGATTGCCCCTCGTTTAAGGACAACTTTCGCGACAACGGCTTTGCATCCGCGCCTTATGTGGCATACGGCATGCCCATCTATGGTGTGGGTGGCGCATATGGATATTCGGCGTTTAAGCTCTACAAAAAGATCAACCAGATCTCCAGGCCCGCTGATCGCATCCTGTTTACTGACAGCCAGTATACCGATTTGAACAATGTTCCCTATACGGCCGATCTTCGAGGTTGGTATCAGTTGGCGGTAGGTGGTCCAAATTCAATGTATTTCGTCTCTTTCCGGCATGATCAGGCGACCACGGTTGCGTACTGCGATGGTCACGCCGAGACGGTCAGTAAGCAACAGCTTAGTTCAATGACGCCGTCAAACTGGTATGAGGCCGGTCCCTGGCGGATCAACTGATAATTGTCTGAATTTCGCACCATCATTGCATGACCCTTGTGGAGACTGCGCGCAATGTTGAAGGTTTCATTGACTTTCTCGATCACGTTGCTGGCACTGGCCGGGATGTCCGCCTTGGCACAGGTCGACTATCAAAACGCGCCACAGAAACCGGCGAGTGTCAGTCGTGAACGCTGGTATAAAATCGCCACCAGCACGGAGAATCTTGCGCTGCACAAGCAGGTGGTCTTTTCGCCCATCCCGGATGACACCCTCACCAGCGATGAGAATGACCCCTACGACCTGACGGATGGAAAGCTGTCGGCCCGCGAGGATGACCGCCTCTGGTTTGAAAAAGATGCGGTCGGTTGGAAGTATGCCTCCAACGGGGTCAACATGCAGATTGATCTGGGGGCGGTCCAGCCCGTTGGCCGGGTGGCGATCCGTTTCCTCGGCGGCGCCGAACAGCGCGGACTGCTTTACCCAAATGAAATACGTATCGTCGGCAGTGATGATGGCGTGCATTACTACACCATCGCCACTCAGCGAAAGCTGTTGCCTTCTGAAAAAATCCTGGCTCAAAAAGATCCGGAATCCTATTTCTTTTTCCCCGAGCCGGGCGTGGCCGCGACCGAAACATTCGTCCTTGGCGTACACAGAAATGTGCGCTACATCGGACTGACAGTCGTCGCCGATGGAGACTGGGTTTTTACTGATCAGATCGCGATCCTGAAAGAGGTCAAACCGGAACAGGCCAAATCACTCTCCGATGGTCTGACACCCACCCAGTTCATCATCAAGGGAATCGCCATGGTTCCCCGGCAGGAAGAGATGGTCATCACGACCAACATCCAGACACCCAATTATTTCCTCTTTCGGGATGCCAGAAAGAACAAGACACCCAATGTGCGGTTTTACATGGACCTGCCCGACTGCCTGAACGTGGTGCCCACACGCGGCAAGGCCGTCGCAAACAATACCCCGAACAAGGGCATCACCCGATGGGTGGTGGAGGATTTTTACGATCCCAAGATCGCCGAGCCTTACTGGTCGATGTACATCACGCTCAAAGATGGCCGGACGCTCCCCAAAGAGGCCATCGCGGTGCTGAGCAGCGACGATCCCGCATCGGGCGGCAATGTTGTCAAAGTTCCCCTGCGTGCCGTCGAAATTCCCGTCGTACCCAAAATCGACCGGCTGGTGGTTTCGATGACCTGGATGCAGGAGTTGATCACTTGGGCCAGAAAATCCAGCGAGCCGCAGATCCCCAATATATATCACGCTTTTGCCCAGATGGGATTCAACATGGTCCCATCCTTTCCCCGATATTTTTCCGAGTCCGAGTTGCCGATCCTGCGCAAAATGATTGAAGATGCCCGGGCGCAGGGGCTGAAAATCGACTACAACGAATCCTCATTCCACACCATGACGACCCGCCATGCGGACAAGCCGGAAATCTACAACATCGTGGATGGCAAACAGGGCAAATATGTCTGCCCATCCTATACCGGCCAGTATTATCAGGAGGATATTGACGATGTGAGGAAATTCGCCCGGATGATCCATCCGGATCAGGTCGATCATGACATCGAACTCTGGTATTACCCCAGCCAGGAGGCCGAGCATTGCTCGCGCTGCCAGGAAGCCTTCAAAAAGAGCGGCCTGAAGACATTTGATGAATACCTGCAATCCCAGGGAACGCGCATGATGCGTGACCTCTCCGACGCGGTTGCCGGCACCGCGCCCGATGGGAGCAACCCGCCGGTTGGCCTGTACAACGTCCATGCGACCAGCGGCATATACGAATACGTCTACAACTTCGATCAGATTTTCCCCAAATACATCCAGATCTCCGAGCCGTCGTTGTACGTCCAGAACCGCGCCCAGCTCGTGCATGATGTGATTCGCGCCAATTACGAAAAACTGAAGACCAACGCCATCATCCCCTGGCTGACCACCGGAACTTACGGTGAATTCCCATCCCGATATCTCGAACCGATCATTCTGGAGAGTTTTCTCAACGGGTCGCGCGGCATCGGCTATTTCATGTTCCTGGATTTTGACCCGATGGATTTCTATTACCACGCCGCCACATTGAAGATGATTGCACCCTATCAGGCACTGATCGCCGATGGCAAGCCTGTCGGGATTGAATCCAGCAACGCGAATCTGACCTGTTCAGCCTGGGGCAATGACAAGCAGGCCCTGGTGCTGGTGGGTAATTACGCCAAGGCGCCCGATGGGAAATCTACAATCGCCTTCTTGGGAAAACAGGTGGATCGTGTTCTGGATGTGAAGGAACAAAAGGATCTGTCGCCGGCCGATCTGACATCACTGGATGTCGCGCCCGATACGCATCGACTCTTTCATGTGACCTTCAAATAAAAGATCAATTAAGGAGGCTGCCTATGTCGTGAGATTGAATTTTCGTCCCTTGTGTAATGAAGCGTGTTTATTTTTGTTATGTGTGTTTTGATTTAACAATTCATTTCGGAGGTATTTATGTTTGGCAAGAAACTTTTAGTCGCATCGGCAGTTCTGGCAACGGCAGTCTCCACGGCCTCTTATGGCGCGGTGGCGAATATCCTGCCTTCTGACGGCTTTACCGCCATCCCGAATTCAACCGGGACCAATGTGATGTTTTATTCCGGGTATTACTATTCATATGAAACCACGGAATCGTTTCTGAAATACGATCTCTCATCCATTGAGGCACCGCTCGGACAGACACTAGTCATCAATTCAGTTGCAATATCCGTCAACTATGGCGCATCCTTGCAAG
Source organism: Phycisphaerales bacterium (assembly GCA_020847545.1). GTDB lineage: Bacteria > Planctomycetota > Phycisphaerae > Tepidisphaerales > Tepidisphaeraceae > JADYZN01. Next base: position 4,221 of record JADLBV010000107.1, read on the forward strand.
GCGATCCCGCCGCTTTTACACAAAACCTCTTTTACGTGTCGGATGACACTTGGACAGGTGGAGCCGTTCAATGGGCGAACAGGCCGGTTGCCGGTGAAACCGTGGTCGCATCGGATACAAGACCTGCGGCATGGAGCAATGTAAACATATTTAATTCCACCCCCTCTTTGGTCAGCCTGGTCCAGTCGGAGGCGGATGGGGATGGGACATTGTCGCTCATGTTTAACGCATCAGGACTTGTGCCTACCAGCAATGGTACGGGAACTGACCAGCATGCGGAATATTATGCAGTGGGCACCCAAATGGCCCCTCGGCTGGACGTTGATTACAGCTTCGCCCCCGTCCCTGAACCGGCCTCAATCGGTCTTCTGGGAACATCCCTCGTGTACATGCTGACACGAAGGCGTCGTTCGGTGGCCTGATGGCCGAACCGACTCGTTTTCAACAGTAACCTCCGGAAATCCCGGCGGCCTGATGAATTGCAGTTCATCAGGCCGCCGAATGGAGGCCACGATTGCCAACACTCAACGCGGCCACGGAGATCGTCCGTCCATCATCCGCTCTTTATGAATGGGAACCGATCATGCGATTCAAACACCTTTGCAAAGCAACCACGGCGATTCTGACGGCCTGTCTGATCAAGCCCGCATTGGCGGTCAATGGCCCCTATATATTCGACTGGAACATTCGTGTTGCATATGTGGCAGGCATGGAGGATTACACCCCCTTGTCACACGCCGGTCATGACCTGACCGCGGATCACAGCATTTATCCCCCCTTATACAACCAACTTTATGCACAGGACCGTCCATTGGGCTTGATGCTTCAACCGGATACCAATCCGCTTGATGGATCAAAGGATCCCAATGCGCTGGCGACGGTGATGAGCTATGTGCCCCGGCTGGACATGGTGTGGGCTGACTTTGAGGACGCCAATCAGGATGCCCAGATGCAGGAGGTCATCAATCAGGTTCGCGCCAATCCCAACCCCAACATCAACAACGCCTATGTTGGCAATTACAACGATTATCCCGGCGCGGTCGATTATTCCGCACCATGGCAAGCGCAGGTGGATCGCAGCGCCCGCAATGCGTTCTATATGAACAGCGGCACCAACATCGCCAATCCCAGCATTTACCCGTATGAATTTTATGAAAACCATACAAACACCACCGAATGGGGGGCAAATGTCGCGCCCAGCAAACGTGCGGCGCTCTTCTGGGCACCACTTGAAAAATTCTCGGTTGCCAAACGAAATCTACCGGACGGTCATCTACTGATTCCTTGGACCGCCCGATTCATCGGTTGGGGGGATGGTTATACCGCCCCCGTACCTCCCCGCGAGGATGTGATTGCCATGATCCAGCATATCCGGCTGCGCGGTGCGGATGGTTATTACAGGTTAATATCCATCATAGATAATTTTGACCCCAACCCTGTTATTGATCCAAATGAAGAAGCGCAGGACCGCATGGACATGCTCAATGGCTGGCACAGCCTCGACAGCGTCTTCGACAATGGTGGCACGCCGCAAATTCTGAACCTGAGCACCGACAAAACCAGCGGCCTGGAATGGTCCGGCGTGCAGGTTGGAAATGAAGTCGCCATCCTCATCAGCAACCTGGGCAACTCCACCCAGCGGATTATGCTCCCCGATATCGAAGGCCTGCCGGAATATTCCGACTATGTGCCCAGCGGCCAGCATCTGCTGCATATTTACAGCGTTCCGGAACCGAATACCATATTGATCCTTCCGTGCCTCCTGCTGCTCTCCCGCGGCCTGTTGCGTCGAAAAGCGGCATGAAAGATACGAATCAGTCGCGGCTAAACTTCCAAGCTCACCAACCGACGAATCGAGCGGGTCAGTTCGGGCATGTCGTATGATTTGGTCAGATCGATCGGCACAAAAACCCCTTGGTTGTGTTCCGATGCGATGATCAGATGCCTTGGGCCATTGACGGCATACCCATTGTCCTGCGGCTGGTGGCCGGTGATCAGGATTTGCGCCCCCACATGGTCGGCGAACGTGGCGGCCGTGTCGGGGGTCATGTTTCGGCCCCAGATCAACTGATAGACCGGCCCGGTTCGACGCTTGTAATCCGGCCCGGTCAATGGCCGATCAAAAACGGTGTAATCAAACCCCGCCACCTGGTCATCGGTCGGCAGGCTGTGACAAAAGAACAACCCATTGGGGCATCGAATTCCAAGCGGGAACGATAGAAAAAACTCACTGATCGCCATGACGACTTTGGTGTAGGTACTGCCAAAGTCCCGTTTCACACCGGCCGTGAAGGCCTCGCAGACACTCAGGCCGGCCTTCATGATCCCCTCGCCATGAATCTGGGCCAGATCGTGATTGGCCAGCAGAAAATGCACCTGAGATGGAAAATCACACTTCAGCTCGGCCGCCCGGTGCAACGAGTTCCAACTGTCCTCGGCCCCGTGCTGGTCAAAATGGTCGCCGTGAATCAATTCATGCAGAACCAGATGGCGTTTGGGGTTGTTGCCCAGGTCGGCGGCCCGAATCAATTTGTCAAAATTTCGTCTGTGGTCATGCAGATCCCCGGTCATCCAGACTTCCCCCTCGGCCGGCAGCAGGATCAACTGCTCATGCCTAAGCGAACTGAGCTGATTTTCTTCGGTCGCGGTTCGGAAAACCTCAACGGCATGTTCGACTGAAATTCCCATTGGAGTAATTGGTATCCCGTTGGCGGGGGGTTCGTCAACTGACACAAATTTATCGGCCAAATAGATCAGATAATCGATGTACATCGCAAGTGCATCGCATGGGGCAGATTAAAGTCTTTGTCAAATAAAATAAAAATTTATGTTGACAATATGCGATAATGGGTTATATTCAGTGATGTACATCGGTTGTTTGTTCTGTTGTATTACACATTTTTTTGCAACCGTTATGCCAGTTGAAACACGCCCTGCATTATCGATACCCGGCCGCGTGCGATACGCACAGGCGGTGAATCTTCTCGAAAAAGACCTCCGCGAACACAAATACTCCCAAGGCGATAAGTTGCCCGCTTTAAGGGAGTTATCGGCGACGATGGGGATGAACCATCGAACCATCCGGCGGGGGATCGAGCAACTGGTGCAGGTGGGGAAACTGGAAGTTCGTCCGGGCGTAGGCGTGTTTGTCGTGGATCGCTCGGTCCGGCCGAAACAAAAGACCACCCGCATCGCATTGGGTTGCCGGGCGTACATGTTCAACGCCGGCAAGCACCATCCGATGATCTCGGCCTATCTGGTCGGGGCGCACCGGCGATTTTCGTCCGCCGATGTGTCGGTGCAGACGATGGTTTACAAGGGATACAACCTGGCCGAAGAGATCGGCGAGGCGATTTTGGCGCAGGGGGTGGATGGGTTCATCGCATGTACGGGCGGCCTGTCGACGGCGGATGTTGAATTTTTCGCCCAACATCAAATCCCTCTGGTCTATTGTGGACACATGCTTTTGGAACATGAATGGCCGGTGTCGTTTGTTCAGGACATCGTCACCACCCTGCGGCAGGCGGTGGACCATCTGCGGCAACTGGGGCATCGCCGGGTGGCGTTTATCGGTTGGGAAAAATCGGCCGACAAGGGCGAAATCCATCGTCAATTCGACCGGATGGTGTTCGATTATCAGTTGGGTGATGTCCGCGACCTTCATATTCAGTTGCCGGATGATGAGAGTCAGCATTGGGCGCGAATCGAGAGTTTTTTTGACCTCAGCCCCGCCCCGACGGCGGTGATCGTCCACGATGAGTTTCTGGCGGATGTGCTGCTGGCGGGTTGTCGACGGCGGAAGATCGACGTGCCGGACAACCTTTCCATCGTCTCGCTGTCCGATGCCGCGCCGTTTGGGCATGGCTTGCCATTGACGGCCCCCGATTCGGTCAAGATCAACAGCGACATGTTGAACGCCGCCTGCGACATCATGGGCCGGATGATCAATGGGGAATCCATCACCCGCCGGGTGATCCGAATCGTGCCGGAGATCGTATCAAAATCCAGCAGCGGGCCGGCAGTGTCCGCCGCGATTTAAGTGTGACGCAAAGGTTTTTTCAGGAGTCGCCATGAACCAATCCAACAACAGGCAACCGCGACCGAAAATGAATGGAATCAAGGCCGCCGGCGCGTTCACGCTGGTTGAACTCCTTGTGGTCATAGGAATCATAGCGCTGTTGATCTCCATCCTGTTGCCTTCGCTGAACAAGGCGCGCGAACAGGCGAAGTCAGTCAGTTGTCTGAGCAACGTACGGCAGATCACGATGATGTTTGTGATGTACGCCAATGATAATCGCGGGTTTCTGCCGCAGTTTGCGTACACTGACACGGATTCGATTCAGAACCACTGGGTTTGCACCATTTCAAAGTATTTCGGTCGGCCCCTCGATCAGGGAGTGGGTCGTGATTACATGCTGTGCCCTTCGTTCGTCCCAGGCACATACCCAACCGGCAGCGGCGAATACAGTTATGGCGTGAACTACACCGCCATCAAATTGCCGCCGGTTTTCACCTATACCTTTGTTGCCGGTGATCCGCGTTGGCCGGGCAGCGGCAGGATTTCAAAGCTGAAAAACGACACCATGCTGGTGATGGATGCGAATCTGCTATATGTCTGCAATCCAGCACATTGGCTTCTGGATACCGCGCCGGATTACGATTCCAACTCGTCAATCCTCTCCCTCTACGGCGCCAAGTACAACTTCGCAGCCTTCAGCCGGCATAGGGATACGATCAATATCGGTTTCGTGAATGGTTCAGCGCGTAATGTCCCTTTATCTGATTGGAAGTCCAACAAGGATCAGATGTGGGGTTATCCCACACCTTAATCAAAACTACCTTTCACGCCTGTCGCCTTATTTGGCCGGAAAGGCATGACAGGCAAAAACAATATCCGGCCGGGAATTTCATAGAAAGGACGGAGAGTTATGGGTAGTGCAAAGAAACTTGCGGCAGCGGTTCTTGGTGCGACGCTGGTGGCGAGCGCATCGCTGGCATCGGCGGCGATAACGACGACGTTCGGCGAAGCCGCGCCGAGCAGCAACATCATCGTCTCCCACGATGCCTTGTCGTTGGGCAGCGCCAACGCATGGTTTAACGATGGGCCGTCGAATAACGGAAACCGCCTGGTGTCCGAGTCATTCACCGTGCCGTCGGGACCGGATTACAACCTCGACAAGATCTCGATGAGGTTGGATCAGACGCTTGCATCAAGCTTTACCTCGCCCAGCGGGATCAGCGTCGACCTTTATGAGGTTTCCAGCCCGTTGACCAATCCGGTCCTCGGTACGCTGATTGCCGGCCAGGTTGGCACCATGCAGCCGGACACCTCGACCGCAACTGCCGGAACCTATTTCACCTTCGACATGGACAGCGGTGTGACCTTGGAAGCGGGGAAATCGTATGCCTATGTCCTGGGGATGGATAACCCGGATGCCGGTTACAAGATTCTGAGGCTGAACATCCCCGATACGGCCGGAGATGGCGCCCGCGCCTGGCAGAACACCAATGGCGGCGGCTGGGTCAACACCAGCGCAACCTACACCTATTACATTCAGGGCACACCCGTTCCCGAACCGGCGATGGGCGGTTTGCTCCTGATTGGACTGGGCATGCTGGGCCGCCGAGTGCGGCGAGCCTAAGCCGAACTTCATGCCAGTATTGATGAAGTTCCAATGATCTCCCCGCGTCGGCGGATGCCAAACTTGTGGCATCCGCCGACCGAGGGGCAACGGTCAGCCTTGTTGTCCCGCCCACGCCCCATAGCGTCATCCAAACCCATAGGAACATTCTAATATGTCCAGTCGAATAAAATTCATGGGAATCCTTTGTGCGCTGACAGCCTTGATGCCCATGTTGCCGGCGATGGCCGATCAGCCGATCAGCCGTGGCCGACAACTACTTCTCGAGCGTGGGCTGCAAATTCAGGCGTTGGTCTTCTTCGATCAGCCCGGCGTCAAAAATCCGGATATCGCGCGTTTCCAAAGCGCCCATTTCACGGCCATCAACCTGTGGGAGACGCAAAATCCCAAACTCCGCTCTCAACTCCCGCCAAACATGCTCTGGAGCCGGGATTATATCCCCGGCAAGCCGGCCTCTTATCTTTTTCCAGAGGAACTGCCCTATCTTCCACAACTGGTGAATCTCCAATATTCCGATGAGATTCAGGATTTCTCACCACAAATCCTCAACGAAATCGCCACCACGTTCCAGGACTGGAAAAAGAATTATCCCAAAATGCTTGCCTACACGAATTTCGGCGGCCCCAACGGATACATCAGCGGCACCGATTTATCCCACTTCATGAAGGTCACACAGCCAGACATGCTGTCGTTTGACATCTATCCCTATCGCTATGGCATGCCGATGGCCACATGGTATTCCATGATGCAGCTATACCGCACCGCGGCGCTGGACGGCTACACGGTGGACGGCCAAAACAGCGGCCCGCTCCCCTATGCCCAGTACGTCTACACGGTACTGGGAACGGCCGACACGCCGCTGCATACCGAGTCGTATATCCGCCTTCAACAGAACGCGAGTTGGGCGTTCGGATACACCTTCATCACCGCCTTCACCTACAACTCCTACAACGCCACGCTCCCGGCCTCGATGTTCAAAGGGATGGGGGATGCCCATCCAACGCCGTTGTTTGATGTTGTGAAGGAGACCAATCGCCAAAGCCTCAATCTCGGCCCCGCGCTGGTGCGGTTGCTCAGCACGGATGTGCGGATCATGATCGGCCGGATACCCAGCGACGATCCCCGCAATCCCAATGGGGATCCCAAGTGGCTGCCCGACCGGCTGAACTCGACGAAGATGACCAACGGACATCCCTACATCACCAACATCAAGGCCGAAAATATCGGCGACACCAATTATCAGGTGGTGGAATCCGGCAAGAAAAACCCGCTTCCCGGTGATGTCCTATTGGGCTATTTCAAGACATTGGAGAACGCTCCCTGCGGCCCGGGTGCCGAAAAAGAAGCCTATTTCATGGTCGTTAACGCCCTGATCGAACCCGAAAACGCCCCCGCTGGCGATACACACCAGCGCATCACCCTGAGCTTCGATTTCAAAGAGACGGGTATCAAGAGCCTTCAGCGCCTCAGCCGCGACACCGGCAAGGTCGAGGTGATCCCACTCATTCACGATGGCGGCGGCAGATATCACATTGAGCTGGTACTCAACGGCGGCGAAGGTGACCTGTTCAAGTTCAACACCGGAACACCATTTGTCTCTGATGTGCAATAAGCAGGATCAACCGATCCACCCTGTGGGAAACAAGACCATTGGAATGAAATGAATGGTACAACCATGAAAAACCTAATTGCCACCGCATTCATTACGGCGTTCATGTCATTCGCATACACCTCAGATGCGATGGGGCAAATCAGCCGTGGTCGGCAGATTCTGCTGGACCGCGGGCTGCAAATTCAGGCGATGGTCTTCTTCAACCAGCCCGGGGTTGATAATCCCGATCTCGATCTGTTCCAAAGCGCAAATTTCACCACCATCAATCTCTGGGAAGCACAGAACCCAACGCTCCCTTCGCAACTGCCGGCGAATCTACCCTGGGGCCGACAGTACATACCCGGCACCAACGCGCCATCGACGTATTTGTTTACCGAGGAACTGCCTTATGTGCCGCGCCTGGTGAGCCTGCAATATGCCGATGAAATCGCCGACTTCCCTAAATGGCGATTGGATGACATCGCACAAGCGTATCAATACTGGAAGACCAATTACCCCAACATGCTCTCGTACACGAATTTCGGCGGGGCGACTGGAATGATCAGCGGTGCCGAACTGACAAATTACATGAACGTCACCAAGCCGGACATGCTGTCGTTCGATGTTTATCCCCACCGCCATGGCACACCGCTGTCGGACTGGTATAAGGCGATGCAGGTCTATCGGGTCGCGTCACTGGGCGGCTTTGAAATCAGTCCTGGAGTCAACAGCGGCCCGCTTCCATACGCGCAGTATCTCTATACCGGACGGGATACGATGGACAGTCCGCTTCATACGCCGTCGTTTATCCGTCTTCAACAAAACGCAAGTTGGGCTTTTGGGTATACGTTCGTCAACAACTATGTCTACAACGCATACAACGAGGCCAATCCATCCGCGATGTTCGACGGCATGGGTGATGCCTCGCCCACGCCTGTGTTTGATTCTGTCAAGGAGACCAACCGCCAAAGCCTCAACCTTGGTCCGGCGCTGGTGCGGTTGCAAAGCACCGATGTTCGCTTCGTCATGGGACGACATCCCAATAACAACGCCTTCGACAGCAACGGCGACCTCAACGCGCTGCCCGATGGCCTGACCAGCGCCTCATCGGCCAATGGGTGGGGGAATTCGTATCTCACAAATGTCGCCGTGACGAACATCGGCGACATCAACCAGCAGAATTATTGGCGTGGAGATCAATCCCTGCCGGGTGATGTATTGCTGGGATTCTTCAGGGTGTTGGATGAATCTTTTGATGGACCCGCCAGCGACGAAACCTATTTCATGGTCGTCAACGGTCTGGTCGAAGTTGAGGATGCCCCCGTGGGCGATACGCGCCAGCGCATCACATTGAGCTTCAATTTCGCCGACAGCGGTATCACCTCGCTCCAGCGCCTCAGCCGGCTCACCGGGCTGGTGGAGACTGTCCCGCTCGTTTACGACGGTGGCAGTTTGTATCATCTGGACCTGACCCTCGACGGTGGCGAAGGTGATCTGTTCAAGTTCAACACCGGCACCACATTTGTGCCCGAGCCGTCGATCGGTGCTATCATGGTGATGGGATTGACACTGCTGCGCAGACGCAAACAACAATGACATGCACGACTTCTGGACCCACGCTCAACCCATCCGCAAATGTCTGATCGAACAGCGTGTGCCGACACGGCCGCCAACAGCGAAACCACAAAATGGCGGCATCATCGATCTCATCACCCGCAGTCCCATCGCCGCATATCGGTTCAAAACCGGCTGGGAATTGCTCGACGAACATGATTATTGCCCCGATGAGTATCTGGCCAACCTGGCCAACTGCGGCATTAACGGCATCTGGGTGGCCGGCCTGTTTCGCACACTGATCGCCAGTACGATCCTGCCCGAACTGGGCCCGGCCCAACATCGCCTGGAGAAACTCATCGCATTGGTCCACAAAGCCGGCCGGCATGGGGTCAAGGTCTGGCTCTTCTGCATGGAACCCCGCTCGGTTCGATCAAACCACCCGATTCTGGCCGCACACCCGGAGATACGCGGTGCAAAGGTGGATGAGGGGGAATATTGTCTCTGCACCTCCACGCCACTGGTTCAGGAATACATCCGACAAGCCACATGTGAACTGTTCAAATCCGTGCCGCAATTGGGCGGCCTGATCAGCATCTTTAACGGCGAGCGAATCACCAACTGCTGGCTCTCCGATGAGTACGCACGCACCTGTCCACGTTGTTCACAACGGCCGCAGGTGGATGTCCTCGCAGAAGATATTGGTTGCTATCTCGAAGGGATCGAGCGGGCTGGGTCATATGCGAAATTCCTGGCCTGGAATTACTGGATGGACCCATCTGACGAACTGAAAACGCAAAATGTGGCCCCCATGTTGGAGTTGATCCAAAAAACCCGCCGGGATGTCGTCTGGCTGGGCAATTTTGAACATGGCGGCCATAAAACCATCGCCGGCAAATCCGTCCCCATCGACGAATACTCCCTCTCTTTTGTCGGCCCATGCGAACCCTTCGAGCGCATTGCAAAACAGGCAACTCAAGTATCCAGCACGGTTTACGCCAAATTGCAGATCGGAACAACCTTTGAACTCTCCACCGTCCCCTATTTGCCTGTGCCGGGAATCGTCTTTGATAAAATTCAACGTCTGAAAAAACTGGGCGGCGGCGGGGCGATGCTGAGTTGGATCCCCGGCGGTTTCCCCAGCATCATGCTCAAGGCGGCCGGTGAAGCGGCAAGTTGGCAAGGGTCAAAAGAGGCATTTCTGGAACATCTGGCGAAGCTTTATTTTGGTTCATCGGTGGCCGTGAACATGGTGCGGGCCTGGAATGCGTTTGAGAGGGGGTTATTGGAATATCCCTTCACCAATCGACTCTTTTATTTCGGCCCCATCACGCGCGGGCCGGTCTATCCGCTGCGTCTTGAGGCCGAGCCAAACCGTGCCGAGCCATATAATTGGGGCATCGACCGAAATCGCAATCCCCAGCCATTTGAGGAAGAAATCGAACGCTGGATCGCGCCATTCACTGTCGATGAGGTGATCCATCAATTGGCCCGAATGACCGCCTTTTGGGATGAAGGTCTGCAACAGTTGAAGATGGCGCTGAAGACATCGCCGGGTGATGAATTGGCCCGCGCCCTTGCCGTGGCGGCGGCCGCGGGGGAACATTGGCGTTGTGCGAGCCATGTTTTGCAATTCATTACAAAGCGCAATGCGATACGTGACTTGCCGCCACAACCACAAGCCATCACAGAATTAAAACAACTCGTCGAGGCTCAAATCGCCGCCGCCAAACGGATGATCGACCATATCACAACCGAGCCAACCATCGGATTTCAATCCGAATTATTGGCTTTTGTGTATGATCGCCTAACGCTGCAAGATTCAATCAAGATCAATCAGCAAACCCTGCAAACGCTCAATGGCCCAATGGACCAGATAGAAGCGGAGATCCGTAAAATCCGTCCGATGATCCCACGAACTCCGGATGTGTTTGATGTGGACAACAATGGCGATTAGGTGCTGAATGAGGGCTTATCGCCGCAAATGCCGCCGTGCGTCTTCGAGGCGAAGATCCAACCCGCCCGGCCAAGCCACCGGCGGCAATTTCTTGATCTGTTCATAATATTTCACCGCCAAGGCATAATCGCCGTTGGCCTCGGCCGTGATGGCGTTGCGCCACAGGATTCGCGCCTGCTGAATCACCTCATCCGGGTCGGATGGGTCATTTAACGTCGGCTCCGGTTCGGTCTTGGGCGGCTCAACCTTGGGCGCTGGTGTTTGGGCGACTGGAGTATCATGTTTGGGTGCGGGGATGAGAGTGGCAGGGGTAACAGGAGGGGTAGGGGGTGCAACCGGTGCTGTGGGTTGATCCACTGGTGAGGCCGCCGGGGGTGGTGTTGTCGGCGAAGCGGATTCTTCCGGCTGTGCCACCACCTTTGACGGGGCCAGCATCTGCCGAATGTCCGTATAGGTCTGCTCGGCCCATGCCATGACCGATTTTCGGGCCGCCTGATCGTAAATCAGGTAGGCTGACCCAAGCAGCAGGATGATCAATGCCGCCGCCGCGATCAGTCGGCGCATCCGAAATGGGCGTCGAGCGGCGGTTGGTTGATCCTGCGAGGGCAAGTTCAATTGAAACACCGCCGCCAATTCTTTGGGGGTGAGAATTTCCTGTCCGGTCGGCCTTGGGGTGGGGGGTGTCATCGGCGACAGATGATCGGATGAGAGGGGAGTTCGCGAAAATTCCTGTTCGGTTGGAACCTGCGGGACCGAGAGATCAACCGGATCGGGCAGTTGGCGTTCGCCGGCCGGCGGAATGACAATATCCTCCGGCGCCGGCCGAACCTCGCGCATCACGGTCGCCCGCGTCACCTGCGGCTGGCGGGTCTCCAGCAGCACATCCGGGTTGACCGGCGGTTCCTGCAACCTTTGGCATTTGGGGCAGATGTTGGCGGTGGTTTCGATCTCAGCGCCGCATCCATGACACAATCCAAATTCCCGGCTGACCCCTTTGACATGGGCCGCGAATCGCCACAACTGGTGGGTCGTCGGCCCGCGCACGATCGTGCGCGCCGTCACCTGCCCCTTTTTGATCAGCATCTGCA
>JADLBV010000108.1 GCA_020847545.1 Phycisphaerales bacterium
GAACAGTAAAATCATGACGATCAAGCGAAAGTGCTGTGGCTTCCGCAACGTCGAGAACTTCAAGACCGCGATCTATTTCCATTGTGGCGGACTGGATTTATACCCACTGTGATTCCGGAAGGACCTTTATTTTTTTCTCTTCTCTGTGACCTCCGTGTCTCCGTGGCACATTTTCTTCTTTGGGGGATTCCGGCCCGCCTCGCGACACCATTCCTTTGCGTTTAACCGGCCAAGAGGGTACGGTTGATGCCGATGCGGTGCCCGTTTTGCGATGCCGACAAGGAGAGCCTGAAGGTGATTGATTCGCGCACCTGCGAGGGGGGGCGGTCGATTCGCCGGCGGCGGCAATGCGTGCTGTGTGACAAGCGGTTTACCACCTATGAGCGTGTTGAGGATCCGATCAAGCTGACGGTGGTGAAACGGGATGGCCGGCGGGTTCCGTGGGATCGGGCCAAGCTGATCAGCGGGCTGGAGCGGGCCTGTTTCAAACGGCCGGTGCCGGAGAGCGAGATATTGAGGATCGCCGATGAGGTGGAGGAGGAGGTTTTCCGCGGCCATGACCGGGAAGTCCCCAGCACGGCCATCGGCGAAGGGGTGATCGGTCATCTGCGGCGGGTGGATCAGGTGGCTTATGTGCGCTTCGCCAGCGTCTATCGGCGATTCAAGACGCTCGAGGAGCTGGTGGATGAGGCGAAGGCGGTGATCGATGCCAGGCGGTTTGACGATCCGGAACAGGGGAAACTCTTTATTGAATCGAGACGGAAACCGGCCGACAATGGGGAGAATAAAGGATAGGCGTTGGGTGGCAATGGGTTGTTGATGGAGTGAACTGATGCGCCGATGGATGTTGGCTAGCGTGCTGGGAGGGGTGGGAGCGGGTCTATTGGTGGGTGGGGTGGGGTGTCGGACCGAGGAACCTCCCAAGCCGATGATCCGTTATCCGGCCCGTCCGCCAAAAGAGGTGCCGGCCTTTTTGAAGGGGACGATTTACGAAGCCACCGATCTGGAGGCGGTGCAGCCCTTCGCGGTCTCGGGGTGGGGATTGGTGGTCAATTTGCGCGGGACGGGGGACAGCACCGCGCCAACCTATGTGCGGGAGTTCATTGTCCGGGAGATGATCAAGCACGGGTTTGGGATGAAATCAAAGGGGATGGAGGATCTGCCGCCGGAGCGGGTGTTGCATGATCCTTCTTGCGCGATCGTGCGGGTGGATGGGTTGATCCCGCCGGGGACGCGCAAGGATCAGCAGTTTGATGTCTATGTCTCGGCCTTGCCGGGGAACAACACGACCAGTTTGGCCCACGGGCAGTTGTACCAGATGGAACTGCGGGCCAATGGCGCCGATACGCCCAACCCGGCCGGGAATATCAACGTGCTGGGGCGCAGTCGGGGGGATATTTTCATCAACCCGGCCTACGCGCTGCTCACCAGCAGCACCCAGCCCAGCGCCCGTGCGAGCATGAGGAGCGGCGTGATTCTCAACGGGGGGCTGGCGACCAATGACTGGCCCTTGATGTTGAGGATTCGACAGCCGGAGTGGCGTTTGTCGCGGGCGTTGGAACGCCGGATCGATGAGCGGTTTCAGGAGGTGGCCGATGTCCCCAAAAAGACCGGCCGGGGGATGGGGGTGGCCTTTGCCAATGATGAGGGGATCGTTTCGATCTATGTCCCCAGGGCCTATCGGGGGGATTGGGAGCATTTCGCGGGGGTGATGACTCATCTGTATCTGGATTCATCCCCCGCCAATTTGTCAGCGCGGGCGAAGGAGCTGGCGGCCGAGGCGGTGAAACCCAATGCGCCATTGATGGATATTTCGTATTGCTGGGAGGGGATCGGCCCGGCGGCGCTCCCCTTCGTGCAGCCGTTGATGACCCATCCATCACCCGATGTGGCCTATGCGGCGGCGCGGGCGGCGGCCTTTATCGGGGACAGCTCGGCCTACGCGGCATTGGCGAAGATGGGGGCGAGCGGTGGCAATCCGTTTCAGCTCAGCGCCGTGCAGGCATTGGGGAAACTCCCCAATTCGCAGTCGATCAATGAGATGTTGCGTCGGCTGTTGAATGTGCCACAGGCGTTGGTGCGGATCGAGGCGTATCAGGTGCTGGCGGATCGGAAGGACCCGGCCATTTATTCCAGGGTGATCGGGCAGAAGTTTGTGCTGGATATTGTCCCCAGCGAGGGGCCGGCGCTGGTCTTCGCCACGCGCAGCGGCACGCCGAGGATCGCGATCATCGGCAACAAGGTGGAGGTGGGTCGGCCGGTGGTCTTCACGGCCTTCGAGGACCGCTTGAGCATCACCAACGCCTCGGATTCGGGGAATTTGACGATTTATTACCGCGGGCACAGCGTGGAGGATTCGATCAAGACGATCTCCCGCCCGGACCTGGTGGAGGTGGTGGCCCGGCTGGGGGGGGAAACCGCCCCGGGGGAAGCGGCGATGGACTTTAGTTATGGCGACGTTGTGGGTATTCTATTGGCGATGAGCCATGATGGCCGGCTGACAACCGCCCCTCAGGAGGGGCAGCCGGGGCCGGTGGCCTTCATGTTGCAGGAGACTCGCGGGCTGGAAAATGAAATCGCCTCCGTCCCGGTGGTTGAAAATCAACCCCCTTCGGGATCAACCGAGGCGCTGCCCGATTTCAATGCCACCGGCGATTTGCCACCCGATGGCAATCAGGGGGCGGGCAGGCCGCAGTAATAAATGAATATCCTTGCTTCTGGAAGAAGCGAGGGAGCGGGGGGAGAAATGGTCAAGGAGGACCAAACGCACATGCGACTCAACAAACTGATTCTCCAGGGCTTTAAGAGCTTCGCCGACAGGACGGAGTTTGTCTTCGATTCACCCATCACCGGCATTGTCGGTCCAAACGGGTGCGGCAAGAGCAACGTCGTGGATGGATTCAAATGGGTGCTGGGGGAGCAGTCGGCCAAGAGTCTGCGCGGCGACGCGATGATGGATGTCATCTTCAACGGCTCGGGTGGCCGCAAGCCGGCGGGGATGGCGGAGGTGGTGCTGGTCTTTGACAACCCCCGCCGCGAGGATGGATCGCGGATGCTGGGCATCGACGCCGATGAGGTGGCGGTGGGTCGGCGGCTCTTTCGCGATGGAACCAGCGAATATCAGATCAACAACCAGTCGAGCCGACTCAAGGACATCCGCGAGATGTTTCTGGATACGGGCGTGGGTGCCGATGCGTACAGCGTGATCGAACAGGGTCGGGTGTCGGCGATGCTGGAGGCCAACCCCGAACAGCGGAGGGTGATTTTTGAAGAGGCGGCCGGGATCAGCAAGTTCAAGGCGAAGAAAAAGGAGACGATCCGCAAGCTCGAGAAAGTGGATCAGAACCTGCTGCGGGTGAACGACATTGTCGAGGAGGTGGATAAACGCCTGCGCGGGGTGAAGATTCAGGCGGGGAGGGCGCGGACATTTCAGGAATATTCCACCCGACTGCGCGAGCTTCGGCTGGAACATGCCCTCAAGGAATATCACACCCAGCGGCAGGAGGCCGTGCGGCTTGAATCGGCCCGCGAGGAGGCGCGGTTCAGGCTGGAGGATGTGTCGGCCGACTTGTCACGTCGGCAAAACGAACTGGCCGAGCAAAGGCAGACATTGGCGAGCGTCACCGAACAGCGCCAGCGGGTGGAATACGAACTGGTGCAAAACCGCGCGGCACTGCAGTCGGCGCAACAACGCCAACAGTATGCCCAGCGTCAGTTGCAGCAGATCGAGGAGCAGCGCGAAGGGTTTGAGCATGACCGCGCCCAGGCTCAGGAGAAGCTCCAGCAGGTGCAGTCGGCGCTGGATGGTGAATCGGCCCGATTGGCCGAACTGACCGAACAGGTGGAGAGCCGCAAATCGACCATCCAACAGCGTCAGCAGGCGTATGCGCAGGGTCAGCATCAACTGAACGGCCTCAACCAGCAGGTGGAACAACACAAGCAGACGATTCTGGACCTGATGCGCAGGCTGGCGACCATCAACAGCCGATTGGGGGCCATCGAGATCGAGCGAAAAAACATCGCCCAGCAGCAACATCGGTTGGGCGAGCGCCGACGAACGGTGGTGGCCGAGGTCGAGGCGTTGGAGGCAACCAAATCGGAGATTACGCACAAACAGGAGGCGATCGCCGCCACCATCGCCGAGCAGCAACAGCAATTGGAATCCCAGCGCGCCCAGGCGGCTGATCTTGGTCGGCATATCGGGCAGGTTAATGAACAACTGGGGGCGGCCCGCGAACACCGCAGCGGGTTGATGTCGCGCTGCAAGTTGCTGGAGGATTTGGAAACCAAACGCGAAGGGGTGAGCGAAGGGGTCAAGTCGGTGTTGCGCCGGCGCGATGAATCCTTCTCGTTCATCGAAGGGTTGGTGGCGGATGTGTTGCGGGTGGATGTGGAACACGCCCACACCATTGAAGCCGCCTTGGATGGTCGCGACCAACTGCTGATCACGCACGATTCGGCCGCGCTGCTCAATGGCCGTGAAATGTTGGAGGAACTGGAAGGACGGATCAACGTCCTTTGCACCGATCGCCTGCCGGAATTTCACGATGGGTATGATTGGAATGTTCATCCCCAGCGTATCCGTCTGGCGGCCGATCTGGTTCGATTTGAACCGCAAAACGCGCCCGTTGCCCAGCATCTGCTGGGGCGAACCGTTGTCGTGGATGCGCTCGCCGATGCGATGGAACTGCACCGCTCCGGGCCGGCGGGGTATCGCTATGTCACCACGCCCGCGGGTGAGGTGGTGGAGGCCGATGGGACCGTGCGTGCCGGGCCGTTGACGGCGGCGATGGGGTTGTTGTCGCGACGGTCGGAACTGGAGGCGGTGCGTCAACAGATCGTCGAGGTTGAAGGTCGAATCGAAAAACTGACTCAGCAGCTCACCCAGGACAATGCACAGGCGAAACAACTGGCCGAAGCCGAAACCACGCTGCGGACGGCGGTTTATCATTCCAATACCACGCGGGTGGAACTCAACAGCCAACTGGCGCAGGTCACGGATAAACTCAACGCCCTCCTGCGTGAACAGCCGTTGCTGGATCGCGAGTTGCAGCAGTGGATGGAGCAGTCGGGCAAGCTGACCGGCGAACTCTCAACACTCTCCGGCCAGCGCACCGACCTGGAACAGCAGCAAACCCAGCACCAGCATCAGGTGGAACAATTAACCGAATCCCACCGAGCCACGGCCGAACAGGTCAGGCAATTCGGCGAGGAATTGACGGCCGCGCGGGTGGAACTGGGTCAGGTGCAGGAGAAACAACTGGCCGCCGGCCAGCAGGTGCAACGTCACAAGGCGGCCGTCGCCGAGTCGGCCGGGCAGATCGAACGCCTCTCGCAGTCGGCTCGGTCGCTGGATCAGCGCCAGGAGGCGGTGGAGCGTGAGTTGCAACAGGCCCAGCACGACCAGTCGCAGTTGCAGGAGTCGATCCAGCAGCTTGGCGAAAAATCAAAGCAGCTTTCAGAGCAGGTTGCACATGCCGAACAATCCGTGCGTGAACTGACCGCTGATGTGGAACGGATTCGTCTTTCCCATGCCAACATCGAGCAGGAATTGCACGCGGTGGAGTTGCAACTCTCTGAATTGCGGGTCAAAACCGAATCGCTGACGGCGCGGGTGGCCGAGGAACTGGAACTGGATTTGCCCGCGCGGTACGCCGAGGTCGGCGAAAACAATTACCAGCCTGCCGAATTGGACTGGGAGGCGGTGACGGCGGAGATCAAAACGCTGCGTGAGAAGATTCAACGGCTGGGGAACGTCAACCTCGACTCCATCGGCGAACAGGATGAACTGGAGGAACGCCAGCGGTTCTTGTCCGCCCAGGTGACCGATCTAACCCAATCCAAGCTCCAGCTTGAGGAACTGATCGACACGATCAACACCGAAAGCGCGCAGCGGTTTGAGCAGACCTTCAATGCCGTGCGCGAACATTTTCAGGGGATGTTCCGAAAACTTTTCGGCGGCGGCAAGGCGGACATCTATCTGGAAACCGAACTGGAAGACCCCAAGGCCGCCGCAACACCAGCCGAACTCGGCCCCGATGGCCAGCCGGCTGAAGCGCCCCGCAAAAAGATTGACATTCTCGACGCCGGCATCGAAATCATCGCCCGCCCGCCGGGCAAGCAGCCGGTCTCCATCAGCCAGCTTTCCGGCGGCGAAAAGACGATGACCTGCGTGGCGCTCCTGATGAGCATCTTCAAATCCAAGCCCAGTCCGTTTTGCATCCTTGACGAGGTGGATGCCGCTCTGGATGAGGCCAACAACCAGCGATTCAACACGATCGTGCAGGAATTTCTGGATCAGAGCCAGTTCATCGTCATCACCCACTCCAAGCGCACCATGCAGGTGGCGGATGTGCTGTATGGTGTGACGATGCAGGAACAGGGGGTCTCCAAGCGCGTCGCCGTCAAGTTCGATCAGGTCGATTCACAAGGCCAGCTCAGCGAACACGTTGCGGCGTGATGGTTTTTGTGTCCGATGGTTACATCAACACATCGAGCATCCCCAGCCCGGCCAGCAGCAGGCTCAGGATGCCGTTGAGCGTGAAAAACGACAGGTTCACCTTGGACAGGTCGGTCGGTTTAACCAGCAGATGCTCCACGATCAGCAATCCCACGGCCGCGCCCACGCCGACAAAGTAAAACGTCGAATAGGCCGCCGTTGCCATCCCCAGCGCGATCATGAATCCCACGCAGATCAAATGGGTTAATCTTGATACCCAAAGCGCCTTGGCGATCCCCAATTTGGCGGGAACCGAAAACAACCCCTGCTGTCGATCCACCGCAAAATCCTGACAGGCGTAGATAATGTCAAAACCGGCCGTCCAACTCAAAACCGCGCCGGCCATCAACCAGGGGGAGAGCGCCGTTCCACCCGACACCGCCACCCACGCACAAACCGGCGCCAACGCCAGCGCTCCGCCCAGATAGTAATGGCATAGTCGCGTAAACCGCTTCATCAACGGATAAGCGCCCACATACACCAGCACCGGCACGGAAAATATCAACGGCCAAAGATTATGCCCAATCCACCAGAACCCGGCCGTTCCCGCGATAAATCCGGCCGCGCACAACCCCATCATCATCAGTACAAATCGAGCCGACAATTTACCCGATGGGATCGCCCGTCCGGCCGTACGCGGATTGAGCCGGTCCAATTTCGCATCCATCCACCGGTTTGCCCCCATCGCGAAGGTTCGCGCCATGACCATGCACCAGAGGATCAGTGCGAAAATCTCCCACCTCGGCCACCCATTGGCCGCCGTCACCATCGCCAGCAGCGCCCAAGGGAGCGCAAAAAGCGTGTGGGAGATTTTGATGTCGGCGGCGAAGGCGCGCATCCGCGTGGCCAGTCCCACCGCGGGCGAATGAGCCGGCGACAAACTCTCCTTGGCGATCCCCATTTATCGTTTTGCCTTCTTTGTTCCCGGCTCCCACCGCGTCTGCAGCGGATGTTCCACCCCAAGCAGATCCATCACCTTGCCGGCGACAAAATCGAACAACTGGTCGATGGAAGTCGGGTTCAGATAAAATCCCGGATTCGCCGATGCCAGAATGACCCCCGCATCCGACAAAATTTTGTAATTGTTGACATCGATCGGACTGAGCGGCATCTCCCGATGCACCAAAATCAGCATCCGTCTCTCCTTGAGCGTGACGGCGGCCGCGCGGGAGATGAGATTGTCCCCCAGTCCGTTGGCCACCTGACCCAGCGTGTTGCTCGAACAGGGGCAGATCACCATCCCATCGTGCAAAAACGACCCCGATGCCGGCAGCGCCCCGCAGTCGTTGTATGGATGAAGCGTGATCGCGTGCCGGCGTCCGCCGGCCAGTTTTTGCACATCCACCTGTTTCATCCCCAGCTCATCCTGCAACAATCGCCGGCCCAGCGGCGAAACGATCAGATGAACCTCCACCCCGGCGACGACCAGTTGTTCGATCAGCCGGGCCGCGTATCCGGCCCCGGAAGCCCCGGTGATGGCGAGAATAATTTTCATACCATTGATCGTATGACAGGGGCCGGGTGTCCGGGGTTCTACTTCTTTGTCCCCAGATCAAACGCCTCATGCACCACCTGCAGCGCCTTGGCGCCTTGTTCGCGGTCGATGATGCAACTGATCTTGATTTCGCTGGTGGTGATGTTCTGGATGTTGATTTTGGCCTCGGAAAGGGCCTTGAACATCTTGCCCGCCACGCCGGTGTGGATGCGCATTCCCACGCCCACCACGCTCACCTTGGCGAGGTTCCCTTGATAGGTCGCCTCGGTGGGGGGCAGGTCGTGGATGATCCCCTTGACCACTTGGCGGATGTCCTCCAGGTCGCCATGTTCCACGGTGAACGAGACGTTGGCGGTCTGGTCATCCATCACGTTCTGGATGATGTCATCGACGACGATGTTGGCCGCGGCGATCTGGCCGAAGATGCGCGCCGCCACGCCCGGCTGATCGGGCACATGCTTGAGGGTGATTCGGGTCAAATCTTTTTTCAGGGCAGCGCCTGAAACGACAATATGTTCCATGTTGGGGGTCTCCGCGACGATCCAGGTTCCTTCGTTGTCATTCTGGCTGTTGCGCACGTGGATCGGGACATTGTATTTTTTTGCGAATTCCACGGCGCGGGTCTGGAGCACCGACGCGCCCAGCCCGGCCAGTTCCAGCATCTCATCATAGCTGATCCGGTCGATCTTGCGGGCATTGGGGACGATGCGCGGGTCGGCCGTGTAGATGCCATCGACATCCGTGTAATTCTCGCACACATCCGCCCCCAGCACCGCGCCCACCGCCACCAGCGTGGCGTTGGAGCCGCCGCGTCCCAGCGTGGTCACCTCCCCATCGGGGGTGACCCCCTGAAACCCGGCGACAATGACGATCTTCCCCTGATTGAGCTGATCGAAAAGGCGTTGTTTGTTGATCGACTGGATGCGCGCCTTGGAAAAGGAATTGTCGGTCACCAGCCCGATCTGCCCGCCGGTGAAACTGATCGCCTGCTGCCCCTGCGCGTGCATCGCCATCGCCATCAGCGCGATCGTCACCTGTTCGCCGGTGACCAGAAGCTGATCCATCTCGCGCTTGGGGGGTGGGCAATCGCCGCAGACGCTTTTGGCCATCGCGATCAGGTCATCGGTGGTGTCACCCATGGCGCTGACGACGACGACCACCTGATTACCCTTTTGGCGCGCCGCCACCGCCCGTCGGGCGGCTTTGTGAATTTTTTCCGCATCGGCAACACTGGTGCCGCCGAATTTCTGCACGATCAAACCCATGGTTGTTCCGCTCAATTCCTTCGTAAACGGGCGATTATAATGGACATCCGCGCGGAAGAAAGGGGGCGCGATGATCAGGAAATAATGCCGCTTATTTGGGCCTATTGGACGCTTTCAGGCGGTCGAGTTCCACCCGCGCGGGTGTCAGCAACATCAGGGGGCTGGCTTCGGTCAGCCCGTGATCCATGCGGGATTCTTCCATCTTCTCGGCATGATCCAGATACAATTCGGCCTCATCCAGCCGGCCACGATCCATCGCCACCTGTGCGGAACGCAGCCAGGGGAGATAATAATCGGGCAGCACCCGCCGGGCGTCGGCCAGCACATTCGCCGCCTCTTCCAGTCGGCCGGCGCGACGATATTCCTCGGCCAGTACGATCCGCACCCGCAGGGAATTGGGTTCCTCGGCAATGACTGTTTCATAAAGCCGGACAGGATCGTTCCAAAGATGGGCGTAGGTAAAGGTACGCACCGAACCGAGAATCAGTAGCATGACAACAATGACCGATTTTCCTTTGATCCTCAGCCTCATCAATGCCCATCCCAGAAGGATCATCCCAAACGCCGAGGGGAGATACATCAACCGTTCACCCATGATCGTCCCGATGAGTGTGGGGAGATTGCTCACCATCCCATAAGCGAGAGCCATTCCGACGAGACAGATCGTCGCCGGCGCTGATTTTTTCCAGATCGCGACAATCAGGCCGGCCGCTCCCAAACTCAGCGACACCATCCCCGCATAAATCGGCCACTGGTTCCAGTGAACCATCCAACCCGTAATCGGGACGCCATAATCCGGCATCAATCGCCACGGAAAAATCAGCAGTTGGGCGTATCGGCCGGCGATCTCCACCGCAACCCACAGCCGATCCCATCCGCGCGCCCGGATCATCGGATTGATCGTCCAATCCAGGAAGAACCGGTCCCACGAAAACCGCAGCGGAACATAATTTTCCCGCGCCACGATGTAACCGGCCAATGACCAACAGAGCGCCATCGCCAACCATTGCATCCGTCGTTTCTCGGCCTTCTCCAGTGGCACGGGATCAACCCGATTTCTCGCCCACCATGCCATCCCGACGACAAACGGCACGAGCATCCCCTGTTCCTTGCTGAACAGCGCCAATAGAAAACACCCAACAATCCCGGCCGCACGTCCAAATGTCATCGGCCGATGCAATACCAGCAACAGCGCCCCAAGCATCCCCAGCGCGCACAGCAACTCCGCCCGTCCCACGATATTCGCCACCGCCTCCACATGAACCGGATGGACCGCGAACAACAGGCCGGCCGCATAGGCCGCCAATTGCCCCGCCAGTCGAGCCGACGCCAGTGCCACCAACGCGCACACCCCCGCGTGCAGTAGTACATTCACCAGATGAAACGCCCACGGCCGATCCCCATGCACCCACCACTGAATCGCATAACTGAGCGATGTCACCGGGCGATACAACAGGTCAATCGATGGCATGTACGGTTCGGTCAGGTATTTCCCCCACTGGCCGGGGTCTTTAAGACGTTGATCCTGCCGCAGGACATAAACATCATCGTAGACGTACGTTCCCCGGATCGTGACGGCATATAACACAATCGCCAGCAGCGCGCTGACAATCGCCGCGTTTCGTCCCGTATGTTGATGGTTCGCCCGCAATCGCCGGTCCTTTTACGGATAAAACGTTCGATACTTCACAATGGCGCTTCGCAGCAACGACATGTACTCCTCGGCCGGGATTTCAATGCACCCAAATCGCCTCAGATGTTCGGTTGTCGCCTGCGTGTCCAGCAACATAAACCCCCGTTCGCGCAGTCGTCGCACCAGATGAACCAGTGCCACCTTGCTGGCATCCGTCCTGCGATGAAACATGCTTTCGCCAAAAAACGCCCCCCCAAAGCTCACCCCATACAAACCCCCGGCCAGTTCCCCAGCCTGCCATGCCTCCACACTGTGCGCGTGCCCCTGTTCGTGCAGTTTGTGATAAGCCTCGATCAATTCCAGGTTAATCCAAGTCCCATCCTTTCGCGACTCCATGCAGCCGCGCATCACACCCTGAAAATCCGTGTTGATCCGGACCTCAAACCGCCCACCCCTCAACACCCCCCGCAGTGTTCGCGGCACATGAAATTTGTCCAACGGTAAAATCCCCCTCGGATCGGCCGAATACCAGCGCACCACCCCATCCCGGTCCGCCATCGGGAAGACCCCCTGACCATACGCCGCCAGCAATGTCTCCGGGTCCAGCCGAACCGATTCCATCACCCCATTGTAACGGATGAGACAATTTCCGTATTATCGCTTGGACAACGCCGGCGAGGTGGACTTGTGTTCCAGAACTTCCGCCTTGGATCGAAAATCCGCAATATCCTGCAACGTCGTGGAATGCAGGCTCCCCAGATACTGCCCCTTGATCGCTTTCCATGTATCGTGCAGCGGACAGGCCACCTGATCGTTGCAAAGCCGCTGGCCCAGCACGCACTGGTCGAATTTTTCCACCCGTTCCAACGGGTCGATCACGTCAAAGAGGGTGATCTCCTCGCGCGGGCGATTGAGACGAAACCCGCCGCCAAAACCCTTCTGGCTGTCCAAGACCTTGGACCTAGCGAGCTGTTGCAGGATTTTGGCCAGATAATTGGCCGGCACCCCTGTCGAGGCGGCGATCTCCTTCACACCGCAAAATCCCTCACCCGGCTTGCGGGCCATATAAACCATTGCGCGCAACGCATATTCACCCGTCTGTGTCAGCATGGATGGAATTCCTCAATGAGAGTCAATCTCGAAGCGAAACGGACCTAGTTATCCTATTGTCGCATTGGGTATAAGGCAAACGGATTTTCCCGGATTTGGGATTTTTCAGCGGTTCTCCTCTTCATCCAAAGTGAAGCTGTTTAAGAATTTATGGATGTTCGCCGAAAAGCCATGCTGGCGGTCGGTGACGCAAAGAACGATGAACAGGCGGTTGCGAACCAGAAAAAATCGACCCTGGCCCAGCATTTTCCCATCCTTGATGGACATTCGCACCTCCCGGCCGGGATATCCGTTGAGTTGGATGTTTTCATCGCTCAGGACCGAACCGGCCGCGTTGGCAACCGCCCCGTCGCGGGCGTTGCCGAGGATTTTCTGCGGGTCCATCTCCTTGATGGATGAAGGGGGATAGTCGGCGTACATCGCAACAAACGAAAAGGGGGTCTGCGAGGCGCTCCAATAGTACATATCCACCACGCCAACATTCGTATTGAGGCTGGAATGCTCCATTTGGGGTCTTCCCGGCATCAGGATATGAAAATGGCCCGCCTGCGAACGCAATTCGCGCCAGTTGATTTCCGGATCATCCAACTCATCGGGTGCTTCTGATTTTGGCGGATTGTTCCAGTTGGAAGGCAAATCGGGCAAGGGGAACAGTTCGAGGCGTGGTTTTTGCGTCACCGGCTCGGTGGTCGGCGGTTGGGTGGTGGGGGTGGTGGTGGGCTGGTCTGTGTTGTTGTGGGCAACCTGACGATGCTTGCGAACCAGAAGCCAGGTCGTCAGGGCGATGGACCCCAGGAACGAAAACATGATCAGAAACGCCAGGGGCAAAATCCAGCGATTCCGCTTGTGCCGAGCGGCTGGCAAGGGTGGCGGCGGGGCGGTCGTCGCGGCGGCGCGGGGTGATTCGGCCAGCAGGCGATGAAGGGTCGCGATCAGGGCATCCAGATGCGATTCCAGCGGGCCGGTGGTGGCATCCAGCCAATGTTGCACGCTGATGAAAAATTCCAGGGCATCGGCCGGTGGGACATCTTCAATCCGCAGCGGAATGATCGGCACCCCATGATGCACCGCCCGCTCGACTTCGCGCAAAACGTGGGGTGAATGGTTGGCATGGGAGGAGAAGACCAGCACCATCGCCCGGCTGCTGTTGATCGCCCCCAGAATGGCCGATCCCCAGTTCACGCCCGCCAGCACATCGCGCGGCGCGATCCAGCAACGCAGGCCCGCCTGCTCCAACGCCGCGCACACCGCCTCGGCGGATTCCTTGTCCTTGATCGAATGGCTGATGAAGATGTCGTGCGTCGACGGGGGTTGCATCGGGAATCCGCGATCAAAACGTGCCGGATGCAGACTCTACCGCCGGCGGGGAGACCTTCGCAACGGTATGGCCATCGTCAGCGGGAGAAGAACTTTTTGATCGTATGAACCGTCACCTGGCGCTGCACGGCCGCGATCGATTCCAGCAGGGGGATTTCCTTGGGGCAGACCCGCACGCAGTTGCCCGCCTTGGAGCAGTCGCCGGCGCCCCCATCCTCCATGAGCGATTCGAGGCGGTCCGCCTTGAGCGCTGACCCGGTGGGGTGGTCGTTGAACAGACGGGCCTGGCTCAGGATCGCCGCCCCGACGAACTGGTTGACGGGTGTGTATTGCGGGCACGCCTCCAGGCAACAGCCGCAACTGATGCAGCGCGACAGGGGATAGCGTTCATCCTGCAATTCCTGCGGCATGGCCGGGCCGGGACCAAGGTCGTATGTTCCATCGATTGGAACCCACGCCTTGACCCGCTTGAGATCATTGAAGAGCCGCTGGCGGTCGACAAACAGGTCTCGCACCAGCGGAAACTTGCTCATCGGTTCCAGCGTGATCGGTTGATCGAGCTTGTCCACCAGCGCCGAGCAGGATTGGCGGGTCTGCCCATTGATCAACATCGTGCAGGCGCCGCAGACTTCTTCAAGACATCCGCTGTCCCAGACGGGGGTGGTGGTGGATTTGCCATCGGTGGTCACGGGGTGTGCCGCGATGTATTGCAGGCAGGAGATGATGTTCATGTTCGGCCGATGCGGGATGGCGAACTCCTCCCACCGCGAGGGCTTGTCGGGGCCATCCTGCCGTCGAATACGAATAATGACTTTGCGTTCGCCTGTGTTGCTGGCCACCATGAATGCGCATTTCCTTTGTAGAGGTCGGTGGTCATGCTACGCCGTGCGGGGTCGGCGTGCAAGAAAACGGATTCTGGTTATTGATCAATTTGAGCATTTTGGCCATTTGAGCATCCGCATCTCATTCGCAGCCTCCGCGCTGGCGGGAATTGAGGCCGAGGGGGAATCGCCGCCACCGACCTCCCCCAACACCGATGGTTCGTCGATGTGGGCTGTGGCCGATAACCTCCCTCCCCATTTGAATCAAATCAATCCCCCCTCCAATGGATTTTATGACCGTTTCAATGGAATAAATGCCGCCGGCAATGGAAGGAATGGCGCCAGGAATGGAAGGAA
>JADLBV010000109.1 GCA_020847545.1 Phycisphaerales bacterium
CATCCGATGCCGATGGGCACGGCCCATCCGATGGATGGATTGCCGGGCAGGCGGTTAGGAGTGCAGAAGAGCGCTGCGGCATTGCTTCGAGAGGCTTCGGCCGGCTTACAAGGACGAAGTGCCGTTCAAGCCATCGGACATCGGATGCTTTCACGGGAGATGATTCAATCCCTGCCGGCCTGAGTGGCCGCAACAATTCGTAATTATTATGGGGTTAAAAAGGTCAATTGAGGCGAATACTCCCCATTGGGGGATGATTTTCGTTACAATCGGGCCGTGTTGGTTCGGAGCATGAGTTGGATCCGCACCCTTGCCGGCGTTCGGTCGGTGCGGTTGCTGATGGGGTTGATGGAGCTGGCGGGATATGTGGCGGTGGCCGCGATGTTCTGGCTGCGGCCGGACTGGTTGATTGAGTTGGTGATTGTGGGCGTGGTCGTGTGGTTTCCAGGCCGGCTGGTGTATGGACGACTTCGTCGAAGGCGATCCTCAAGCGGCGTCGCGAACAACACAATTTCTTGACCATACCCCCTGATGGGCGGTAGAGTTAGGATGAACCGCGGCAGGCGGATATTGACGTTGATCCTTCCTCCCGATTCGCGGCCGATTGGTATTTGTTCGGGTTTCCGCATCGGCTGCATGATTGATCACCTGGGCTGACACCGATTTTTGTGGAGGTCTTGTATGCCCCCCGTTTCGCAGCAGAATTCCCGCGTCGGACTGATTACGGCGGTGGTGATTTTCACGATTTTATTTGTAACGGCCACGATTTTCGCCATTTATTATGGCGTTGAGGCCACTCGGCTGCAAAAGGATTACGCCGATCTGAAGTCCAAATACATTCCGCGGATCATTCCAGAGGGCGGGTTGACCAGCCCGGTGATTGCGGAATTGGAAGCGGCCCGTTCGGATCCGAATTCGGGCATTCCATCATCTATGGCGCTGCTGGACGTGGCGGTGAGGCAGCGTGACAACCTGGCCCAGACCATCACGGGCACACCCGGTTCGTCGCCCGCCGATGCACAGGCCGCCGCTGCCGGGGCATTGGCCGCGGCCAAGGATCGCACCAAGGGCGCATCGTTGACGTTGCCGACATCCGATAACCTGGCCGGGGCGGTCAAGACCCTGGCCGATGCGGTTGCCAGCCGCGCGGACCAGGTGCAGAATCTTCAGGCTCAAGTCGAGCAGACGCAAAAGGAAAAGGCCCAGCTCATCGCCGACATGAACAAGGCGCTGGAGCAAAAGAATCAGGACATTCAGAACATCCGCGCCCAGATGGAAAAGTCGACGGCGGATGTTGCGGCATACAGCGCTTCCAAGGACCAGACGGTCGCCGGCATAGAAAAGAACCGCGACACGGAGCGCCAGGCGGCCCAGACGGCCCTTAATAAGAAGGATGTCGAGCTGGCCGGCCTGCGGAGGGATTTGGACAAGGCCGAAAAAGAACTGAATGTTCTGCGCAGCCGGCTGGGCGGTCTTCGGGTTAATCCGAATGAATCGATCGTCCGCCAGGCGGATGGGCAGATTGTGCGCATCGCCGGCGACGGCATTGTTTACATCAATCGCGGCAGCGGCGACCAGATTGCGCCGGGGCTGACCTTTGAAGTGTACGACAAGACCGCCGGCGTGCCGGCGCTGGGCGACGGCCTGAGCGACACGGACATGCCGGCCGGCAAGGCTTCGATCGAGGTCATCCGCGTCGGGGCGACCAGTTCCGAGGCCCGCATCGTCCGCCAGACCCCCGGCAGCCAGATCACCGAAGGCGACTTGATCGCCAACCTCGTTTACGATCCCAACACCAAATACAACTTTGTCGTCTACGGCAAGTTTGATCTGGATCACAATGGCGTGGCCACCGCACAGGATGCGGATGTGATCAAACGTCTGATCGCCCAGTGGGGCGGCCGGGTGGTTGATCAGGTCAACGTGGACACCGACTTCATCGTCCTGGGCAAGGAGCCGGTCGTTCCCACCTTCAGTGCCGATGAGGAGCGCGACCCGATCATCCAGCAGAAGATTGCAGCGGCCAAGAAGGAAGTTTCGGACTATCAGAACGTGCTTCGACTGGCGAGCGAACTGCACATTCCGATCATGAATCAGAATCGGTTCCTGTATTTCACCGGCTATTACGACCTGGCGGGCCGATAAACCCGGCTTTGTTGAAATCTTGCTCCACCGTGGCATAAAAGAATTCGACGAGGTGATTTCAGATTTCAAATTTCAAAAATTCTCATTTATTTGACACTTCTCCCCATCCTTCGCTACGCTATCGTCGATAGTATCGGACGCGCTGCCGGCCCTGCCGATGGTCCGAGGAATTCCAGTTTCGCCGATCGCTTCAGGTTGCGCGCATCTTTTTGATCTATCGGTCGTCGAAATTCGCATCCCTCCGACCCACCTGCCGATCCGGCGCGCATTTCAAATGCCATCTCCATATGGCAGTTTTATCAAAGGTTTGATCGTGACCCAGGAAACCCGTATTCGCGCTGAAAGCATACTGAACCACACGTTTCGCAACCCGGCGTTGTTGCAGGAATCCCTGACCCACGCCTCCATCGCCGCGACGCGGCTGGAAAGCAACGAGCGGATGGAATTTCTGGGCGATGCCGTGCTGGACCTGGTGGTTTGCGAGGCGTTGTATTTGCGATTTCCCGAACACTTTGAAGGCGAGTTGACCAAGGTTAAATCCGCTGTCGTCTCGCGAAAAACCTGCGCCGAGATCGCCACCGAAACCGGCCTGATCGACCTCTTGCACATCGGCAAGGGGATCAGCGGCCGTGCCCCCATGCCCAGCTCATTGGCGGCGGCGGTCTATGAATCCATCGTCGCCGCGCTCTACCTCGATGGAGGATTTGAGGTCGTCAAAGCGTATATTTTGCGGACCATGAATCCCAA
>JADLBV010000110.1 GCA_020847545.1 Phycisphaerales bacterium
AAAACAGGCCCATCTGCGTCGTTGTCGGACCTCAACGACTCTTTCCATTGAGTCGATTCGGTCCGTCGCCTAGCATCTGGGCCTGTTTTGGCCCATCGCAGGTTCATTAGGTTCTGAGATAGATTCTTATGGAGACAGCATCACTTATGAAAATCGGGGTGACAGGATTTGAACCTGCGACCTCTTGGTCCCGAACCAAGCGCTCTACCAAGCTGAGCTACACCCCGGAGGCAAGCGATCCAGTTTAACGGCGGCCAGTCTGGTTGCAAGTTTCTGCTTTAGTGGGCGATTTTGGCGGTTTGTTTGTAGAGATCGATCATTTTCGGCAGCATGGCGCTGAGGCTGTAGTTTTGGTCGATCATTTTTTCGGCCGCCCGGCCCAATTGGCGGTATGACTGGGGGTCTTTTAAGGCCGCGACCGCCTTGTTGGCGATCTGGTCCACATCAAAAAAATCGGCCAGCAGGCCGTTTTCGCCGTCGCGGATCATTTCTCTCACGGGAGCGGTGTCCGATCCCAGCACCACCGCGCCACAGCTCATCGCATCCATCATGCTCCAGGAGAGGACGAACGGCACGGTCAAATAAATATGCAAGTCGGATGCCGCCAACAGTCGGCCAAGGTCAGGCGGGTCCAGTCGGCCAATGAATGAGATTTTGCTCAGGTCATACTTCTGCCGCGACAAGACCCATTCCTTGAATGTTTTGGCCGGGGCGATGTACCCCTCATCCCCGCCGTAGGCCACACGGTCCGAGCCGACGACGAAAAAATGCACATCCGGGAATTGTTCGATGATGCGCTGGGTGGAGCGCATAAAGATGTCAAACCCGCGCATCGACTCAAACCCCCGGCTCACATAGGTGACGATGCGGGTTTCGGGATTGATCGTGATCGGCCCGACCCGCCGGGTGGGGCGCTGGCCGATGGGTGGACGCAGGGTGTCATCATGTCCATGAAAGATGGAGCGGTCGATGCCGTCGAACAAGACCTGCAATTTGGACTGATACTCTTGCGGAAACCGCGACCGCTGAAATTGTGTCGGAACGTAAGCTGCGTCGCAGTTTTGCAGATCCAGCAGGATCATCGCGTTGCGGCAGCGGGAACGCATGTATTTTTCGGGGGACAGCGTCCATCCCAGGTCTTTGCGAAAATCCATGTCGCTGTCGGGGCCGTGGGGGACGTAGTAATACTCAAACAGATTCAGGATCGGCGTGTCACCATACAGCTCGCGTAAAAAGAGGGTGCTGCCAAATCCGCTGTGGCCGACGATCAGATCGGGTTTGATGTCCGGGCGTTGGCGCAGGGTGTGATAGATCGCATCGCAGTGCCAGACGGAATTCTCAAACGTCCGCGAACAAAAATGGGTTTGGCGGGTGGCGCCGCCGCGCAGCTTGTATTCGATTTTTTCGATGCCATCGACTTGCCCCCCCGGTGTCTGGCTGACAAAGGCGCATTGGTATTGGTTATCGGACGACAGCCGGGCTGCGATGTGCCCGAACTGGGCCGGATAATTCTGATGGACATACAGGATGCGCATGAAAAACCGCCGTCAACAACAATCCCAAAGCAACATCGGCAATTTTATCGCTCCCCATCCCCAACTTATTGCGCCATGCGGTGTCTTTGTTGTGACCACTCGCCCTGGTGTTGTTCACATGACCGATAATCATCGCATTGGCGCTTTATCCGGCCCGGTCGGCAAAATCCGCGCGATTGATCTAAAGCCATTCTCCCAACTGTCGATATTAGAAAAGTCAGCCAGCCTTCGCCAGGTTGGCCCAAGCGGCCGAAAACGAAATGGAGAAACCGGCCGGGGAGAAAATGTCATGGGTATGACCAAGGTGAAAGACGTATTAACCACCGGCGAAGTCGCCAAGATCTGCAATGTCGCCCCGCGAACCGTCAGCAAATGGTTCGATTCAGGCGCGCTGCACGGGTATCGCATTCCCGGCAGCAAGGATCGGCGCATTCCGCTCAACCAACTGATCCGTTTCATGAAACAGCACGGCATGCCGCTCAACGGCCTGATGACCGGCTGCACGCGGATCATGATCGTGGATGATGAGCAGGACATCGTCGAGGTGCTGGAAAAAATCCTTGAGGATGAGGCCAAATATGAAGTCGAGGTGGCCAAGGGCGGTTTTGCCGCCGGTTTGACGGCCGAGAAATTCCGCCCGCATGTGATCCTGTTGGACGTTCATCTGTCCGATGTCAGCGCCCGCGAGGTCGCCCGGCAGGTCAAGGCCAACCCGGATCTGCAACTGACCAAAGTCATCGCGATGAGCGGTAAAATGACCGATGAAGAATCCAAGGGCCTGATGGCCGGCGGGTTTGATGGCTTCCTTCGCAAGCCGTTCCATGTGCGGCAGGTCATCGAGGCCATCGAGGATGCAATGGCCGTGGTTTACTAAAACCATCGTCAGATAAATTGAAATTTGTGTGGAAGGGTCGTCTCGGAGGGAGCGACCCTTCTTTTATTGGCCCGTCTTTTATTGTCCCGGCGCCATCGATTCGGCCGGGTCGGATGTTTCCTGCGGCTGGGTGGTGGGGTTGGTTGTCGCGGATCGACGATGCACCGACTGCCCTTCACGTTCCCAGCGGTTTAATTGTTCGGCCACCACCTCATCCGTTCGCTCTTTTTCAGCCGTCAGCTTGTCCTTTTCCCGCTGCACGGCCTTTTCCAGACGGGCGATGCGCAACTGCCGTTCCTGGAACCCCATCTCGACCAGTTGACGCACCTTGTCCGATAATTCCTTGTGCAGTCGCGACTGCTCATCGGGATTTTCAGACTGTGCCAAATCTACCGACAAACCCCACGCCTGATCTTCCAATTCCAGACGCTTCACCACCAAATCATGCAATTCCGTTTCGTTTTGTTCGCTCAGGTTTTGGATGTCGCGATAGCGGCCCATGATGTACCTGCGGATGCCATCACGAAATGGCCCTTCAGACAGCGATTGCACAAACGCCAGCCGACGCGGTGAATGCTGGCTCATGTATTCCTGAGCCTCGCTCCATTTTTTTTCATCAATCGGTTCGCGTCGCCAGCGGTTGCGCCAATATCGTCGCGAATCCTCCGGCCAGCGGTGGCCGTGCCCCGGCGGCGGGGACGGCGGCGCATCCGGCGGCGAATCAGCCCACAACAACGGGCCGGTGGTCAACAGCATCAGCACCATCATGATCAGTCGACTCATCCGCACAACCGGCCTTTCATTGGTTGATCGAATCCACCATCCAGACATTCGCCCCCGGCTCGCTGGAGGCATACAGCGCCGCCAGTTGGTTTTCCGCATCGTTCAACGGCTCAACAACCTCGGCGTGATCGGTGGGATCAAACAACGAGCCTCCCATCATGCCCATCACCAGGGTTGGGTTGCTGGTCTGGTTGTAAGCGACATTGTTGGGCAGATTGATCGGCCCACCCGATTGATTGCCCCACCAGACCAGAAACGCCAGCAGCACCGCCGCGGCCGCCGCCGTGGGATAGGACCACCACGGATAGGCCAGCCCCTTGCGCCTGATCATGGGTTGTTCGGTCGGCTGATGCAGCACCTGCCACTGGCGAATCATCCGCCCAACCTGGCGTACCGCCGCCTCCTGCCGCAAATGGGAGGGATCGGCCTCATCCAGCCCATCCAGCGCCGACAAGGCGGACTCCAGTGCCTGGCGCACCCGCTCCAATTCCAACCGCAATTCCGCGTTGGTCGACAGAAGCTGCTCAACATGCGCCCGCTCCAGCGGTTCCAGTTCATCCGCCAGATACATCAACAGGAGGTTTTCGTTGTTGTCGAATTGTTGCATGAGGTTTGCCATGGGGCGCCTCGATCGAATCGTTATTCGCTTTCCATCAACTGCTTGAGCTTCAACATCGCCTTGTGCATCCGGCCCAGCGCCGTGTTCAACGGACAGCCCAGCGACTTGGCGATCTCAACAAACTTCAGGCCGCTGTAATACCGCATCAAAAGCACCTGCTTTTGATTGTCCGGCAGGGCGTCAATCGCACGCAGCAGTTTTTGCTGCTGCTCGGAACCTTCCATTCGCGAGCCGGCCTGTGGAGCCTCCTGCTCGGTCACCAGCCGTAATCCATTTTTTGCGGCTTTGTCGCGTCCCTGCGAGCGCCAGTGGTCGTTGGCCTTGTTGGTGGCGATGCGAAACAACCACGCCTTGAAACCGCCCGCGGCCGTTGGGTCAAAACGGTCTAGATAATCCAGCACGCTGACCCACGTCTGCTGATGCAATTCCTCGGCCTGATGCTCCGATCCGCCCAGCCGGCGCAAATATCGCATCAACGGCTGATAATGCCTGCGGACCAACAGATCGCCGGCCCGGCCGTCGCCATCGCGAACCGCCCGCACCAACTCCTCATCGCTGGGTACGACCAATTGCTTCGACTCAGTGACTGCGGGTGCGGGCATCGTTTGATTCCGGCCATCACCCATACAACGCCCCAGCGGCATAATTATTGTCGGCCATCGCTTTTCGCATTGTCCGACCTTCGCCCCCACAAGTGATTATAGGAACTAAACTTAGGCTCGTTGAACATCCGCGCGAATCAACAATTGCTTCATTTCCGTCACCGCCTGTCGCAACCCCACGAAAATCGCACGCGACACAATGGCGTGACCGATGTTAAGTTCTTTCATCATAGGGATTTGCGCGACAGGAATGGTATTGTGATAATTCAATCCATGCCCACCGTGCAGCCGCAGACCGTCGCGGGTGGCTTGTGCGCCGGCCTGGATGAGCCGATCCAGTTGTTCAGTCACGGCCGGCCCGCGGGCATTTGCATATTCGCCGGTGTGCAGTTCCACCGCGTCAAACCCCATCTGATGGGCGATTCGCACCTGTTCGATGTCCGGGTCGATAAAGGCCGAGACGAACACCCCCACCGATTTGAGCCGACGAACCACATCCGTGATGCGGTCCGGCTCATTTTTCAGGTTCAATCCCCCTTCGGTCGTCACTTCCTGACGACGCTCGGGGACCAGCGTGGCCTGGTCCGGCACGGTGCGCAGCGCGATCTCCACGATCTCGCCCGCCAGCGACATTTCCAGGTTCAATTTGCATTGCACCGACTGCCGCAAAAGCTGCACATCCCGGTCGTTGATGTGCCGGCGGTCTTCGCGCAGATGAACTGTGATCCCATCGGCCCCGCCCAATTCCGCCTCCACCGCCGCCCAGATCGGGTCCGGCTCATACGTCCGCCGGGCCTGCCGCAGTGTGGCCACGTGATCAATGTTGACGCCCAGTTCGATCATGACTGGATTGTATTGCGGCCACTGGGCCGATGGTAGTGCCACCGGCGATTTGGTCGATCAATTCACGCGGAGCGCCAATGTCGGCGACGGTGACTTGGCCGAGGTATTGAGCGGCGTTTGGGTTGGTAAATCCGGTTTTTTCGGCCACGAATGTGATGGTGCGGGTGGCGGCGATGCAGGTGGAACCCAACGGCCGGCCGCTGTCGGCGTCCAAGCCGGATGGGAGGTCTATCGAGAGGATTGGTTTTTGTGCCTGAATCAGGGCGTCGACAATTGCTCCAAACGGATCGCGCGGTGGCTTGGTCAGGCCGGTTCCAAAAATCGCGTCGATGATCAGCGTGGCGGGGGTGTGTGCCAGTGCGTTAATATCCAACGGCAGGGTGACAAGCTCCATCGCCTGAACGATTTTCCAGTTGATCAGGGCATCGCCGGTGAATCGGCCGGGATCGGCGTTCAACATGATTGTGACCTGTGCGCCGCGATTGTGCAGGTGTCGAGCGGCCGCGAGGCCATCACCTCCGTTGTTTCCACCACCGACCAGAATCAGAACCGGCCCGACGCGGTTGTTGTCGAGCATTTCACAGGCGACATCCGCCACCGCGAGGGAGGCATTTTCCATCAGCACGATGCCGGGAATGTGGTATTGTTCGATCGCCAGACGATCCACTTCGCGGACTTGCGCACGACTCAAACGGACCATGGGTTTCATTATACACTTGTCGCGCCGGACCAATGCGCATAGGCATCCGCCCGCCGGACCGATACCATAACGACCATGAGCGAAAACCTCGGTTGCCTGTGCATCGTCCTGCATGGCCATTTGCCATATGTCCTGCACCATGGGTCTTATCCGCATGGTGAGGCGTGGCTCTACGAGGCGGCGGCGGAAACCTATCTGCCCCTGCTGGACATGATCGGCGAGGCGGCCTTATTGCAGGCCCGGCCGGCGGTGACGATCGGGCTGACGCCGATCCTGCTGGAACAACTCGCCAACGACCATTTCAAATCCGGATTTGTCGCCTATCTGAACGAGCGCATGGAACGCGCCCGCCGGGACCGCAAGGAATTTGAATCGCGCAACGAACCTCATTTTGCGTTTCTGGCACAGCGCTGGGAACAGTGGTATGACAAAAACCTGCAAACCTTCGAGCGCATCAACCGGGACATCCCATCGGAATTCGCCGCGCGTTTTCGCGAAGGGCACATTCAACTTTTAACCTCCAACGCAACGCACTGTTACATGCCGCTGGTTCTCAATGATCAGATGCTCAGCTCCCAGATGAGCTGCGGCGTGCAGACCAGCAAAAAACATCTTGGCGTCATGCCGCGCGGCATGTGGCTGCCGGAATGCGCCTATCGGCCGCATTGGGATCATTGGCTGCCGGCCGTGCTGTATGACAATTCACGCAACCGTCCGGGGATCGAAACCTTCATCGCCAACTCCGGCGTGACCCATTTTTTTGTCGATACGCACCTGATCACCGGCGGCCAGCCGGTGGGGACGCTGGACAAGGGGAATTTTCATCCCTCCAGCGAACAGGGTGTTTACTGGGATGCGCGCCGCGGGTGGCGTCAGCCGATGTCGCCGGTGGGGGTGGTCTCTGAAGCCCAACCGCCGCGGGTCTTCGCATTCGCGCGCCATCCGCGCATCAGCGAGCAGGTCTGGTCCGGCTCCATCGGTTATCCGGGCGCGGGAGAGTATCTGGAATTTCATCGTAAATCCGGCGAACGAGGACTTCGCTATCACAAGGTCACCAACAACAAGGCCCCGCTGTCGGACAAGCACCCTTATTATCCCGATGACATCAAGGGAAAGGTTTTTGAACACGCCCGGCATTTCTGCGATGTGGTTCGCGATGTGCTGCGGGCGTACAAAAACGAAACCGGCCACCCCGGCGTGGTGGTGGCGCCGTTTGATGCCGAGTTGTTTGGGCACTGGTGGTTTGAAGGGCCGCAATTTCTGCGCGATGTCGTGCTGACCCTCAGCCGCGATTCCGAAATCCGTCTGTTGACGGCCGAGGAGGCGCTCTACCATTACCCCGCCGACAAGGTGATGCGACTCCCCGAAGGGTCATGGGGCGAAAAGGGGAATCACAGCGTCTGGATCAACGATCGCAACCGCTGGATGTGGGAGATCGAGTACCGCGCCGAAGGTCGATTCCTGAAACTGTTGCACGAGCTTCCCTGGCAGACCAGTGAACCGGTGCGCCAGATGATGCAACGCGCCGGCCGGCAGTTGCTGCTGCTGCAATCCAGCGACTGGCCGTTTGTGGTCCACAGCCACGGCGCGGTGGACTATGGCATCCAGCGCTTCTCCGGCCACGCCACCAATTTCGACCGCGCCACGCTGATCGCCGAACATCTGGCCGCCGGCGGAACCCTCACCGCCGTGCAACAGAGCGAAATCAACGAGATGGATGCCCACGATGTGGTCTTCGCGGAAATCGATCTGAACTGGTGGAAGTAAATCACCCGCCGCCGACGAAGGTGACGATTTCCAGCTCATCACCCTCCTTCAGCGCGGTGTCATACTTCTCGGTGCGCAGCAATCGCCGATTCAATTCGATGGCGACGCGGTCGGGTGTGAGTTTCAATTCATCCAGCAGCGCCCGGACGCTTTGTCCATCGGTGGTGGGGCGGTCTTTCCCGTTCACAATCACATTCATGTCATGCGCCTATTTTTTGAAAAACGTCTTCCCGCGCGCATTGTACTTGCTCAATCGGTTGTTGACGTACAACCCTTCGAGCAGAAATTCGCCGACCGATGCCAGCGTCGCCGGATCTCCCCCGTCCAGTTCCATCTCCTTCGCCAGCGCCGCCGCCGACTGGGGCAACGACTTGATCGCCTTCATGTTGGCGACAAATTCCGTCGCCGGCAGATCATCGCCGGCCGGGAAGGTCAAATTCCCCTTGAATTGTTCGGTGATGGCCGGGTAATCATCCACATCTGCAATACGGTTGAATACATTTTTCACCGCCTCGCCGATCAACGACTGGATCAACTTGTCCTCCGCGCCATCCTCCTCCGCCAGCGTCATCTCGATCTTTCCCCGGCAACTGGCGATCAGATGATTCAAGTCGCAGATACGCGGCACAACGTGGCTCTCCCCGGTGAGAATGCCCCGCCGTTCGGCGTTGGAGATGACGGTCTCCGCGTTGGCGATGCTCGTGCGCACCGACACGCCCGAAGCCTGGCTGACGTGCGGACTGGAACGCGCCAGCCGGACGACCTCCTCCACAATCTCCTCCATGAATCGCGGCATCGTCACCTTCACCGCGCTGCCGGAGACACCATCCTCCCGCTTGAGCCACGCGTTTTGATGGGTGATCTCGATCCCCTCATCGGCCGATTCGGGATAGTGCGTCCGCACCACCGACCCGATGCGGTCCTTCAACGGCGTCACGATCCTGCCGCGGTTGGTGTAATCCTCAGGATTGGCGCTGAAGACCAGGCAGACATCCAGCTCCAGCCGGATCGGATATCCGCGAATCTGAATGTCGCGCTCCTCCAGCACATTGAACAACCCCACCTGAATGCGCGGCGCGAGATCCGGCAGTTCGTTGATCGCGAACAATCCCCGGTTGGATCGCGGGATCAACCCATAATGCATCGTCGATTCATCGGACAGATATCGCCCTTCGGCATGTTTCACCAGATCGATCTCGCCGATCAGATCGGCGATGGTCACATCCGGCGTCGCCAGCTTTTCGTGATACCGGTCGGTTTGATGCACCCATTCGATCTTCGCATCATCCCCCTGTTCGGCGATGATGCGCCGGCCGGTGCGCGTGCGCGGAGCAATCGGATCATCATTGATCTCCACCCCCGCCAGCACCGGAATCCACTCATCGAGCAATTCCGGCAGCATCCGCAAAATCCGCGTCTTGGCCTGCCCGCGCAAACCCAGAAACAGCAGATCATGGCGCGACAGGATGCCGTTGATAATCTGCGGTATGACGGTGTCGCGATACCCGACAATGCCGGGGAACAATTCCTCCCCCTTGCGCAATTTGGCGATCAAGTTGCGCCGAAGTTCATCCTTCACACTACACGGCCGATATCCGATCTGTTTCAACTGCCCGACGGTCGCTGGGCTGGGATGGCTCATCGTTTCAATTCTCCAGGTTGCATGACATGCAATGATAGGTACGGACTTGTCGCCGGAACAATGGCCAGATGAATTTATCCGGCCAAATCATTTCGAGGCTGAAATCCGCAGCTTCTGATACAACACCGCCATTGGCCGGTCGGGATTGTTTTCGTGCAGGGCATAGTTGATCCTGATGGTGTGCGTTCCCGAATCGGCCGCGAGGGGAATCTCCAGCGTATCAAACTGTCCCGGCTTGGAAAAACGGTGTGTCACCAGCGTCCGGCCATCCAATTGCACCGTCATCATCTGATCCGGCATATCCGCCCGTGCGACAATGTGCAACGCCGCGCCGCCCGGTCCGGCCGTGAATTGCCCGATTGTGGTGTTGCCCACCCCCCAGCGCACCACCGGCAGATTCCATTGCGGGTAGGGACCTTCTTCGGGGGCCAATCCATCAATTCGATCCCACCCCGAAAACGGCCCCGGCTTCTCGAATATAAAATATCGCTTCCCATTGATCGTCGGCACCGCCGCGATCTGACGAAAATCACCGTGAGATCGAACCAGCTCCAACGTCTGATCCTGAATTTTCGTGCTCGGCAGCCAGTCGATCATCCCCTCAATGCCGCTCTCCGATGCGATGCAGAAATCGACCCGATCCAGTTCCTGACGATAGACATTCAGATCATCCACCCGATGTTTGTCGTCAAATGTCATCGGCAGCGAGTCGCGCAATGCCAGATATTGCAGTGTCTCGGCATTCAATTCCCCCGCCGATGTCACAAAGGTCCGCGTAAAGCTTCGTCCCGCCGCCGCCTGATGCAGCGCGGCATACACCTCATTCAACACCCGATTGCGCGAGGTGGTTTGCGGACTGGCCGGATCACCCAGCGCATCGGGAAATTTCGCCAGCCACGCCGCCATCCCCAGCACGACCGCCAGCAACACTGTCCCGGCCGGCCTACCAATCCGTCCAATGCCAAACCACGTACCCAGATCGCGCAGCACAATCACCACCCCAAGCAGCAGCAATCCATAAAACGCCGCCGCCAGGAACGGGCTTTTCATGTGATTGACGGCTGGGATCAAATACGCCGCCGTCGTCACCACAAAAAATGCCACCCCGCGCAGCACACGGGGGCGATTCATCTCGACCAGCATCAAAACCGCGCCGACCAACCAGACGGCCGCGATCAGCCACAACAGCGCCGCAAGCATGTCGTGCCCACCCTTGCCGGTCAGATAATAGACCAGTTGCCACTGCGTATCCCCCTTCAATGCCCATAGGGCCTTGTCCCGCCCGGAGACGGCCGTCTGGATGTACTGCACGATATATTTGCCGGCCAACAGGAAATGGGGCAGCATCACCGCCAGTGCCGGTAAAATCACCAGCATCCAGCTCTTGCTGGTCGATTCAATCCGCCGGGCACGAGGGAACGAAATCCAATCGCAGATCGTCGCCAGCAGCAACGACAAACCAAACAACGCCACAGTCACGGGAAATATCGCCGGTTTGACCAGAATTGCCGCGCCAAAGATCAAGCCAGTAAAGACTTTATAACGATTGGAGCCGTTCCACAGCGGTTGTCGCAACAACAACACGATGCCGGCGGCCGTCAACAGCCCACAGGCGATGTCCGGTCGAAATTCCGCCACCGCCGCCGCACAAAAGGGCAATGTCAAAACGGTCAGATAAACCAAAACGCGCTGAAGCAGCGTCGTGCCGCGCAACAAAAAATCGACAAGCAGCAGCAGCCCCAGAATGATCAATCCGTCGGCCGCATAGGGCGCCCAGTCATGGCGTCCAAACACCGCGAACGCGCCCGTTGCCAGAAAAGTCGAAAAAGGGGTGTGCGGCGGCGAATGGATATATCCCCTGACCAACCCTTCCACGGATTGGTCATATAACTGCTTGAGCCGGATCAAACCATCATTGAAATAACCAACATCATCATACCCCGGCGCATAAAGCAGCCGCCCGTGGCGCATGGAGTAGTGGATTTGCAGAAGTGTGAAAACGACCGCCAGAAGCACACAGATGCCCACCCGCACGCCAAGGTGTGGGGGCATTTGGCGATGAAAATGAATTGGTCCAGCCCCGCCGGAAGGATGCGGAGGAAGTATGGGCTGCACACCAGGGTCCGTCGCCGGTGAGGGGACGAGGTTCATGGGGCGTTACCGCTTGTTCATCGGCACATAGTCATGAGTGGTCGGCCCGATATACACCTGGCGCGGGCGGGCGATGCGCGAGGTGTTGTCATCGTGCTGCTCTTTCCAGTGGGCGATCCAACCCGGCAGTCGGCCGATGGCGAACATGACCGTGAACATGTTCACGGGAATCCCCATCGCCTTCATGATGATGCCGCTGTAAAAATCGACGTTGGGGTAGAGTTTGCGCTCGATGAAATAGGGGTCCTTGAGCGCCAGTTCTTCCAATCGACGCGCGATGTCCAAGAGCGGATCGTTGACGCCGAGCTTGTCCAACACCGTGTCGGCGGCCTTTTTGAGGATTTTGGCCCGTGGATCAAAGCTCTTGTAGACGCGGTGGCCAAAACCCATCAGCTTGAAGCCCGATTCCTTGTTTTTGGCCAGTTCAAGGCAATGCTGGGGCGTCAGGCCCCCCTTGTGAATTTCTTCAAGCATCTCCAAAACCGCCACGTTGGCCCCGCCATGCAACGGCCCCCACAGCGCGCAAACGCCGGCGGCGCAGGAAGTAAAAAGATTCGCCCGGCTCGACCCCACCATCCGCACGGTGGAGGTTGAACAGTTCTGCTCATGATCGGCGTGCAACAGCAAAATCAGATTCAACGCCGCCTCAACATCCGGATCGCACTGATATTCATCGTAAGG
Organism: Phycisphaerales bacterium; assembly: GCA_020847545.1. Lineage (GTDB taxonomy): Bacteria > Planctomycetota > Phycisphaerae > Tepidisphaerales > Tepidisphaeraceae > JADYZN01. The sequence goes on from JADLBV010000110.1 coordinate 12,198, forward strand.
CATCGAGAACATCATGTGCAGGAAGTTGTTGACATATCGGCGCTTCGGATCGGGATAAATATACGGCAATCCCATCGACCGGCGATAAATAAACGCGGCGATGGTGCGCACCTTGCTGATCAGCCGGGCCGACACTTCCTCAAAGGTTTCCTCATCCTCAATCTTGTTGAATTGCGGATGAAAGCAGGCGAGCGTATTGATCATCGCCGACAGCATCGCCATCGGCGGGGCATCCACCGGAAATCCTTCAAAATGATGCTTGAATGCCTCATTCAACGAGGCGTTCATGGTCAGTTGCCGACTGAACCGGTCCAACTCATCCTGCTTGGGCAGCCGGCCGAAAATCAGCAGCCAGGCCACTTCGGTAAACCGTGTGTTCTTCGCCAGTTCCTCAATCGGAATGCCGCGATATCGCAGAATTCCCTTTTCGCCGTCGATGTAGGTGATGGCGCTCTTGCATGATCCGGTGTTGCCAAACGCGGGGTCCAGCGTGATCAAGCCCGTCTGGGCGCGCAGCGAGGAGATGTCGATCGCAATCTCGGCTTCGGTCCCTTCAATCACCGGAAGCTCGATCTTCTTGTCGCCGTATGTAATGGTCGCGGTCTTGGCCATGGGTGTTCTACTTTCTCAACTGCCGATTCTACATTTCGTCTTACAAATGCGGCCAATCCAATATAAGGCATTGTGCCATTTCGGCAAAGCCTGCCGCTGGCCGCCGGATGGATCATTATAGCGCGTTCATCGCGTCAGGGGAGCGTTTCTTTCAGCACCTTTTCAGATTGCTCGACACGGAATTTCTGTAATTTCTGACGCAATTCCGGGCGGGAGAGGGCCAGAATCGACACCGCCAGCAGCGCGGCGTTGATCGCGCCCGGTTTGCCGATGGCCAGTGTCCCCACCGGAATGCCGCCGGGCATCTGGACGGTGGAAAGCAGCGAATCCATCCCTTTAAGGTAGGCGCTCTCCATCGGCACACCCAGCACCGGAATCAGGGTATGGGCGGCCAGCACACCCGCCAGATGAGCGGCCCCGCCGGCGGCGGCGATGATGATCTCAACACCCCGTCCATGCGCCTGCGTGGCGAATTCCGATGCCTGAATCGGGGTGCGATGGGCCGACAACACGCGGCACTCATTGGGGACATCAAATTTGCCCAGCGTCTCCTGGGCATGTTTCATCGTATCCCAGTCGGACTTGCTCCCCATGACGATAGCGACCAGTGGATGTTGTGGATTGCTCATATTCCGCCCCTTGTACAGGAAATAAGACTCAATTGGCAACGGATGATGGTTGGAAAAGCGGTTTTGACATAAAAATACGGTTGTATGAAATATCGCAAACCGCCGCTGCACATCCAACCGACAACACTATGGGATTATCCCTCACAGGATTATGGAGAATCCTCGCAAGGCCTGCCGGGATATAAAGGGGCAACCCCCAGTTACATCATCTGGAACCTGCTCCAACGCTATACCAAGGAAAAAGACCTGGTGGTCGATCCCTTTGCCGGCAGCGGCACCACCCTGGATGTGGCCCGCGACCTTGGCCGGCGGGCATTGGGCTATGATGTCCACCCCACCCGCAAGGATATTTTCAGGGTCGATGCCCGCAAATTACCGCCTGAATTAACGGGAAAAGTCGATCTGGTCTTCATGGACCCCCCATATTCCACCCACCTGGACTATGGCCCCGACCCCCGCGACATCGGCAAGCTCGACGCAGCGGAAGGGGAATATTACCGCGCCATGGAACTGGTCTTTGCCGAGTGCCACCGCCTGCTCAAACCACAGCGCCACCTGGGGCTGTACGTCAGCGATTCATTCGTCAAAGGAAAGGGCTTTTATCCGCTTGGATTTGAGCTGTTTGGCCGACTGCGCGAACATTTTGAACCGGTGGACATCATCAGCGTGATCCGCCACAACAAAACACTGCAAATGGGCAACTACCGCCGCGCGGCCGAGGAGGGAAATTATTACCTTCGCGGGTTTAATTATCTGTTTATTGTGCGTAAGCGATAAGGTTCGCATCCCCGCGCTTCGTCTGCAAAATGGTCACGTCGCGATGTTTTCCAGCAGTCCGCGGATGGACATTTGTAATGCTGGGTGGACGACCTCGGGCGCGATTTCGGCCAAGGGTCGTAAAACAAACGCGCGTTCGTGCATCAGGGGGTGTGGGATGATCAATTCCTGCGATGAGATGATCTGATCGCCATACAGCAGCAGGTCCAAGTCGATGCAGCGCGGCTCCCATTTGACCCGTCTGGTGCGGCCCAGTTCCTGTTCGATGGTCAGCAATTCATGCAGCAGGGCGTGCGATCCCAGTTCCGTCTCGACACTGATGGCGCCGTTCAGATAAGGCGGCGCACCCGGCGGGCCGCCGACGGCGGGGTTTTCCATCAGGTTGGATACCTTTAACAGCCGCACCCCCCGCACCTGCGACAATCGGGCGACCGCATCATAGATGGATTTTGCCCGGTCCCCCAGGTTTGATCCCACCGCCATGTATGCCGCGACCATCCGCATCGGCCGCATTGTAGCGCCGACCTCGTTCAGGGCAACCGAATTTTTGGATTATCTCGCCAACGCCGATGCGGTGGACGGTTCGACGCTGGTGGGGATGTCCACCCGCGCGGCCGCGCGGGATTGGGTTGACAGCATCTCAATCGCCGGCACCACCAATCCGAACAGCAGCACCCCGAAGACCGACAATCCCACCGCCAGCCTGATCGGAAATGTCCCCTTGCATTCACATTCATCGGCCGGTTTGGCGGCCTGCGGCCATTGCGTCTGGGGTTCGCTTCGCAGGAACATAGACGACACGATCCGCAGATAATAGGCCGCCGACACGGCCGCGTTGATGACCGTGATCACGACCAGCGCGATCAATCCCTGATTCAAGGCCGCGCGAATCAGATACAACTTGCCGAAGAAACCAACCGTCAACGGCAACCCGATCAAACTGAAACAGGCCACCGCCATCGCCAGCCCCAGCGCGACATGCTTTCGGCCCTGGCCGGCGATGTCCTCAAAAGTCTCGGCCGATGTTGCCGGCGGCATTTTGCCACCCGCGCCCACGCCACCCATCCCCGCGATGCCCGGCTGCGCCGGCAGCAGCATCAACACCCCAAACGCCGCCACGTTCATGATCCCGTAGCCGGCCAGATAAAACAGCACCGCCGACAACCCCTCATCCGAACCGGCCATGCGCGAACTGGTCAACGCCGCCAACCCCACCAGCATGTATCCCGAATGCGCGATCGAACTGTACGCGAAGACGCGCTTGATGTTGAACTGGAGCAACCCCAGCACGTTGCCGACGCTCATCGTCAGCACCGACAACACGATCAAAATCTGCGTCACAAATTCCGGCACCACCCAGCTTCCGCCGCCGACGACGTACAGAATCTTGATCATCGCCACAAAGCCGCTGATCTTGGGCACAAACGACAGCAGCGCCGTCACCGGCGTCGCCGCCCCCTGATAGACATCGCCCGCGTAAAAATGGAGCGGGACCACCGCCATTTTGAACGCGAACCCCATCATCAGCATCACCACCGCCAGCACCTGCCACGCCGACAAGACCGGCGCATTGCCCACGCCCCCGGCGCTGGCCGCGAAAACCTGGCTGATGCGATGGAGGTCGGTCAATCCGGTTGTGCCATACAGATAACTGAATCCGAACAGCATCAACGCCGCGGCCATCGCCCCCAGGAAAAAGTATTTCACCCCCGCTTCCTGCGCCACCGCCAGCGGCCGGGAGATCGCCACCATGATATAGGTCGGGATGCTCGCCAGCTCGATGCCCAGGAACATCAAAATCATGTCGTTGGACGAGGCGACCAGAAACACGCCCATCAACGACAAAAGCATCAGGCCGAAAAATTCACCCGTGTCCTGTCCCACATCCATCGCCGAATTGCCCGTGGCCTGCCGATTGCCCGGCCACGCCAGCAACGCCAGCAAAATCCCCACCCCGGCCACCAGAATCTTGATGTAATATCCAAACTCGACGATCCGCACCGAATGCCACGGATCGGAGACCGCCTGCCCGCTCATCAACGCCCCGCCCGCTCCGCTGGCCAACAAACCAACGAACACCCCCGCCAACGTCAACACCGCCAGCACCGCCGTCAGCCTTCGCACCGCCGCCCGTCGCGACACGCCGAGCAAAAACAGCACGCACGCCGCCACCGTCAGCACCATCTCCGGCCACAACAACCGCACCAGCGAATCCATAATTGCTAATCCCGTCTAATCCACCCGCAACATTTACGGCCGTTGGGCCATCGCCACCTGTGCCGGCGTCTCTACCCGCGGCCCCATCATCTGGGCCGCCACGGGTTGTCGCACCATCCGCACCGGTTCCAGAATACTTTTCAACACCGGCGTCGGAAGCACACCCAGCAGCACCACCGCAACCGCCAGCGGCACCAACACGGTGATCTCCCGGCCATTCAAATCACGACTCAGCGGCTTGTGACCCGCTTCCTCATGCACATGCGGCACTTTCAACGGCCCGAAAATCACCCGCGCCACCATGTGCAGCATGTAAATCGCGCCCAGGATAATCCCCACCGCCGCCGCGATTCCATATCCGATCCCCAGATGCTCCGAAGTAAACGCACCCAGAATCGTCAAAAATTCACTCACATACCCGTTCAGCCCCGGCAGCCCGATGCTGGAGAGGGTGAAAAAGACAAAAAAGAAGGACATGATCGGCATCTGCTTGGCCAACCCGGACAACTGATGAATGTCCCGTGTGTGATGCCGTTCGTAAATCATGCCGATCACCAGGAACATCGCCCCGGTGCTCAGGCCGTGATTGATCATGTACAACACCGACCCCTGCATCCCATAGTCGTTGAGCGCCACCAACCCCAGCACGCAGAACCCAAGGTGCGACACCGATGAATACGCCACCAGCTTTTTGATGTCCTGCTGCACCCACGCCACCAGCGCGCCATAAATCACGCCGATGATGCACAGCACGGCCAGCACCTTCACCACCGTGGGGAACATCAGTCCGGTCGGCCCGATCAATCCCATCGGAACCGCCAGCCGCAACAATCCATACGCTCCCAGTTTCAACAACACGCCCGCCAGGATCACGCTGCCGGCCGTCGGCGCTTCGGTGTGTGCCAGCGGCAGCCAGGTGTGAACCGGAAAGAGGGGAACCTTCACCGCCATGCCGGCCGCCAAACCCAGGAAAACCCAGATGCGGGCCGAATTGGTCAGGCCGTATTGCGCATATTGCGTCACCGTGGCCAGATCAAAACTACCGGCCGCCAATCCCAGGAAAATGACCACGGCCAGCGTGAAAACACTGCCCGAAAAGGTGAACAAAAAGAATTTTCCGGCCGCGTATCGCCTCTCCGAACCACCCCAGATGCCGATGATGAAAAACATCGGAATCAGCGTCAGCTCAAAACAGACATAAAACAGCAGCAGATCCCGCGCGACAAACACCCCCAGCATGAACGCCAGCAACGCCAGCATCCAGGCGTAAAATTCCTTTTGCCGCTCCTTGATGTAGGTAAAGCTGGCCAGCACCGACACCGGCATCAGCAGCACCGTCATCAGCACCAGCCAAAGACTGATCGAATCCACCCCCAGGCTGAAACTGAATTGTATCGCCTCCAGATGCAGCAGGCTGTCAAATCCGGGCGTGAAAGTAATCTGCACCGACTTGGCCAGCCGATCGGCCGCCGGCACGGCCGACAAATCCTGTTTCCAGTCGAACTGCGCCACCATCCACACGCCCACCAGCGCCGTCAGTACGCTGACAAACAGCGCCCACCATTTGGCGCTGCGCGCATTGGGAAGCAACGCACCCACGATCGCCCCCACGACCGGAACCAACAGCAACAGGACAATCGAATAATGCATCGTGCGTCACTTAGAAAATCTTAAACACCAGCAGCAGCACCACCGCGATGCCGAACAACATCGTCACCGCATACCCTTGCAAATAGCCCCGCTGCGTCGTCAGTTTCAACGCGAAGCCCGACAATTGCGGCACAAAGCCGACCAGCCAGACAATGCCATCCACCACGAACCGATCAACCATGAAAAACGCCCGCCCAAGTCCGCGCAGCCGATCAATGATCGCCGCCTGATAAATCTCATCCACCCAGTATTTGGCTTCCAACAGCCGCGTCACACCCGGGAACCGCGCCGCCAGACGTTCGCCGGCCGTGCGGTTCTTCAGATGCAGCAGATACGCCAGCCAGATGCCAAAGAGCGCGATCGCTCCGCTGATGATCATCATGTAAAGGTGCGATGAATGCTCCCGTTCCACCACTTCGTGCGGGCGGAAATCGTGCATCCCCAGCATTGGCGGGCTGATCTCGCCCGAACCAAACTTGGCCATCGCCACATGCGCGGTCTGCTGAAACGACGGGCTTTGTCCCAGAAAATGCCCCAGTGAATGATTCCAGTAGAGCAAAAATCCTGAAACAATCGCCCCGATCGCCAACACCGCCAGCGGGATCGTCATGCTCAACGGTTCGTGATTGTGGTGGCCATGATCGTGACCATGTTGATGGTCGTGACTGTGATCATGCCCATGATCGTGTCCGTGTCCCTGTGGCGAACCCGCGTGATTGTCCGCATGATCGTGATCGCCATGCGCCGCCGGGCCGCTTGTCGGGATCACTTCCGGTCCTTCAAAGACCCGGAAATAGAGCCTAAATGTGTAATAGGCCGTCAAAAACGCCGTGAACAGCATCCACACGCCCAGGAATTTGCTCTGTGCCCACGATGCCGCCACGATCTCATCTTTGGAGAAAAACCCGCTCATCAGCGGGAACCCCGCCAGCGCCGCGCAACCAACCAGCATGAAAATTCGCGTCTTGGGCAACACCCGCCGCAGGCCGCTCATCTTCCGCATGTCCAATTCACCCATCATCGCGTGCATCACCACGCCGGATGAAAGGAACAGCAACGCCTTGAAGAAGGCGTGTGTGATCAGGTGGAAAACCGCCGCCACCGGCGCCATCACCCCCACGCCGACAAACATGAACCCAAGCTGGCTGATGGTCGAATAAGCGAAGACTTTTTTCAGGTCGAATTGTCGCAGCGCGATGGTCGCGGCGAACAACGCCGTAAACGCCCCGATGGCCGCCACCGTCGCCATCGCCGCCGTGTTGCCGATGAACAGCGTCCCGCAACGGGCGATCATGTAAATCCCGGCCGTCACCATCGTCGCGGCGTGGATCAACGCCGACACCGGCGAAGGGCCTTCCATCGCATCGGGCAGCCAGACATACAACGGAAACTGGGCCGACTTGCCGAACGCCCCGATCATCAGAAAGAACGGAATCCACTGTAAGGCGTGTTGTTGAAACGAGTTAAGGTTTCCCTGAGCCAGCTCAAAAACCCCCGAATGCGTCCCCGGCCCGGTGCCAAAATAACTGACCGATCCAAACGCCATAAAGATCAGCATGATGCCGATCCCAAATCCGAAATCGCCGACGCGATTGACGATAAACGCCTTCTTGGCCGCCTCGCGCGCCGAGGGTTTTTCGTAGAAATATCCAATCAGCAGATACGAACACAGCCCCACCCCTTCCCACCCCAGATAGAGCATGATGAAGTTGTCGCCCATCACCAGGATCGTCATCGAGAAGATGAACAGTCCCAGATAGGCGAAAAATCGAAAATACCCGCGTTCCCCCGCCATGTACCCCTTGGAAAAGACCGTGATGAAAAACCCGATGCCGCAAACAACGCACAGCATTGTCGCCGACAAGGGATCAAGGAAAAACCCGGCATCCGCCCTGAAATTGCCGGCCTGAATCCAAGTGTATAAATGCTTGTGGAACCAAATCCCCGTCGCGTGCGCCCCTTCGGCCGGATGAACCCCGACCATCCCCACCAGCAAAATAATCGCCAATACCGCGCTGGCCCCAACACCCAGCCAGATCGGCCAGTGCGACTGCTGTTTGAGCCCCCGAGCGCCAAACAACCCCGCGATGGCCGCCCCAATGAGCGGCAACAGGGGAATCAGATACGAATGCTCAATCACAAATTGCATGAATTTGCCCGTTGCTCAATTATCCACGCAGCTCACGCCACGCATCCGCATCCAGCGTGTTCTTCTGGCGGAACAACAGCACCACCAAACCCAACGCCAACGACGCTTCGGCGGCGGCAATCACCAGCACAAACACCGTAAATGCTTGTCCAGCAAGGTTTTGATGATACCGCCCAAACGCAATCAGATTAATCGCCACCCCTTGAAACATCAGCTCGGTGCATAAAAACATGACAATCAGGTTGCGCCGGGTCATAAAACCAATCAACCCGATCACAAACATGATCGCTCCCACCCCCAGATAATGTTGTAACGCAAGCTCTGTCATAGGGTTACGTTTCGGGATACGCCTTTTGTCGGGGGTTGTCGGTGCCACTCACGGGGATGCTGTGGGGATTGTCATCCACCGGCGTGGCGGCGGCGATCACCACCTCTTCATCGCTCTCCACCACCACCGCATCCACCACCCGTCGGCGGGCGATGATGATCGCGCCCACCATGCTCATGGTCAGGATCAACCCGGCCAGTTCCAGGTTCACCAGTTGGTTCGTAAATAGATACCGCCCAAGCTGTTGCGTCGGCCCTTCGGCCATGGCGGAGGCATTGGCGGGGGCCGGCGCCGGGATCGGGATAATCCGCTGGCCACGATCAAAAATCAAAAAGAGAAGCACCCCCATCAACGTGAATCCCACCGCACAGGCCAAAACCGGCTCGCGGCTGACGACATCGTACTCGGCCAATCCCGCCAACGGCTTGTCTGATGGGACCGCCTGTGCCGCCAGCATGATGACAAAGACATATGTAATCAGAATCGCCCCGGCATAGATGATCACCAGCGCCGCCGCCATGAACTCGGCATACATCAGGATGAACAACCCCGCGCTGGCCATCACCGTCAGGACAAAATAGAGCGCTGAATAGACCGGACGGGGATGGGTGACGACCCGAATCGCCCCGATGATCGCAAGTACCGAAAAAATCCAGAAATACAGCCCCATTCCGCCCCAAACCGTTGATTGGGCGGCCTGTCGAACCAGCAACGCGATGCCCAGCAGCAACACCACCAGCAGCAACGCCCCGCCGATCTTGCGGACCGACGCCTCTTTGCGCGAGGGCAACAACAAAACCGTGCCGATCCCGGCGGCGATGCACAACGCCAGAATCGTCAACGGCGCGGCCGACGAAACGGCCCCAAGAACGGTGAGCGGTAAAGCCTGCATGTTCAACCAAGCTCCCGGAAATGACACGGCTCACCGGAGCGGCGCATCACATTCCCGGATAAAGAACGCAAAGGATATGAAGGGCGGACACCCTTGGCAAGAGAGGTTGTGATGGTTTTCACAGACCTTCGCCCGCTCATACCAAAATAATTATTCCCGCCACAGAGCCGAAATGGGAACCGCGGCCAGCAAGGTTGCACCATCAAACTTCTAAAATTCGACCATTTGATGGTCAAAATTCAACCATCGCGTGGTTAATTTTCAATAAAGCACATAAATCATTATTATCACAGAGTTTATGGTCAGTTATTCACGGGTTTAATTTGTACCGCCAGTTCATCCGCCAATTTCATGACCTGGCGGGATTGTTCCGAATGGGAGATGGAGATCACCTCGATCAGCACCTGATCGGCACGGACCATCCGACAGCAGACCTCGACACGGCCATCGGGCCGGTGGTGTTGGGTGATCGTTTTTCGGATGAATCGTCGGTCGTTGATTTGGCGCGGGGTGCCGGAGCGGTTTGGATCGGATGGATAGATGCCTTGGGCGCGCCGGTCCAAATCATCGATCAAGGCCGCGCGGGCTTCGGGCTTGTGTTGAATGTCTTCGGGGATCGGCTGGATGAGGAGCAGGATTTTGTTATCCGTGATATTCGGGTCATGGAACGTGGCGACGATCCCATCCGTGGCATCGTGCAAGTCGGCGATCCATCCGGTTGGGGGAAGCACGCGCAGGCCGGCCTTGGGAAATAGCAGCGATTCGGCGGGTTGAGTGGACAGCGTTTGCGGCGATTGAAGCTGTGCATCCAGCAGCATTTTGCGGGCGTCATCAAACGCATCCGAATTGGATTGAGATGAGTCGGACCATGTGGAAACGGAGACCATCAGCAGATTCAATCCCATGGATCGATACAGGTGCAGGCGGTCGATCTCTTTTCCCTCGGCGACAAAACGGTCATGGATGCGCAAAAACAGTTCCGGGTCATCTTCGATACGTGGGGGAATGAGGGATTTGTGGCCGTTGGATTTGAGGTCGTCGCGGATTTTTTTGCCGATGGCCTGTGCCAGTTTCTGACGGATCGAATCGGTGAGGGCAAATTCCTGCGGTGTGTTGATGATGAGGATCGTCGCGGTCTGATCGGGACTGTGATAAGCGGCCGCGTTGAGGTTGTCCCGCATCCCCTGACGTTGCCAGCCGGCCGGCGGCGCGTAGGAAATCATGCCGTGGGCAAGGAATTCCCGATCCGTCGGCGCGGTGGCGGGTTGGGTGGCGGGGGCGGTTGTCAGTGCCGTGACCAGGCTCAGCAGTACATAACAACAATTGAGCATCAACGCTCCGTTTATACCGATTGAGGAATCATTCTATTCCCGTATGAGGTCGATTGGGATACAAAATAGGGATGAATCATTGCGACGCCGAAATCAGCGACCTGGTGGTGGTGCTCAAGGGCGACTACGCCGAGCGCCAGGATGAGGCCGAAAAGATGCTGCGCGACGCTGGGATGCAGATTCGATCGTCCGACCAGGACAACGGCGTGGTGGAGGGGAGCATTGAAACCCGACACCTTCATGAATTGAAGAAATTGCCGTGCGTGGAATATGTGCGGTCGGTGTTTACTTATGTGGCCGATTATCCCGCCGGCGATCCCAGGGATCAGGACAAGGATTGCGCCAAAACCACCGATGATGGGTTTTGGAGCGAAATCTGATTCAACTCGTCTGATTCATTTCTATTGCGGAGGCTCGGTGGCGGCCGGGTCGTTCCAACCTTCATAATAAAATGAGGCCAACGCCAGCCAGCCGGCGGTTTCGGCCGAACGGGCGGCGGGTTGGTCCCAGAAATCGAGCCTGACGCGATCCTTGATTTCACCCAGAACATGGGCGCGGATCGCGGTGGTCAGGTATTGGACAAACTGGGCGTGGCGATTGAGTTCGCTGACCAGCACCAGCCGATTGACGCGGGTGAAATTGACCGCGTTTGCAAACCCCATGGCCAGGAGGTCAAGCATCCGCTTCATGGCGGTGTCGGTTCCGTTGAATCGGGCGGCGCGCTCCCCCAGCATGCCCAGGGCGCGCGAGTTGCGCAATAAAAACGGGGTTGAACAGATTCGTTCAAGGCACCCCATGTGTCCGCAAAAACAGATGTCGGTCTCGACCGGAAAGCGCGTATGGCCCAGTTCATTGGCCCCCACGACGCACCCGCGGTTGGGTCGGCCGTTGACCAGCAACGCGGAGCCAAGTTGCCCATCCTCGTAATAGACCAGCAGGACATCCTCGTGCGGTTCGGCCAGATGGGTCAGCAACCAGCGTGCGGCCAGCGCGTGCATGTCATTTTCGAGCAGGATCGGCACAGAACCTGCGGATTTGTAGGCGGCTTGGAGATTCAGTGGGCCGCTGCCGGCGACGGCCGACCCGCTGAGCAGCGCCCCGCGGTTGGAATCGACAAATCCCGGAGAGCTGACACCGATAGCCAGTGTGAGGTCATTGACGCTCTTGCGCAATGATTCGCGCAGGGCATTGACGGTCTCGGCCGGATCGGCGGAGGTTTTGATTCTGTTCTGGGTTGAAAGGTGGCCCAAGAGATTGAGTTGGCCGGACTCGATGTATCCCGGACGAATGGCCAGACCGACGATGTGTCGGTGATTGGGGTCGATTTCAAGCGGAACCTGCGGCCGGCCGCGCCCGCTGATGGTGGATCGACATTCGCGAAGGATGTGCTGCGCCAACAGCACGGCCACATCGCTCCCCACGGTATTTGGCCGAACGCCGGTGGCTTCATGCAGGTCGCGCCTGGAAAGCTGCCCGGCACGCCAGATCGCGCGGAGCATGTTGCGTTGACGGGGAACCAGTTGCATCGGGGTGATAATTTATCGGGATCGAACAGGGAAGTGAATAACAGGCGATATTAAAATCATCCGATAAAAAAAGCCGTCCCGGGCAAGGACGGCTTTACGAATGGGGCAGATGAAGGATTTCTTCGGGTTGTGGGAGTGAGAAACCCTTCACATCGGGGGAAGAATGGACAGATTGTCAATCGCATGGTTGAACCAGAAGCACAACCAGACGGAAGAAGGTTCAACAAGGATGATGCCGCAATGGGCGGGTTGTGGGCGAGAAATTTATGGGTCGAACGTAACATGTTGCCATACAACAGGTTAAAAAATTCGTGCATGGTCGGATTTGGATAAAAATAACGGGCAAAGGTGAATATATTGCGTCATAATGGCGGGATTGTCGTGGACAAAATGTCCGACACAATCGGACGAACAACACATGTCATCCATGTCGGGACGGAGCGGTTGGAACATGTTACGATGGATGCAATGAGCGTTAAATCAAAACATGGCAAGGAAGAGATTCAAAACCTTCGGCGGGATTATCGTCGTGCGCAATTGCTGGAAAAAAATGTTTCGGCCGATCCGTTTGAGCAATTTGACCGTTGGTTCAAGCAGGCCCGAAAGGCGGGTGAAATCGAGCCGAACGCCATGGTTTTATCGACGGCCGATGGGCGTGGAGCGCCTTCCGGCCGGGTGGTGTTATTAAAAGAGGTCGAGGCGGGTGGGTTTGTCTTTTATACCAACTACAACAGTCGCAAAGGGAAGCAACTGAAAACCAATCCGCGCGGGGCGTTGACGTTTTTCTGGCCCAAGTTGGAACGACAATTGCGCATTGAAGGACAGGTTCGGCGTGTCAGCCGAAGTCAAAGCGAAGCCTATTTTCAGACTCGGCCGCGTGATTCGCAACTGGGGGCGTGGGCGTCGGATCAAAGCAGCGTGATCAACTCCCGGCGGGAATTGGAACTGATCGACGCCGAACTGGCCAAGGTTTTTGGGGATGGACCGATTCCGCTGCCGGATTCCTGGGGCGGGTATCGGCTGGTCCCCAGCCGCATCGAGTTCTGGCAGGGCCGGCACGGGCGGTTGCACGATCGGCTGGAATATTTTCGCAAAAAGGGTGTGTGGATGATTCGCCGACTTGCACCATGAATAACGACGAAAATGTCGATTCAACCCCTGCTGTCGTGGCATTTCCGTGTTTTCGAATAACAAACCGGATTCTTATGTAGAAAAATCTGCTTGACAAATGTAAACATGGTGGATTAAAATGCCGATATCAAGATCCAGACACCCCAAGCCAGCGATTGAAAAGGCGGTGAAATACGCCGAGCAGCTTGGATGGCGTGTGATTTTGTCCAATGGGCATGCATGGGGAAGGCTTTATTGTCCGCAAAGTTCGCGTGATGGATGCATTATCAGTGTTTGGTCCACGCCGCGAAGCCCGGACAACCATGCTCGACAGATTCGCAATAAAGTAGACTCCTGCCCGCATGGACTCGAGACTCGGCTGCCAACGCCCACAGAGGAATCGCCATGAAAAAACCCTCCCTGGCCAAATGTGAACGCGAGTACGATTTCTCGCTGGTCGTCGGCGGCATCAATGATCTGACGTCGGAGGTGGAGGATGCGCTGTTCGAGTCGGGGTGTGACGATGCCACACTCAGCATCCGGTATGGCCTGATGTACATCGAGTTCAGCCGAAAAGCGACGTCGATCGATAAAGCGATCATCAGCGCGATCCACGATATTCGCATGGCAAAAATCGGAGCCGTTGTGCTTCGTGTGGATGAATGCAACCTGGTCACCGCATCAGAAATTGCCCGCCGCATCGAACGGACCCGTCAGCAGGTTTACCAGTACATCAAAGGCGATCGCGGGCCGGGCGGGTTTCCAGCGCCGGAGTTCTATCTTGCGGAAGGCGCGCCATTATGGGCATGGTGTGAAGTGAGTTATTGGTTTGCACGGAACAACATCCTGCGTCCGGAGGTGGGCTGGAACGCGGAAGTTGTGGCCGCAATTAATAATTCACTGGAGGCACAGCAGTATCGTGAACGAAATCCTGAACTATTTGAGACCATCTCCAGAGAACTTCAAACTTCCAAAAATTCCAATTGAATCTGCAACCACCCGATTTGGAATGGATGCGCATCGGGTATCTGCAAGATCGCGGAAAATTGTATTTGCCCGGCGACGAAAACAAACGTAAAATAGGGGCGTATCAGTAATCAGGATCTTTGACAATTCAACCACCGGGGGCGACTGGTTTCGACCGGATGACAACGGTGGCGGTGGCATGCCCAGGACGCTCGATTGGCCTGGTAAATCATTCGAGCAAAATCATAACTGCCAATAACAGCGGTTTTGAGTATCGCATGGCTGCCTAATAATTAGGCAACCTCGGCACGATGTGATGTCCGCGACACATCGGCTGAAAACAGCGGGCTGGTCCGTCGGTTCGGTCATTGGCCGATGGATGAGAAACAGATGACTGGATGCCGGCGAAGGGTGTCGATTTTCGTCGTCGGTGTCGAGATTAAACAATCGACTACGCATGTAGAGGCCGCCTCTGAAGTGATCTCGGGACGGGGGTTCGATTCCCCCCGCCTCCATTCGACTCGCTGCGCTCGCTCATGGCAGGCCATGGGGCGCTGTAAGGCACGTTACCCAGGACGGGTGATTTACAAACAATCAAAGCAGCGAGTCGAATGTCCTGAGTAAGCGTAGCGCATCGAAGGGCTTTCACATGACCGCATCTGCGCAAGCAGATTCATTTTTTGTTTATATCCTCAAATGCGCCGACGGCAGCTTCTATGTCGGCCAGACCACAAACATCGAAGAACGCGTCAAGCTCCACAATGAAGGCCGGGCGGCGATTTGGACTGCTTGTCGGCGTCCCGTGCAAATTGCTTATTCCGAACGGTACGATTCGATTGCCGAGGCCGTCTTGCGAGAGCATCAAATCAAGCGATGGACACATCAGAAAAAACTCGCGTTGGTTCAGGGTGACATGAAAACCTTAAAATCACTAGCGAAGCGGCGCGTGTATTGAACGTCATTAACCAACTCAGACGTTTGCGGCACGTCCCTGCCGGTTTATACTGGTCTTGTGGCTTGTGGAATCGCGAGCCGAGGACGATTGGATCCCTTCAGGAGAGCCATTCATGCCCAGTTACAGCACGGCGGAGATTCGCAACATCGCACTGGTCGGACATGGGGGGTCGGGGAAGACGACGCTGGCGGATGCGTTGTTGTTCGCCTCGGGGACCGTCACCCGCAAGGGTTTGGTGGGCGATGGGTCGAGTTTCAGCGATTTTGAGAAGGAGGAAAAGGAGCATGGGCATTCGATTTACGCGGCCGTGATGCATGCCGATTTTCAGGGGAAGCGAATCAACCTGATCGACACGCCCGGATCACCCGATTTGATGGGGCAGGCGCTGGCGGTGCTGCCGGCGGTGGAGACGGTCGCGGTGGTGATCAACGCCCAGAGCGGCATCGAGGTCGTCACCCGCCGGATGATGGAGGCGGCAAAAGATCGCAATCTTCCCCGCGCGATCATCATCAACAAGATCGACCAGCCGGAGGTGGACCTGGAGGCGCTGGTTGAACAGATCCGCCAGACGTTCGGATCCGAATGTCTGCCGATCAATCTGCCGGCCGGCGGGGGCAAAAAGGTGGTCGATTGTCTGCTGGGCAACTCCGGTGAGAGCGATTTTGACACGGTCAAGCGGTGTCACGCAGCCATTCTCGATCAGATCGTCGAGATGGATGAGAACCTGATGGAAAAGTATCTGGGTGGAGAGGAGCCGGATTACAACGCCCTGCACGCGCCCTTTGAAAAGGCGATGGATGAGGGGCATGTTGTGCCGATTTTGTTCACGGATGCCAAAAACGAGGTGGGGTTGAATGAATTGCTGGAGGCGATGGTGCGGCATTTCCCCGGCCCCGATGAGGGAAATCTCCGCCCGTTTGCCAGCGGCGAGGGGGCGGATGAGCGGGCATATGAGTATCACAACGACCCCGGTCGGCCGTTGTTGGCGCATGTGTTCAAGGTGACGACCGATCCATTTGTCGGCAAGCTGGCGATCTTCCGCGTCCATCAGGGGAAGGCGGCCGGCAACACGCAGGTTTACATTGGTCACACCAAGAAATCGATCAAGCTGGGGCATGTGTTTCACTTGCAGGGGAAGGAACATCGCGAGGCCGATGCCATCATCGCCGGCGACATCGGCGCGGTGGCCAAACTTGAGGACATTCACACCAATGATGTGCTGCACGATGACCACGCGCTGGACAGCGTTCATCTGAAACCACAGCCCTATCCGACGCCGATGTATGGGTTGGCGATCACGCCCAAGGCGCGCGGGGATGAACAGAAAATCTCGACCCAGCTCACCAAGCTGTCCGAAGAAGACCCCACCTTCAAATGGCACACCGACCGCCAGACCCACGAGGTGGTCATCAACGGCCTGGGCGAGCTGCATCTTCGGCTGGCGCTGGAGCGGATGAAGAATCGAGGTGTTCAGGTGGACACCAAACCGCCGAAGATCGCCTATCGCGAAACCATCCAACTCGCGGCCGAGGGGCATCACCGTCATAAAAAGCAGACCGGCGGCGCGGGTCAGTTTGGCGAGGTCTTTTTGCGGGTTGAACCGATGGAGCCGGGGAGTCCGGCCAGCCGATCCGGCGGTGGGACGGGCATCGAGGTGCTCAATGAGGTTTTTGGCGGGGCGATTCCGGGTCAGTACATTCCGGCCGTGGAAAAGGGTGTGCATGATCTGCTGGATCAGGGGGTGATCGCGGGATATCCGTTGCAGGATGTGCGGGTTGCCATTACCGATGGCAAACATCATCCGGTGGACAGCAAGGAAGTCGCCTTCCGCACGGCCGGCAAGCTGGCGTTCAAGGATGCGGTCCTCAAAGCCAAGCCGGTGCTGCTGGAGCCGATTGTGAACATGGAAGTGGTCGTCCCCGAAGACAAAATGGGGACGATCACGGGCGATTTGTCCGGCAAGCGCGGGCGCATCCAGGGGACGGACGTTCTCCCCGGCGGCATGGCGGTGGTGAAGGCGCAGGCCCCGCTCAGCGAGGTGATGCAATACCAGTCGCAACTCAAAAGCGTCACCGGCGGACAGGGTTCGTTTGTCATGGAATTCAGCCATTACGAGCCGACGCCGCCGCAGGTGCAGCAGCAGATCGCGGCACAGTACAAACCCAAGGCGGAAGAGGAGTAGCCTCCCCTGAAACTCGGATATCTGGTTCCTGAATTTCCAATGCAGACCCACACGTTTTTCTGGCGTGAGGTGGAGGCGCTGCGCCAAATGGGGGTGGAGGTAAGCCTGTTGTCGAGCCGTCGGCCGGCGGAGATGTGCAAACATGAATTCGCCGCCAAGGCCGCGCGGGAGACGCATTATCTGTATCCGCCGCGATGGGGAGTGGCGATGGGACAGGTGTTGCGTCATCCATTGGGGACGATCCGGGCGATTGGGTATGTCCTGCGGCTGAAGGAATCCTCTATCAAGCAGCGATTGCGGATTGGGGGTTTGATCGCGTGCGCGGCCGATTTATTGGCGTGGGCGAAGGAACAGAAATTGGAACATATTCACGCGCATTCGTGCGCGGATGTGGCGCATGTGGTGGCGATGTGCCGAAAGATGGGCGGGCCGGCGTACAGCCTGACGTTGCATGGGGATTTGGAGGTGTACGGGACCGATCATGCGCAAAAAATGCGGGATGCGGCCTTCGTGGCGTGCGTGACGACGCCGTTGAAAAAGCAGGTAATGGAGAAGGCGGGCGTTGAGGAGAGTCGCACAGCCGTCATCTGGATGGGGGTGGATACCGAACGGTTTGTGGATCGTGGGAAACGACAGCCGCGGGCAAACCAGTTGCATCTGGCCACGGTGGCGCGGCTGCATTTGTGCAAGGGGCATCGACACGCGCTGGCGGCCATCCGGCGGCTGGCGGCCGAGGGGTGTGATGTACGATACACCATCGCGGGGACCGGGCCGCACGAGCGGGAGATTCGCCAAAGTGTGCTGGAGATGGGGTTGGAAGAGCGGGTGAATTTCGCGGGAACCGTGGGTGAGGAGGGGGTGCTGGAGCTGCTGAATGAAATCGATGCGTTTGTGCTCCCCAGCGTGGGTTTGGGTGAGGCGGCGCCGGTGTCGGTGATGGAGGCGATGTCGTGCGGGTTGGCGGTGATCTGTTCGATCATCGGCGGGACGGCCGACATGATCGAAAGCCAAAAGAACGGAATTCTGGTTGCGCAGGGTGATGAGGAGGGGTTGTATCGGGCGATGAAGGAGCTGGCGGGAGATGTCGGGCGCCGGTTGGAATTGGGAAAGGAAGCCCGCCGACGGGCGGCGGAGGCGTTTGATTCCCGGCGCGGCGCCCAGCGGTTGTTGAACCGAATTCCCTCTCCCTGACTTCGGCGAGCTCAGTCGAGCCGTACGCAGGGAGAGGGAGTCATGCACGGCTGTTTAGCGGATAATATTCATGAAGATTCGGGCGTTGGTGTTGGCGGATGATTGCAATCCGGAGTGGCCGTCGTGGCCGGTGGTGGGGTACAAGGCATGTCGGTCGATCGCGGATCATGCGGAGGTGGTGGTGGCGACCCATGTGCGCAACCGCCCGCAAATTGAGCGCGATGGGATGGGCAGGGGGCGGGTGGTTTATCTGAACAATGAATATATCGCCGCGCCGATGCACAAGGCGGCGACGGC
>JADLBV010000111.1 GCA_020847545.1 Phycisphaerales bacterium
CAGGGCAATCGCATTTATATTATTAGCGGTATTCATAAGGCCCGCAGAGCCTCTTTATCCCCTCCCCCGGTACTCCGGGGGAGGGTTAGGGTGGGGGTTTTTCCTCGAATTCGGCGATACGGCCCCCCTCCCCAACCCTCCCCCGGAAATACCGGGGGAGGGGGAAATATAAATGCGTTTGCCCTGCCGACGCCATGCAATGCAACGTCCGAAAATCTGTTATGCAACCTGTCCGGCCCAGGCATTCATGACCGCATCGGCAATATCCAGTTTGGCGCCGGCACCCAGTTCAAATTGAGCGATGACGCCCCCTTCGGGACGCCGCAGGGCGCTGGCGACGCGGGCGACCGCCAGTCGGGCCTCATCCGGCGTGCCATTGCACAGGATGTGCTGGCGGTCGATTTCGCCCCAGAAGGTGATTCGGCCGGCAAAACGCCTGCCGATTTGTTCGATATCCATCACAAAGAGCTGACTGTTGACCGCGTCGATGCCGATCTCGATCAGGTCTTCATAGATATCGAAAATATGGCCATCGCTGTGCATCAGAATCTTTTTCCCCGCCTGATGGGCGATCTTCGCATACTCGGCATACAGTGGCTTGAACCACCGACGCCATTGTGCCGGGTCGATGAGCATGCCGCGCTGTGATCCCCAGTCATCGGCGATGAAGACCGCGTCCACTTCGGTTTTGGCCCATGCCTGGGTCTGTCTTACGAAAAATTCATGAAGTTGCCGCAGAAGGTCGCGGAACTCGGCCGATTCATCCGCCAGATCGACGAATACATTTTCCGTGCCACGCAGGAACTGAATGCGCTCAAATGGCCGGGCGGTCATGTCGGCGACGATGAATTGTTCCGAAGCCCGGCACCTTCTGTTGATCGCATCGGTGTCGATATTCAGAATATTCCATGGCACGCGAAGGTTTTCCAGTTTGGACCAATCGTCAATTTGAGGGGATTTGACTTCACCGATCACACCGGCCTGTGCATTGTCGAACAGGCATCCCCACTCATCGACATAGGCGCCGATCGCAAATGGATCACCCTTGGTCATGCGGGAAAGTTCGCTGTTGGGGATGCCGGCGGGGGCCATGTCGACCGGCCAGCGGCGAAGGAAACGATCAACCGTGTCGTCGCCGCAGAGCAGCCGAACGATCGGAAGCATCCAGATGTCGCGCGGCACCCGGTCGGGACGGTCAAATTCCAAGGCTCGAATGACCCGTTCTCGTGATGTCATGGGATAATATCCTTACTCAATCGCCACTTGCCGGCAGAGGCGGCGCATACTGGTATGTTTCGTCCACTTTTTGCCGTTGAAGGATCCGACCGATCTCAAGCCATGTCTGAACAAGCCCGCGCGAACACCTCGGCATGTCTGATTTGATCAGCCGGTGCAATTTTCCAAGGTTGTAACAGGGAACCGCGGCGTACATGTGATGTTCGGTGTGATAATTCATGTGCCAGTACAGGAACTGGAGCAGGGGGTTGAGGTAAATCGTCCGACAGCACAGGCGGTAGTCCGGCACGCTGTCCTTGAGGCCGATGTGCTGGGTGTTGTTGCACAGAAACTGAATCGCGCCGCCGTAAAACGGCGCCAGCGATGTCACAACCGGCAGCATCCAAAGGCCAAAATAAATCGACAGGCCGATGATCAGGCCATGGCCAAGAAGCAGGATCATCGCCCAGGATGACCACCGCCGCCGATTCGGCGAATTGCGATCCGGGAACAGATGCTTGTCCCACCGGCTCAGGCGAATGCCCAGCGCCGCGGCGAATGTGTTGCGAAGTGTAAAATAAAATCCCGACACATTGACGAATCCACCCTGGATAAAATTCCAGAGAGACAATTTCGTCGGCAGCACGACCTCCAGATCATCGGGTTGATGAAGTGTGTATTTGTGGTGTTCGGTGTGGCTGGCCCAGAACCAGACGGGGTTGTGCCATCCCAGGAAGCTGAAAATCGCAAGGAAGAACCGGTTGGGCCAGCGTGTCTTGAAGACCGAATCGTGCACCAGTTCGTGAACGCCGTTGATGAGAAACGCGTAGCAGGTGCCGTGGAGAAACAGCAGCATCGCGACAAACACCCAATTGAGGCGGCCGACGGCTGCATATGCCGCGAATCCTGTCGCCGCCAGCGTGAGCAGATAGCCAAGTGATTGAGCCAGCCCTTTGATGTCGCTGCGCCGATTCAATTTCGACAGTTGTTCCCGCGGCACCGGGCAGCGATACCACGAAATGCGAGGTGGATGGTGGCGCTCGGCCGTTTGAGGGCCTGATTTTGCATCGGTACTCATATGGTGCGGGATCGTATGCGAGACACCATTCCCTTGGCTTGGCGATTCCTTCGTAATTTGTATATAATCTTCCGATCAGCATGAGATATTATCGCCCTGACAACCTGCTGGCCGGGTTTCATGCGAGCATGCCGGACCCGGCCGTGTCCGAGCTGGAACATGCCGGCGAACAATGGGCGCCCACCACGCTCTTTATCGACGCACACGAACACACCGTCTGGGAGTTTTACCTTCAACTCGATGGCACAACCGAATGGATCAGCGGCCGTTCGCGGCGGGGAGGGCCGCCGGACAGTTATGTCCTACATCCGGGGGCATTTTTTGCCGCTCCCCCTCATGTGGTTCACTCGATGAAGCATCTTCCGCGAGCCAGGCATCACTTTTATTTCGCGGGGATCGATCTCGAATCCGTCTTTAAGCGACATGTACAGCTACGGGACATCTGGCAAAACGCGTTGGCATCGGCGGCGGGGCGATGTCTTCATATGCCCGGCGGGCATTCGTTGCAGCAACCATTCCGCCAGCTCATCCGTGAAGTTTCCATGATGCTGCCGCTTCGCTCACAGGGTTTGCGGACGTCGTTGGATTACGTTGTGATCGAGGCATCTCGTCTGCTGCAACATCGACACGGGGGCAATTCCAATTCACCATTTCTCGCCATTCATCCGGCCGTCGAAAAGGTGCGCGATCTGCTCGATCATCATTATGCCCAGCCGTGGCGATTGGCGGACCTGGGTCACCTTGCCAACATCTCGCCAAATCATCTGGTGCAGGTTTTCACAAAGGAAATCGGCATCTCGCCGCATCAGTACCTCCTTCGCCAGCGGATCGAGCGGGCCAAGGAGCTGCTTCGTGACAGCGATCTGTCGATCACTCAGATTGCCATGGACCTGGGATTCTCATCCAGTCAGCATTTCGCCAGGAGCTTCCGACAGGCCGTTCGGATGCCCGCGGCCCGTTTCAGGAAAACCCGTGCGAGAAGGGTCTAGCGACTCCTATGCCGCGCGTCGGCGGCCTCGTCCGCCGACGGTCATCATGTACGCGCTGACGAACATGATCATCGTCATCCCCAAAGCCGGTTCCGGCACGGTGTGTGCGGCGATAAAGCTCTGCAGGGCATAGTATGCCGGCTTTGGGCTTAGATCATCATTCACGATGGAATAGCTGAAATCAGGGGCGCCATGGGCCATTTCAAAAAAGAAGATTTTATCAAGCCAATTACGGTTGGGGTTCTCCGTCATCCACTGGTTTAACATCGTGGTGTAATTGTCGGCCTGACCCTGCAGCCCGTAGTCGCCGCTCATCCAGCCAACCTCGGTCAGCCAGACGGGTTTGTTCCACCCATGGTCATCCAGCACATCCTTCAGGCCGTTGCCAAATAACCATCCTTCCAGGTTCCGATTGATCGTTGAGTTGCTTCCATAGGAATGATGCGAAAGGATATCCATCTTGTCGCTGGCCTGTGTCAGGATGTCATTGAGCCAGTTTTCCCAGTTCCGATCACCGCTGACCAGATGCGCCAGTTCCGGGCCAACCACCTTCGCATTGGGGTTGGCGGCATGGATGGCATCCGAACCGGGCTTGAGAATCACATCAATATATTGCTGCCTCGTCCCCGACCAGAAATCGGTCAGGTTCGGTTCGTTCCAGATGCCCCAGTTGGTGATGGTCGGATAACGCTGGACAACCTTGGTAAGGAAGTTGGTCCAATCCGCAGTTTGAGGCACGCCGCTCCACATCGGACCGCCGCTCGACCAGGTCGGTGCATACGCCACGGATGGATAGACGTTGATCCCACGTTGGTTGGCCTTCTGAACAATCCGATCCGTGGGCGTCCATGAATAGGTATTGGGGCCAGGCTGCATATTGAGCCAGTTGAAATCAACCCGGACCCATTTCATGCCCGATGCCACCACCCGGTCCAGAATCGTATCGATGTCCTGGGCCGTTGGTTCATGAATATCGATCCCGATTCGATTGCCAACCGTCTGTGCGCCGGCCGGCGAACCGGCTGACAAAAGCCACAATCCGATCATGCAGAAAGTCACAATTCGAGCGGTCATTGCCGTGGTGCGATTCATGGTTCCTCCTGATGTGTGTTGCTGGTGTCGGGTTGATTATTTTCCGTCCGCTTTGGGTTTTTCCACGTAGATGGGCGTCCCAGTCAGGTTGATGCTGCCCCAACCATCCACTTCCAGCGTGTGGGCCAGCTTGGCGGCCGTCCATGCGGCCAGAATCTGCTCGCCATCAGGACCGGTAAAGACCAGGAGCCAATCCTCGTTGGAAGCGGTAATCAAACGCTCGCTGTAGGTCTTCCCTTTGATCGCCTGGGTCATTTTCTGCATGGCCAGGTATGCGGGCTTGGCATCCTTGATCGTCGGCTCCAAAGGGGTGTTCATCACACCGTAGTTGGTTTCAGGATTGGTGCGCTCGGAATTGCCGTTTCTGAACTCATACTCGATCGAACCGCAGATGTTCTGGCTGAGGTTGATCAGTTGGTATCGCACCAGATAGTCGGCCTGGGTTTTCAGGGAGACGCCATTGGTCGCCGGCACGGTGTACCAACCGTTCTCGGAAGACATCAGGGGAACGACCTTGCCGCCGTACCGCTGCATCCAATAACGCACGTTGGCGTAGATCTGGACCATCTTTTCGGGTGGCCCCTGCCAGGTGTACGGATGCACGCTGACGGCATCGACAATGTCCAACAATCCCAGCTTGAACCATTCCTTGAGATAGTCGGCCGCAAACTCCGGCGTGGGGCCGACGGCCGGACCGATGATTTTCACGGTGGGATCGACCTCACGCATCGCCTTGGCGGCGCGCCGGGCCAGATCCACATACAGGGTTGCCGGATATTTGTCCGTAATCGGGCCGCCGAACGATTCGTTCAGCAGCTCATACATGCTGTTGCTCCCCTTGTAATGGGCGACGGTTTCCGCGGCGAATTTGACGAACCCATCCTGCCACTCCGGCGAGAACGGCGCGCCATGCACATTTGGCCCCACATCACAGATGAGGAACAGAAGGCGGTTGCCCAGCTTCTTGTGCCAATTTTCATAAATCACATCGATAGGCCATTTGCCGCCGTAGGCGAAGTTGTATTCACCCTTGACGGTCTCCACGCGGGGCCAGTTCAGGTCCACCCGGACCAGTTTCCAGCCCCCTTCGTCGATCAATTTCAACTCGGCCATGGTTGGATCGGTCGTGTGAAGATTGATGCCGATTATTTCCGATGTTCCCGGCTTGGGCAGGTCGGCCGCATGGACGCACGACAATCCCGATCCGAGCAACAAGGCGATGCCCATCAACGCTTTTCGCATGGCGATTCCTCTTTCCTGTAAGGAGTGATTCTCTGACGGTTCCTTAGATATTGCTTGTGTGCCGGCCGCGCCGACCAAGCCCCATTAGCCCGGCCCCAAGCGACAACAATAAAATCCCGCCCGGTTCGGGCACGGTGATATACTGTGGGGTGGAGGTTAAATTCAGATCGCCCCAGCCCGGCAGGTTGATCTGTTGATCAGCCCCGGCCGTCCAATAGGCCAGGGTTTGCACACCGCCGGGCGCCGTGAACAGCAGCAGCCAGTTGTTGCTGTTGCCGTCGTCTAGCTTTGTACTGAATGTCTTGCCGTTTAAGTTCTGCGCCAACTCCTGCATGGCAAAATACGCCGGCTTGGCGTCCGCCAAGGTCGGCTCAGAGGCTGTTGCCATCACGCCGTAATTCGACTCAGGATCGTTCGGGTCCACCTGATAGTCCCGGAACTGATACTCCACCGAGCCATAAATATTCTGGCTCATGTTGATCAGGTTGTAGCGTGTTAGGTAGTCGGCCTGAGTTTGTGGGGAGACGCCGTTGGTCGCCGGTGTCGTATACCAGCCCGCTTCGGAGGAGACGATCGGGATGACCTTTCCGCCGTACTGCTGCATCCAGCTTCGGACATCGGCATACATCGAGACAATCTGTTCGGGTGCCTGGTTGTATGTATAGGGATGCAGGCTGATCGCATCAACATCGTTGAGCAGGCCGTTCCAAAACCATTGCCTCAGATAATTGGGAGCAAATAATGGGCTGACGGCCGGTCCGATGATCTTGACATCAGGATCGATTGCCCGCATCGCCTGCGAGACCCGATGAGCCAGGTTGGTATATAGACCCGGCGGGTATGAGGGATCAACCGGATCATTGAACGGCTCATTGAGAATTTCGTAAATGTTATTGCTCCCCTTCCACTTGGCCGCTACCGCCGCGGCAAAATTGACAAACCCATCCTGCCAGGTTTGTGACCATTTCGCGCCGTAGATTGGGTTGGTCGCCACCACGTCGTTGAGAATAAACAGATTCTGTTTTCCCAGTTGTGTTGACCAATTGTCATAGAGTACGTTCACAGGCCATTGGCCGCCGTAGTCAAAGTTGTATTGGCCCTGCACCGTCTCGACCCGATTCCAATTAATGTCCATCCGGACCATCGACCAGCCGCCATTCTTGATCAAATTCAGCTCAGCCAGCGTGGGGTCGGCGGTGTGAACATTCATTCCGAGGATTTTTGTTGTGCCCGGCTGAGGAAGGTCGGCCGCATGGATGAAAGTCGACACGCATCCCAAAGCCAATGCCGCCGCCAAGGCTCCAATGCGCTGAAACTGCATGAACTCCTCACTTTTGAGCTTGACTCATCAAAGTTGTCCGATCACCCATTGTTTAATCTATCAGGGATTGGATGGTAGTCAAATAAAAAATTTCTCCATCACTCGAAAAGATCATATAAAATTCACATAACACATTGTTATTACTTTAGTTGTGTATTATCGCATTGATGGCGATTGAATAGTAACTTATCTGTTTTGGATCATGGGGAAGTTGTCAAAGTTGTAATTATCTACGCCGAACACCAGGCGGGACGAAAGGTGCTCAAAGTACCAAACACGTATCCTATGCGACATTTTTCTGACGCAAATCAATATCTGACAATAGAATCGCAAATCATTATATAATAAATATTTATACATCAATTCCGGATAGAATACTCACCTTTGATGGCGTTCAAGAAACACATCGAACTAAAAAATTTATTTTTTGCTTGACACACCCAAGAGTTGGTGTAAATTTATGTGGGATGATTGGACAACTTGAAAAACCTTCCGAGAATGAGATCGCCGTCGAGACGGTGGGGAAAGTCGCCTCCGCGCGAGGGCATCTGCTCGAGGCAATTCAACGCGGCGAATATCCGCTGGGGAAGCGAATTCCGACAGAAAAAATATTGGCCGACCGGATGGGGATTTCCCGCAATACGGTGCGCGAGGCATTGGCATCGCTGGTTCAAGATGGCCTGTTGAATCGTCGCCAAGGCAGCGGCACCTATGTTCTGAAAACGCAATTGCAGCAGCAGCAAAAGAAGCTGGCGGATGTGAAGTCCGTTCGCATCGGATTGGTCCTCCCCCCAAGCTCGGCCCCCATGAATTCGTATCTTCAGCGCTTGATTCATGGGATGACGCACGTCAAGGAGGGTGAGCCGGCGATCAAGGTTCGATTTTTGACCTCCGACAGCGCCTATCGCGGGCCTGCCGGCGTGCATTATCTGGATGCGATCGAGCATCGCAGCATCGATGTCTTGTTGATCACCGTTTTTGAGATCAACCAGGATGAGCTGGATCAGGCGATCAAAAGCAAAATCCCGATCATCTTTTGCGGCCTCTCTACTCCACGGCCGGGGATTGCGTTTGTTCGGTCGAATCTGGCCGCGGGCGTTGCCCGGATGACGAATCATTTACTCGACACCGGCCGCAAGCGGATCGGCCTGCTGATGAACGACCGCGTCGGCGCCCTTCGGGCCTCTTATCTGTCGGGTGTGGTTGATGCGATGGCGCGTCGTGGGCACGATCCGGACCTTTCCCGCATCGCCTATTGGAACAAGCACCGCGACCGCCTGGAAGTCGCCCTCAAGTCGCTGCTCGATCAGGATGCCGATGCGATCATGTGTTATGACGACGATGCGGCCATCGAGGTGCTGAGTCTGCTGAAAAAATGGAATATCGAAGTGCCCAACAGCGTGGCGGTCGTCGGCGCCAATGATACGGCCGCCAGCGACGGTTCGGAATTTGTGCCTCTGACCACGCTTCGTGTCCACATTGAGGAGATGGGCGCCGCGGTGCGCGATCTGGCGATTGGCGCCATGATCCGGGGTGTGGTTCCGCCCAGAACCCTGGACATTGAGCCGCAGTTGATCGTGCGCGACAGCGCGCCGGCGCTTGGCCAAGTGGATGCTTAACAAACGTGTAACAGGGGGTCATCATGTCGCCGCGAGAAATCTCGCGGAAAGTTTGTGGAGGTTCTTATGAGTCGGTACAGTTCGTGGACGAAGTTGGGCGTCATGGCAGCGGTGGGCCTGGGGGTCTCAGCTACCACCGGCAATGCCGCAACCGTGTTGAATTGGAATTTCGAGACCGGCGCGCCGACATCGAAAGATGTTCCGTGGGCTGGCGGGACAGTGCCTGGTTGGGCGGTGGAGCAGGATGCCTCGCCCAACGACTTTGATGGCTTATTGCAGAGCGCTTATCCCAGCGCCAATAGCATATATAATTCAGGCGGCGCATATTCAGGATCAAATTACTCCTACGGTCTTACTAGCGTCTTCCAGGATGGATACGATATTTCGCAGGATTTTATCAGGCAGACTACGCGGGATATGACCAACCCTGCAGGTGGCCCGTACACCGTCGAGCCCAAGTTCGCCAATCTTATCCCAGGCACCAATTCGTTTACTTGGCAGATCTTCATCAAGGCCCCGCAAGCGCTGCAATTTCAACAGACTGGCTATATCGCGCACATGGTGGGATCGAACAACACAGAGTCGGACATCGGCATTCAGATGGGTGGTGCCGGCACGGCTGATGCGGGTAAACTGCTGTTTAATGTGACGGCCCAGGATACCCCTTCTGACAATGGTGTCTTCAAGCTGAACAATTTTAAGACAGCCGGAACCTACAATGATGACCAGTGGCATCACCTGGCGATCGTGCGAGATGCCGTGGCTGAAACGGTCACGTACTACGTTGATTATCAGCAGGTATACTCCCACACCGACTACTCAGGTTGGGATGCCAGTGCCAATGGCGGTCTCGGTGCTCCGATGCCGGGCGTGAGCAACATCAGTGCCTTTTCTCCCGTGGCCCAATCGTCGGGAATTGTGCTCGGTGGCGGCTGGCCGGTAGACGCGCGTTTCGGCGTCACCTTGGGCATCGATGACTTCCAAATCGACGATGTGGCGCTCTCTGCGAACCAGTTCAATGGCGCACCGGTGCCGGAGCCGGCCTCCATCGGATTGCTGATGGGCGGAGCCACATTGCTGGTCATGCGGCGCAGGCGTTCTTCGTAACGCTCCGCGGGATGATATACTTCACGGGTGGGCGAACATGCCCACCCGTGAAGGTTTATCCGCGGCTGTTGGCCGTAAGAAGTGAATGATCTGGATGCAAACACTTTGATACAAGGCGGTTGGCGATGAAATATTCCATCTCAAAGAATCGCAGACGTGGATTTACACTCGTCGAGTTGCTGGTCGTCATAGGCATTATCGCCCTTCTTATCAGCATCCTGCTCCCCTCATTGTACAAGGCGCGGGAATCGGCGAAGCGAACGCAATGTTCGAACAACATGCGCCAGATATTGCTGGGGTACATCTTTTGTGCCAACGACAACAAGGGAGCGATCCCCAGCGTACCGATGCATTATGTTCCCTACGCAGGGCGATATTCTCCCTCTACCCCAATCGGTTCACCCAGCTTTAGTTCCTATAATTACTGGTCGAACAGCTATATCACCTATGCGGGGACAAGCCCGTATTATTGCATCACGAGCTATGCCCGATTGTGGTACCGCAAGTATCTCTCAACGGTAAAACTGTTCTGGTGTCCATCGGATCCTTATTTTTCGATGGAGTCTCAATGGACTCCATACATCACCGATAAAGGGCCGGACAACATCACCGCATTCAACTTTCCGTTCGCGACCAATGGAAGTTATTGGGTGCGCTACGCGCCCAACGCAATTTACGTCGGCGGTTTCATGCCGACCGAGGAACAGGAATCAAAAATCACGAAGGTGCGTTCTGACTGGTGGATCATGGAGTGCCGGAATCATTACCTCGACAAAAGCAAAATCACCCTGCATGGATACACCGACGCCCATATCGAGGTCCAACAGGCCGACCGCTCGACCCTGGGATGGTAATGGCCCTTGCCTCGCCGGTAATTCCGTGTCCATGACAATGTACGCCTTGTCAAGGATACCAGATGTGCGTGGATTCAATACGCACGGGTCTGGGTGGTTTGATTTTGCGGCGTGGCGATTGATTGCCGGTCGAGGTATTGCATGGGGATGGCGATGGACTGGCCTCTCAGGGCATCATCCCAGCGGTTCAGACACGAGCCGAGCGTTTTGGCCATGGCGGCCGGATCGGATCGGATCACGGAGATTTCCTGACCCAACACGCCGATATAATGGTCATTGGGATCGTCCATGCCGATGATCGACAAATCCTGCGATGCATTTAATTTCTGTTCGCGTGCCGCATCAGCCAGATAGTGTATGCCGCCGGCGAATGTGCTGATCCATGCGCGAACGGTATCGAGCGGGAAATCACCGGCAACGGGCTTGGCGCCACCGTCAAAGCAACGAATAATTCCCTTGGGATGAATGGGTAAATCCAACTCACGGCACGCATCCAGATAGCCATTCAACGCCATTCGATAGTCGTTGTGCTCCAGGTCATGCACGATGATCCCCACGCTTCGGTGTTGTGCCTGGGCCAACCGCCGCACGGCCTGATTGACGGCCGGACGACTGTCATCGTACAGGTTCAAGGCGAAATACATGGGATAGGATGGTGTGGCCACCACGATCCGCGCCCCGGCCGAGGCCAGTGCGGCCAGACGTTGAACCATTGATCCTCTCGGATCGATGACAAAACAGGTCAATGCGGAGGGATCGTCAAACTCCAAAGGGTCATTCGCATGACGGATTTCGATGGCGTATCGACGTAAATCCTCGGTGGCGGTCATGGCATGGATGACATGGGCGGCATAAAAGCCTTCAGTCGAATCATCCCATTGCGGCAACAGGGTGATCAGTCTGCGGTGATTGGTTGAGGCCAAAACGCGATTGGCCGATGGTTGCGGGCGTTGTTTGGGTGCGGGTGGGGCACCGCTCTGACCTGGAATTTGAAGGATGATGCTCCCCCGGCCGCGCTGGCGCTGCAGATAACCCCGGTTTTCAAGTTCTCCCATGGCCCGCCGGATGGTGTTGCGGCTGACCTGATAGCGGCTGGAAAGTTGAGCCTCGGTGAAATACCGCTGGCCGGATTTAATATCCAACGACGCCAGATCGGCCAATATATGGTCGCGGACTTTGGTTGAAAGCAGTTGATTAGGAGACATTTAAGTCAGATTATAAGGTACAAATAAGGTATATGCAAGTAAAATATTCGATTATAAAAATAATTGTTGACTTAATTTATTCCTGAGTTATCCTTCTTAGGTATGTGAGCGTTTGTTCACAGTCAGAACCACTTTTTTGGAGGATCGAATCATGTTGCGGATCAATTCGATTTTAGGCGCGGGGTTGGTTTCTTTGGTAACGGCCGTTCCGGCGTTTTCGTCGGTGGCGTATTATCGGTTTGAGAACAATCTGGCCAGTCAGGACAACTCGCCGACGTTGGATGCGACGGCCGGTTCGACAGTCAGCTACTCAAGCGACCTTCCGGGCAGTTCCATTTTCGATCCAATCGGGAACACAACTGTCGCCAACACCAAATCCTACGACAACGGCACGGGAACGGCATCGGTGATTTCAGATTCTTCCATCTTGAACAATGCGGTGAGCGCCCATGGATTCACGATTGAGGCATTTGTCAAATTGACCTCCTCTGACGTGAATGATGTTAAATTTGATCTGATCATTGGAAACATGAATGGCGCTGGGACGGAAGGCTGGATGTTTGGGATTAACGGTTCTGGCAAGCTGCGATTTTCCGGGGTGCAGACCAATGGTTCAGCGTACAAGGAAGTCAGTTCAACGGATGCGTTGACGGCCAATGTCTGGCATCATGTGGCGGCCGTGGGTACATACTCTGAAAGAACAGGGGATGGGCTTGTGGATTTCACGGATGTGCAGTTGTATGTGGATTATGTGGCGACCGGAACGACTGGTAGTGCGGCTCGATTCTTCGGGCCAACCAGTTCCGGGCTGCCGGGCAATTCCGGGCCTAACTTTGTTACCTCGACGTCCAACTTCAACATCGGCGCTGTGAATCCCTTCAGCGGGTATATCGATGAACTGCGGATTTATGAAGTGCCCTTGTTAACCACGCAGATGTTGCAGGCTGTTGTGCCGGAGCCGGCATCGCTGGGTCTGCTGGGATTGGGTGGGTTGTTGATGATGCGAAGACGCTTGGCTTGATATCGTTGTCCATGAATCATTCGTTCCTGCCCTCTCCTTGGGTGCAGCATGGTAATGCCCGCTCAAGCCAGAGAGAGGGCGGAGAAACATGGGAGATCCTCGTGAAACAGCGCAGAGCGTTTACCTTGGTGGAACTGCTGGTGGTGATCGGCATTATAGCGCTTCTGATCAGTATCTTGCTGCCGTCGTTGAATAAAGCACGGGAGGCGGCCAAGACGGTGCAGTGTGCCAGCAATATGAAGCAGATGGGGATGGCGTTCATCATGTATCGCAACGACAACAAGTTGTTTTTCCCACCGCACTGGGGGACGGCAACATACCAGTGGCCATCGGGATCGACGGCAACTCTTTGGTATGGTTTCCTGGCAAAGTACCTTGGTTGGAACGGCGACACCACGAACATGACGTTTTCGAGAGTGTTTCACTGCCCATCCGATCCTGCCCTGGACATGGATATTCGGCAAAACCAGACGTATGAGAGTACCGTCGCCAACGCGCAGCCACAGTCGTATGGTTACAATTACACTTATTTTTCCAGCAATCCCAACATGACATCGGCGGCGCCACATCAAAAGCACCTCAAGCAACAGGTGGTTTTGGTGGCCGACAGTGCGAACGTGGTCAACTTCAGCGCGCCCAATTACGGGTATTGTGTATGGCCATTATCAGTGACCTTTCCATTGGGCGATCGTCACAGCCAGGGGTTGAACGCGCTGTTTATTGATGGTCATGTGGAGTATTTCAAGACGGCATTTCTGAACAGTCCCGATAGCTTTACAAAGTATTGGTGGCCGGATTGATAAAGGGTGGCAGTGGGGAAATTCACCGATTCATACCAGGAGTTGTAGTGCCATGCGCCGATTAACCTTCGCTTTGATCCTGATGTTGTTCTCATGGAGCGTGGCCGGCGCGTCGTCTGTGGCGGTGTATTCGCAGGGAGAGGCTCGAATATATTTTGCGCCGATTGAGCAGGCCGAGCTGGAGCAATGGATTAAAAGCGATGGGCCAATCCTGGAGGGTTCACAGGGGGGTAATGGCTTGGGTGCTGCGATTGCGGATTTTGCGCGATGTTATCAATTGATGACCGGCATCGCCTTGCCCCGCGAAAAGGGTGAGGGACTTTTTCCGCTGAAACTGAAATATCAGAGGGAGTTGCTGGGAGAATTGAAGGAGCGAGGCTGTCGGATTGATGTATCAGCCGACCAGATTGTAATCACGGCCGCCAGTCGGTTGGGGTTGGTGAATGGTTTGTATACTTTGCTGGATGGGTGGGGTTGTCGATGGGTGATGGCCGGCGGGCTGGGCGAGGCGATTCCTTCGCATAAGAGCTTGGAATTGACGGCGGGGACGATTGTATTTCAACCGCCCGGCGAGACGACGATGCACTCGGCTTATGGGGGCAATTCACAGGAGAACAGTGAATGGTTGCGACGAAACCGAGCGGGTTATGATCGGTGGATGACGGGGCAGCATTATTATTTTTACGCCTTGCCGCCGGATAAATATTTCAAAGATCATCCCGAATATTATTCCTTGATCGGAGGCAAGCGCACCGCGACGCAGTTGTGTACGACCAATCCACAGGTAATTGAACTGGTGGCGGAGGATGCGAGGCAATTTTTGCGCAAACATCCGGCGACTGTCAGCTATCCAATGGATCCGGAGGACAATTATGATTTTTGTCAATGTGCCAACTGCACGGCGCTGGACCCGCCGGGCCAGTGGCAGGGGCAGCCGCTGTTGACAGATCGCGTGATCGCGTTCGCCAACGAGGTGGCATCGCGGATCGAAAAGGATTTTCCTGATCGATCAGTGGCATTGTACGCCTATCAGAGCCATCAACAGCCGCCGGTCCGAATCAATCCACGGCCAAACGTCAACATCATCATTACCCGCGGGAATTACTGCTATGTCCATTTGACGCCGACGGATTTCTGTCAGGACCTCTCGGCGTATGAGACGATGGTGGATGGGTGGGGGAAAGTATGTGACCACCTGTATGCGTACGAATACAACCCGATCTACTGGACGGCGCAGTTGCCTTGTCCGATTTATATGGAACAGGCGATGACGGTTCGCCGCCAACAGGCGCAGAAGATTTATGAACGGCATGAAGATGCCTCATATCCGGGCAGCACATCCAATTACCTTAATCATTACATGCCAATTCGCATGATGAATGATCTGAAGCTGGACCCCAATCAGGAGTTGGCGGACATCTGTAAAGCATTTTTCGGTCCGGCGGGCGGTGCGATGAACCGGTATTACCTGGCGTTGGCGCGGGTGTCGGAATATCAGCATCCCGGTTCGCCGCGCGTGGGGGGCGGGCTGGAAGGGTATGATCGGATGTTCAGCGATTCATTGATGGCCGAGGCGCGTTCGGCGATGGATCAGGCGATTGGGACGGCCGGGTTGGAAGGCGATTCCCTGGCCCGTGTGAAGATGGTGGACACGACACTGCGCTATCTGGAGGCCTATTTGAGTGGGATTCATCAGGCGCAGGCGGGGCATTATGATCAATCTGTGGAGGGGTTTGATCGGACGGATGCGTTGTTGGACGAGATGGGGGTGGTGGATTACCTGGCGAAGGATGGACACATCCGGCTGAAGACATCGCGGTTGAAAACCATCGCTGAATATTTCCCTGATCGGCTGGGTTTCGTGCGGACCTGGCGGATTCTGGGTCCATTTGACAATGATCGGCGCGATGCGCTGGTGTTGCACGAGGACTTTGAGGGGGATGCCAAGCCGACGTTGATGGGGGAGATCGCAGACCATACCGGCCGCAAGGCACGATGGCGGACCTATACCAGTCCGGGCGGGTTTGTCAGTTTTGAAAATGCGTTTGATAAGGATCAGAAGGACTGGCGGTTCAGCACGGCCTATGCGGCGGTGCGTGTCCATAACAAACAGGCTCGGAGGGTTCAATTCCGCATGGATAGTTTCAATGGGTTTCGGGTGTATCTCAACGGCAATCAGGTGTATGAGCGTCCAGGATTGGATGCCGATTCACCGGATAAACGCATGGTAGAGGTCGATTTGCCGGCCGGTGACAGCACAATCCTGATCAAGGTGGGAAAGAGTTTTGAAGGAGTGGGATTTCACTGGGGATTTTATTTCCGCATCACCGATGCCAAAGGAAATCCCATACAGTCGCTGAGTTATTCCCCGTAAGAGGTGGAAAGTTGTGAAGATGAGTGATTTATTGTTGAAAAAAGCCCCCGCAGCCAACTTTACAAGGGTGCGGCCACCGCTTCAGCTTCATCGGGAGAAGCCCGGGGCGCGATTTGTGTTTCCGTCGTCGTTCAAATGGGGCGCTGCCAGTTCGGCATTTCAGATTGAAGGGGCGGCCGAGAGTGATGGCCGTGGGCCGAGTGTCTGGGATGCGGCGTGGGCGCGGGATGCGGAATTGTTTTATCAGCGGCATTCCCCGGCCGTGGCGGCGGATTTTTATCATCATTATCGCGAGGATGTGGCGATGATGAAGGCGCTGGGGCTGACCAGCTTTCGTTATTCCATCTCATGGTCGCGCGTGTTGCCGGATGGGCGGGGGCGGGTCAATGAGAAGGGGATGGCGTTTTATGAGCGACTTGTGGATTGCCTTTTGGAGAACGGCATCGAACCGCTGCTCGATCTGTATCACTGGGATTTGCCACAGGCGTTGATGGAGGATGGCGGTTTTCTCAATGACCGCATCGTGGCGGATTTTGAGGCGTATGCCACGTTGTGTTATCAGCGGCTCAGCGATCGGGTGAAGCAATGGAGCACGCTCAATGAGCCATCCGCAATCGATTATTACAACCCGTTCTGTGCCGCCAATGCCGACATTTCACAACGACTGATCGTTGACCGCAATTCGCTGTTGATGCATTTCGCGGCCGTGCGGGCGTTTCGACAACATGATCGCGGGAATGGACAAGTCGGCGCGGTGATCGCGTATATGCCGGTGTATGCGGCCACGCATGAACAGGCCGACATTGAAGCCGCCGCGCGCCAGCAGGCGATGATCACCGACCGCTGGCTGGACCCGATGCTGGCGGGGCAATATTCGCAGGTGTTGTTGGACCATCCGCATTATGGGCCGAAGCTGCCAAAGGGCTTTCTGCGGGATTGCGGGAACGCATATGCCCCGATGGACTATATCGGGTTGAATTATTACACGCCCGCGGTGATCGCCCATCGGCCGGATGAATTTCTGGAATCCGAAACCGCCAAGCCGTTTGCCGCCCAGAGTGATTATGGGTTTGTGATTTATCCGCCCGGCCTGTTCGATTCGGTGATGGCGGTGTCACAACGCTATGACAACCCGATCATCTACATCACCGAAAATGGAATGGCCCATGATGGCACCCGCGCCGACAGAAACCTGATGGACGATGATGATCGCATCGCTTACATCCGCGAACATCTTCGCGAGGTGCATCGATGCCTGACCGCCGGCGCCGATGTGCGCGGATATTATTACTGGTCGATCATGGATACATTTGAAGCCATGAGCGGATATCGCTATCGCTTTGGACTGGTGAACATCGACTTTGACACGCTCAAACGCACGCCACGAAAAAGCTGGAGCAGTTATCAGAAGATCATCCACCATCGCGCGGTGGATTGACCGGGATTGGATGAATGAAATTTCTTGATTGCAACTGTTTTGTCGGCACGCCGACCCATCGGGAGATCTGGCCGCCGGCCGATGCGCCGGCGCTGGCGCGCGAGATGGACCGGGCCGGCATCGAGCGGTCGCTGGTCTGGCACATCGCCCAACTCGACCTGCATCCGGGCGTGGGCAATGACCTGTTGTTGCGCGACATCGCGCCGTATCGCAATCGACTGATTCCCTGTCTGGCCATCCCATGCCCACACACCGATGAGATGGGGGACATGGATGAATGGTTTGGCAAGGCGTTGTCGGCGGGGGTTGGGGCGATGCGCATCTGCCAGCCGCGCGGCAATTATCTGGTCCGCCCGGAAGTGGTTGGGGGAATCGCTCAGAAACTGATTCAACATCGAATCCCGCTCATCTACTCCATCGAACGGGGTGGAAACTGGAACGAACTGTACGACCTGCTCAAGGCATTTCCAGAACTTCGCATCATCATCAGCGACCTGGGTGTCTGGCCGGCCGACCGGATGTTTCGGCCCCTGCTGGATCTGTATCCCAATGTCCATGTCGAAATCAGCCAATATTTTGTCCCCGGCGGGATTGAAGCCAATGTGCACCGTTATGGAGCGGGGCGATTGCTGTATGGTTCGGGTTTTCCGGCCTGTTATCACGGCGCATTGATGCTGTTGACGGCTCACGCAAAAATTTCGGAGGCCGACAAAATGGCCATCGCCGGTGGAAACCTTCAACGACTCATTGAACAGGTGCGGCCATGATCTGCGACAGCGATTTATCCCGTGAATTTGTCCAACAGGGCCGCGGCGCTAACTGTCCGGTCATTGACGTTCACGTTCATCTGGGACCGGTCTATACAGGTTGGATGCCCAAATGGTCGATTGACGGCCTGATCGACACGATGGATCAGGCCGGCGTGCAGGTGTCGGTGCTTTGTCCGCACAGCGCCCTCTTTTCACCCGACATCGGCAACGAGGAGACGCTCGCGGCAGCCCGGCGCCACCCCGGGCGCATCCGTGGATACATTGGAGTCAATCCCACCCACCCCCGCAATATCGAAAAGGACCTTGCGAACTTCGACCGCAATCGCGATCTGTTGTCCGGCCTGAAGATGTTGGCTTCATACCATCGTGTGCTCATGGATGATGATGCCTATCGGCCGGCGTGGGAATATGCCGATGCCCATCGGTTGGCGGTTTTGTGCCACACATGGGGGGGCGATGGTTCCGAACAATCCATGCGAAATATCGCCGCAAGACATCCCAACGCACGCATCATCATGGCCCATGCGTTGCATGGACAATGGGAAGATGCGATCGACATCGCGAAGCAATATGACAATGTTTATCTCGATTTGTGCGCAGTACTGGATGACCGTGGACCGGTGGAACGGTTTGTGGAGGCGGGGTTGGTCAAGAAACTGTTGTTCGGCACGGACAATCCCTGGTTTCATCCACACCACGGGATCGGCGCGCTCTTGTCGGCCGATCTGAGCGATGAGGATCGACAGGACATCCTCCACCGCAACGCACGGCGATTGTTCGGGGTTACAATCCCATGATGCTTAAAGACAAGACCTGCTTGATCACGGGAGGTGGCACGGGCATTGGCAAATCCGCCGCCAAGCGATTTGCCGAGGAGGGGGCGCGGGTCTGGATCACCGGCCGCCAACAACAGCATTTGGCCGAAACCGCCGCCGCCATCGGATCGGCCTGTGTCGCACGCCAGGGGGATGTGACCGATGTTGAGCAGATGCGGGCCATCGTCCATGAAATGCCGGCGTTGGATATTGTTGTCTCCAATGCCGCCGTCAGTTTTCCGGTTGATCCGATCAATGATCCACCGGAAAAATGGCGGCAAATGCTGGAGGTCAATGCGTGGGGGACGATCAATGTCTGCCGAATCGCCGGGGAACGGATGATCCAGCAGGGGACCGGTGGACGGATCATCATCGTCAGTTCGATCCTGGCTGAACTGGCCGAACCGGGCAGCGCCCCATACGGCATGGCCAAGGCCGCGATCAATCAACTGGCCCGCCAGCTTGCGGTGGAATGGGCAACCCATGACATTCTGGTCAATGTCGTCGCTCCGGGGTTTGTGCATACGCCGATGAGTTATGTCTCCGGTTCCAATGAATTGGAAAGCGAGTGGTGCAAAACGTTTTTTCTCAATCCGCGCCGGCCGCGTGTGCCGTTGTTGCGGCCGGGTGAACCGGATGAGGTCGCCGAGGCCATTTTGTTTTTCGCCAATCCACGCAATACCTACTGCACCGGCTCAATATTAACCGTGGATGGCGGGTTGACGGTCAGTTTCTGATCCACTTTGTGAAAGTATCATGAAAAATTCTCATACAATTCGCGAAATCCGTGTCATTCCCCTTTATGGTGTGCCCTATTCGGATTGGCCCGCCCGATTTGGGCAGCGTGAGCAGACACGCACGCTCGTGGAGGTCATCACCCACAGCGGCATCGCCAGCTTGGGTTGCGTCTACACGTCGGCCGATCTGGTTGAAGGTTCATTGAAGCTGTTGCGGCCGCTTTTTCAGGACGCCAGCGCCATCGACCCGGCCGCCACCTGCGAAAAACTGCATCAGAACACCTTCTGGCAGGGTCGCGGCGGGGCGATCACGCACACCATCAGCGGGATCGACATGGCGTTGTGGGATATTCTGGGCAAAGTGACCGGCCAGCCGATCTGGCGGCTTTTGGGTGGCAAATATCGGGATCGCATCAAACCCTATGCATCCATGCTGATGACCGAGCCGAAGGAATTGTCGGCCAAATTACAATCAGCCCACGGCCGGGGTTTTCGTGCGTTCAAGATCGGGTGGGGGCCGTTTGGACGTCGTGATGACCGGACCGATGAATCGATCGTCAAGGCCGCCCGCGAGGCGGTGGGGGATCAGTGTGATCTGATGGTGGATGCCGGCGGGTCGGATGCCTTTTGGCCGCATGGATACAAATGGGCGCTGGAAAAATCGCACATGTTGCGTGATTACAACGTCAACTGGTTTGAGGAACCGCTGCGCCCGGATGACATCGACGGATACGTTGAACTCACCCGCCATTCCCGTGTCAAAATCGCCAGCGGCGAATGCCTGACGCGGCGACAAAGCTTTATCCCATGGATCGAACGCCGCGCGGTGGATTATCTACAGCCGGATGTGACCAAGGTGGGGGGGTTAAGCGAACAACATCGCATCGGCCAATATGCGGATGACCATTCAATCCTGGTCGTTCCCCACGGCTGGAACACCGGCGTGGGCCTGGCGGCTGATCTTCACCTGGCCGCTGCCGCCGCCAATGCCGGCTGGGTGGAATATCTGACCCCCGAACCATACATGGACGATGTTTTCGCGGTGCCGTTGCAACTGGAAGAAGGTTACTTGCGCATTCCGGATGGCCCGGGTTATGGCTACGAATGGAACGTGGAGGGGATCAAACGACTGAGCGATGGGGTGGTGATCGGCAAACCATAATTGTTGGAATTGTTGTTTGGCATCACATTATGGATGCGGGAACACTTCGTAATAATCGAGTAAATCACGCCCGATAAACGATTTACATCAATTTCGGAATTTTCTTGACAATCTTCTAACATGTGTTAGACTGTTCCTAACAGGTGTTGGAAGGTTATGGCACGTTCCCAGTTCATAACGACCCGACGAATTGCCGAAGAAGCCGGCCTGAGTCATTCCACCGTCAGCCTGGTGCTAAACCAGCGTGGCGATGAATTGGGGATCAAGCCGGAAACACAAAACCACGTCAGAGAAATCGCCAAACGGCTCAATTACACGCGCAATCCGCTAGCCAGCGGGCTAAAAGGCGGTCGGACTCAAACCATCGGCGTGATGTGGATTTTGGGTGGCCCACATCCCAGCGACGAGATGACACACCGCATCGTCCGCCGTATCCAGGACAGGGAATACGTCGCGAATCTGGCG
The DNA here is from genome assembly GCA_020847545.1 of Phycisphaerales bacterium. Taxonomy (GTDB): domain Bacteria; phylum Planctomycetota; class Phycisphaerae; order Tepidisphaerales; family Tepidisphaeraceae; genus JADYZN01. Next base: position 21,305 of record JADLBV010000111.1, read on the forward strand.
GACCATCTGTCGCAGATCAAGGATACCGTACGCATCCTCACGGACTTTTCCCGACGCAGGATGGATGCGGTCATCATGCAGGATGGCGATGAAGATCAGCTTCACACGCCGGAGATCCTGGAATTGCTCAAAAGCTTTCCGGCGGCGGTCATCGTCTCCACCCATGAGTGGGATGCGCCCTGCGACCTGATCATCCACGATCGCCTGTCGGCGTATCGCCAGGTGGCGGATCATTTCGCCGATATCGGCCGACGCCGGCCGGCCATTCTGCTTCCGGTGCCGGGATCGCGTGCCAAAACAGGTGCGTTTCTTGACCAGGCCCGCGCACGCGGGATGCGGGTTACGCCGCACAGTGCCATCGACATGACACCCCGTCCGGACCAAAAGATCACCGATGCCAGCACCGAAGCGCTGGACCGCGAATTTCCGGGTCAATTCCCTTTTGATTGCCTGCACTGCTCAACTGATGAAGGCGCCGTGGCCGCGATGTCCTGGCTGCGACGGCGCGGAATCAGGATTCCGCACGATGTCGCCATCTCCGGCTTCAACGACAGCCAGTTTTCCGACTGTCTTGATCCCCCCCTCGCCAGTGTGGCTCGCCGCGACAATGAAGTCGTCGATGCCATCGAAAAACTTGTCTTTCAACGATTGTCCAGCCCCCAGGCCCCGCTCAGCCGCACGCATGTTGCGATGCGATTTCTGGCGCGGGCCTCGGCGGGCGCTGTGTCTCATCTCAACCACCTTTTACAGGAGGATGTATCATGAAGTTCTGCAATGCACACATTGCGGCGTTCGGTTTGATGGGTCTGTTGGCCGGCAGCGCGTCCGCGGCCACGGTTGCCCAGTATAATTTCGACTCATTTCAGTCAGATCCCCCGCCGGTTGTGGCCGACATGAGCGGCAACGGGCATGATGTGACATGGAGTGCAAATAATTACGCCGAATTGGATACATGGGATCCATTTAATGTGGACGATAGCAAAAGTGTCGTTGTCAATTACAACACAGGGCTTATTAGCAACCCTGGCACCATCAATCTGAACAATGGTGGCTCTAGTCAGTTTACTTTTGAAGGATGGGTGCGACCTGCATCGTCTGGCATCGATTCGGATTTGGTTACCTTGAACAGCGATCAGGGAGGCAATACAACCCAACTGACTTTGGCTGTGATCGGAAGCACAGGCCAGGCATATGGTCGGGTCTACAACGGAGGCGGGCCGTCGTTGACGAGTTCCAATAATGCGTTGGTAATAGATCAATGGAATTATTTGGCACTGGTTTATGATGGCAACAATGCGCGTTTATACATCAAAAACAGCAATTATCCCACACTGACTGAAGTTGCGACGGCTCTGGATGCGGGCAAATCAATGCCCACTTACATGACTCAAAGTTGGGTTGCCAGCACTTCAGCGAGTTGGTACACGGGTTTTGACGATATCCGCATTTCTGACACGGCCTTGTCTGACGCTCAGTTGGGATATCACGCTTCGTTCACACCCGTTCCGGAGCCGGCATCGTTGTCTCTGCTGGGATTGGGCGCGCTGGTGATGATTCGCCGGCGCAAGGCGTGAGAATTGGTTTGACGAAAACTCTCTCCTCATCCCTCTGTCTATAACAAGGCGGAGGGATGAGGATTGAGTGAAAGGATGCCTGTATGAAAAAGCGCAGTGCGTTCACGCTCGTGGAATTGCTGGTCGTCATCGGCATCATAGCTCTTTTGATCAGTATCCTGCTGCCGGCTCTCAACAAGGCGCGTTTGTCGGCCAAGCTTGTGCAGTGCCAGAGCAATCTTCGGCAGATCGGACTTGGGGTTGCCATGTACGCCAACGACTGGCGCGGCGTCTGGCCGAGGTATTACGACGGTGACACCTCGTACAGCCCGGCCGGTGACAGCGGCGGCTGGACGACAAACGTCCTGTGGTATCAATACGGCGGGTGGGGGCAGGGCAGCCCAGGCAACTGGCAGGCGCTGGGGCGAATCTATCCGTATATGAAGAATCAGCAGGTCTTCTTCTGCCCCAACGATGAGTTTAATGCCGGTTACGCGGGGTTGAATTTCGCCTCATTTCCGCAGAGTTTGCCCAGTCCATCCTACAACGTGTTTGGCAGCTATTGCCTGCGTGGATGGAGGCAGCCTGTCAGCAATACATGGGGCTCACCCGATGTCGATCCATTGGGAATACCGGGAAAGACGCTGACAAGCCTGAAATATCGGGCCTTGGCATCCTGCTTTTTCATGTGGACGCCGGGTTACAACTGGCCGGTGATGTTGCATCGGACGATGGGTAAATATCCGGTTCTTTACGGAGATGGGCACGTCACGGCGATCTCCAAGCCATCCTGGTTGGATCTGTCATCCCCGCCGGACTTCTGGAACATCACGGCAAAGCAGACACAGTTCTGGAATACAGCGAATCACGATAGATAAGGTTTTTTACGGACAGACATGAATAAATTATTTCAAGCGGCCGCACTGTTGCTGGCAATGGTCAATGTGTCATCAGCCGCGGTGGCGCTGGTGGAAGGGGGCAAGCCGACCGGCCGGATCGTCGTGCCCGATGAGGCGACGGCCGGGGAGACATTCGCGGCCGAGGAACTCCAGACTTTGTCCAAAAAATAAGCGGCGCCAAGCTGGAGATTGTCAAGGCGGACCAGAAATGGGAGGGTCCAGCGATCCTGGTGGGCAATCAGCCGGGCAACCGTGATGTGATCGACCAACTCAACAAAGAGCATGGAGAGACCATCGATGCGTTCGCGGTGGTGGGCAAGGGGGATCGCCTGTCGCTGGTGGGGCGTTCGGATGATTCAACCATCTGGGCGGTGTGGCAATGGCTCAACAATCAGGGTGTGGTGTGGGTCATGCCGGGGGAACACGGAACCTATGTTCCAAAGAATCAGACCATCGAGATCGTGGAGATTCACGAGATTGAAGCGCCCGGAGTCAACCAACGGGGCGGCGGATATGGCCTGCCCGATGAGGATGCTCCCGAGGGGTTTAACACCAAGGAACATGGTGTGACGGCCGGCCAACTGTTCGCATCGCGGATGCGGTTTAACGAGAATAGGGCCATTGAGGTCAAAGACACGATCGTGGCACTGGGTTCGGGGCATTCCTATGAGCATTATCTGCCGGCGTCGACCTATTATAAAGCCCATCCCGAATGGTTTAACCTGATTGATGGCAAGCGAATGGATGGGGCGAGGGGGACGCAGGTCTGTTTCACCAACCAGGAGGCGGCGGCACAGGTGGCCCGGAATGTGGAGGTTGAGATTCGCCATGAATTGGACCGGGGCATCCCCATCGAAAGGTTGCCGGTCTCCATATCGCCCAATGACTGGAATGCCATGTGCGAGTGCGACAATTGCAGGAAGCTGATCGACAAGGATGGATCTGCCAGTTCGCTGGTGACTCATTTCTGCAACCTCGTGACGGCGGAGATCCGCAAGGTCTATCCGAAGGCCACCACCAAGTTTTATGCGTATGACAACTATGCCACTCCCCCTGATTATGCCAAACCCGGGCCGGGAGTGAGACCGCAGATCGTGTTCTGGTCATCCGCCATTGCGTTCGCGGCCAATTCGGCACAGCCGATGTTTTCGCAGGCGAATCACAGGTATCGCGATGGGTTTGCCGCGTGGGAAAAGATCAGCGAGGCCCTCTCCGCCCACACCTATTACGCCCATTATACGTGGATCACACCATGGCCCATGATCACCCAGATGTCGAAGGACATCCCACACATGGCGGCCGATCCGAAGTTTTGCGGGATGTACAGCGAACTGCACCTGCACTGGGGGACGCAGGGGTTGAATTTGTGGCTTTATCCCAAGCTGTTGTGGAACCCGAAGCTGGATGTGAAAAAGGCGATCAAGACCTATTGCCAGGCGGCGTATGGGCCGGCCGCCATCCAGATGGAGGCTTACTACCGGACGGTTCAGGAGTCGATGGATAAACAGGGGTATATCTGCGGATATGCGGTTGAGATTCCGCATGTTTTGACGCCGGAAGTGGTGCAAAAGGTCAATGGATTCATCTCCCAGGCCGAAGGGAGGCTGGATCAGATGGACCCGGACACGCGCTGGCGGACGGAGCTGGTGTGCAAATCATGGCGGGCCAGCGCCAAATTCGCACAGGCGACCCGTCTGTTCGTGCATGGAAATGGGCCGGCCGATCGGGCGAAGATTCTGTCGTTGGTTGATGAGGTGAAACAATTCGCCGATTCGCCGATGGGAAAATGGGCATTTGAGCAACGGATCGCCACCCAGACGATCGATTCAGTCGCGAGGAGTCTGAATGTTGACCTGGCGGCACTGCCGGTCGGTAAGCAGATGTTCAATGATGAATTCAACATGGGTGGGGCGATCAAGTTTTATGCCAAGATGCAGGGTTGGCAGGTGGGGATGTGGGGTTATTCGCTGCCGGTGAATGGAAGCGGTGAGATGGAAATACCGCTGAAGGCGGCGGAGGGGCATCGGATCACCTCGGCGCGGGTGCAATGGAGCATGGCCAACCCGCAGCGGGTGGTGGGGACGTTGTCGGTGGTTTCGGACGATGGCGCTGAGCGGGTGTTGACCGATGATGTGCAACAGATGATCAAGGGCGTGGATGTGCCGGCCGAGGCGCTGGGTGGTGTTGTTCGGCTGAAACTTCGTCTGTTAAGCCAATACCACGATCCATCCATCGTGTTGACAGGATGTAATATCGAGGCGCAGGTGGAATAGCGAGTGGGGTTTGACCAACCTGCCGACAATGAAAAAATGGCGTAGACTGGTGGGTCATGTTGTCGTCTAAATCGAGTCGATTTTACATTGATTATGCCACCGCTGATCAATGTGTATGCGAGGATGCGGCTCGCATCTTGCGCACCCGGATCCAGAGTAGGTGTGGCGTCGTGTATGATCGGGGCAACCCGCAATTTGTTCTGACATTGAAGCAAGACCGGGCATTGTCACCGGAGAGTTTCGTCATTGAACTCCCCGCGGCCAATTCGGCGGTCATTCGAGGCTTGGACAAACTCGGCATCCTGTATGGAGCGGGGCGATTCCTGCGTGACTGCACCTTTCATGAACAGGGATTCAGCACTGGTTTATGGACGGGAACCAGCCGGCCGGCCAAGCCCGTGCGCGGAATCTACCTGGCAACCCATTTCCATAACTATTATCACGATGCGCCCGTTGAACAAATCATTGAATATCTGGAGGAACTCGCACTGTGGGGGTTCAATGTGGTGCAGGTCTGGTTTGACATGCATCACTATACGGACATTGATGATCCAAAAGCCCGGCGGATGATTGACCGCCTGAAGCGCATACTTGTCGGCGCCAGGCGGATCGGCATGCGTGTCTGTCTGGTCAACCTCGGTAATGAAGCATTTGCCGACAGTCCTGTTGAACTGCGTGCCGATTTCAACACCGGGCGTTCGATTTATCGTTGTGAATTATGCCCAAGCAAACCAAAGGCAAGGGAATTGCTGCTTCAGTGGTTCAATGAGGTGCTGGATGCGTTTGCCGAGGTGCAACCGGATTTCATTGCATTTGGGCCGTATGACCAGGGGGGTTGCGCCTGTGGCAACTGTGCGCCTTGGGGAAGCAATGGATATTTGAAAATCTGTGAAGCGAAGGCGCGTCTTCTTAAAAGTCGGTGGCCCGATGCGAAGGTGATTCTCAGCACCTGGCTGTTTGATCTTGAACATGATCAGGGTGAATGGCGGGGGTTGGCGGATGTTTTTGCCCGTGGGGTCGATTGGTGTGACTATATTCAGGCGGATTCCCATACCAACTATCCTGAATTTCCGCTCACGCAGGGTGTGCCGGGCCATCTTCCGCTGTTGAATTTTCCCGAGATCAGCATGTGGGAGATGCATCCGTGGGGTGGTTTTGGAGCCAATCCGTTGCCGTCGAGATTCCAAAGGTTGTGGCAAACGGTCAAGTCGGAAGTCTCCGGCGGCTTTCCCTATTCAGAGGGACTATTTGAGGACATCAACAAGGTCTTGTGCGCCCGGTTTTATTGGGATCCGGATCGATCTGCCGACAGCATTCTCCGGGAATATATCGCTTATGAGTATTCTCCCGATGTGGTGGAGGAGGTCATTGAGGCAATCGATATTCTGGAGGCCAATCACAATCACTCCTGGTATGTGGACTGGAGGCTGTGTCGACAGATTCGACGTCCGATCCGATTTCGTAAGGATCCCCGCCGGGCATACGAACTGATCAAACAGGCCGATGCCCGTCTGACCGCCAACGCCCGCGGACGGTGGCGCTGGCGGATACTTTATCTGCGGGCTTTGATCGACCAGGAACTTGCACCCTACGAAGGATATTGGGGCAACGAGGTCTGTGAATCGGCTTTTGAGGAGTTGACGGAAATCTATCATGCCCAGAAGGCGGAGACCACATTGGCGCCGCCCACCCGCCGGGCGCGCCGGCATTTGCGGACCAGTGAGAACGATTTTTACATTAAAGAAGGAATAAAATCGGGATTGATTGATCTCGATTCGGAAAACATGCCAATTGTCGGATTGACGGATACACAGGACGACTGACTGGAATATATATGAAAGAAAAAATCGTATTGGTTGGCGCGGGCAGCGCCATGTTCACCCGTGGGTTGATCGCCGATCTGATCAATCTCAAATGGGATGCCGAGTTGGTCCTGGTGGACATTGACCCGCAAGCCCTGCGCGTTGCCGAGCAACTGGCCAGAAAAATGGTGGCTGCCGGGCGCGCGCCGATTCGTGTCAGCGCCTCAACCGACCTGCGGGAAGTCCTGCCCGGCGCGACCGCGGTCATCTGCACCATCGGTGTCGGCGGCCGGCGGGCATGGGAGCAGGATGTCATCATTCCACGACGCTATGGCATTTTTCAACCCGTCGGCGACACCGCCATGCCCGGCGGCAGCTCACGGTCCTTGCGCATGATCCCCGCGATGGTGGATATCGCCCGCGATGTGTTGGATTTGGCCCCCGATGCGTTGTTTTTCAACTATGGCAATCCGATGTCATCCACCTGCCGGGGCGTTCGCAAGGCCACCGGCGCGAATGTGATTGGTCTTTGCCACGGCGTCCATAATGTTGCTGGTTATCTGGCGGAGTGTATGGACATACCCAAGGCCGACCTTCAATACACCGCCATCGGCATCAACCACCTGACCTGGTTTGTCGGCCTTCGGGCCTATGGCAAGGACATGATGCCTCGCTTGAAGGGGGTTGCGCACCAGCGTCAAAAACTGCCGCTGGATGCCAAACGGTTGGGCCGTCACTTTGCCGAGGCCGGCAATGAAGGGGATGGTCCGAACACGCCTCACGAAGACAATCCGTTCTGTTGGTGGTTGACGCGATTGTTCGGATCGTTTCCATCCGCCAGAGATCGCCATGTGACCGAATTTTTCCCACAATTCTTCGCCGATGGCTCATATTACGGCAAAACCCTCGGGAAAGACGCTTACTCATTTGAGAAAACCATCGCGTTGGGGGACAAGATTTATCAGGACATGGCGAACATCGCCGACTCATCCGACCCGCTGCCGGCCGATTTCATGAAGCGTGGTGTTGGCGAACACGAACAGGTTCTGGAGATCATCTCCAGCATCCGCGGCAATTTGAACCAGGTCTTTTCGGTCAATCTTCCCAATCAGGGTCAGGTTGCCAATCTCCCACCGGAGGTTGTGATCGAATGTCCCGGAATTGCCAATTCATCCGGCATTCGCGCACTGATGCAGCCTCCGCTTCCCACCGCATTGGCCGGGACGCTGTCCACTCGATTTATGTGGGCCGAGATGATCGTGGAGGCGGCATTGGAAGGCAGTCGCGACAAATTCATCCAGGCGCTGGTTCTGGATGGCGCGATCCGCGATGTGCGGAAGGCCGCCGAATTGGCGGATGAATTGCTGGCCGCTCAGGCGGCTTATCTGCCGCAATTCAAAAAGCCCAAACCAGCGTAATCGCAATATAATCAATAAACCTCGGGAGCATGATAGAATGACGCATTATCTCCAGAACATCTTGAACGAACCGGGTGAACTTCGCATATCGTTGGAGTACACACTTGCTGATGGAATGGCTGATCTGCGCCGGGCGGCGAATATTGTCCGATCCGCAAATGCGATCTACATCACTGGCATTGGCAGCAGTTGGCATGCGGGAATGGCGGTACAGTCGCTGTTTGATGTCGCGGGGAGGCCCGCCATGCTGGTTGATGCATCGGAATTGCTGCATTTCACGCGGTTTGCGTCCAATGCCTGTCTGATCGTGTTGTCTCGAAGCGGCAAGAGTGTCGAGGTCGTCAATCTGTTGGACAAAGCCGAGCGGGCCGGATGCCGAGTGCTGGGCATCACCAACACCCCCGACAGTCCCTTGGGCCGCAAGGCGAATGTTGTTCTGCCACTGAAGGCCGCGTTCGATCATAATGTCTCGGTGACGATGTATTCGGCCCTGACATTGATCGGCGGCCTGCTGGCAACCGAAGCAACCAGTGGCATCACGCCGTCGCTTGGACAGGCGTTGCACAACATGCTCGGTGCGGCACAGAATCAGCTTGGTACGTGGCAAAGACGGATTACCGATAGCGAGTGGATCAAGAGGGTCGATCTGCCGACCTATTTTCTGGCGCGCGGATCGAGCCTGGCCAGTTGCCATGAAGCCCGTCTGGTCTGGGAAGAAGCCGCCAAAGTCGCCGCCACCGCGATGACCACCGGCGGCTTTCGCCACGGTCCACAGGAGATCCTCGCCGGTAGCGGCGCCCGCATCGGCATCTGGTTGTCGCCATCAACGCTGCGGGAGCAGGATTTACATCTGGTCAAAGACCTGAGCGGGCGTGATGTGCCGGTCATGCTTATCGGGCAAAGCCTGCCGGCCGACACGGCCAATCTGACACTGGAGACGCCGGCGCTCGCACCGGAATACAGCCATTGGCAGTTCCTCGTCGATGTGATTCCCGCGCAACTGGCATCCGAGGTTCTGGCCCGTTACCGCGGAGCGGACTGTGATTCATTTTTATACTGTCCCTACATCATCGAGGCCGAAGGTGGATTGTGAGGTGGAGCCAGAGTGCCATCATGCAGTTTCAACCATGAGGTTTCATCCGCGCCGCCATAAAATATGAGAGTCGCGATCTCACCAAAATGGATAAATCTGAACCATCCCGACGACTTGATGTTCTGTGCGTTGCCGATCTGTGCGTGGACGTGATCCTCCGCGGCGGCGATGTGCGACCCCGTTTCGGGCAAGTTGAGCAACTGATTGATGACTACACGATCGAGTTGGGCGGATCGGCCACGATCTTCGCCGCCCAATTTGCGAAGCTCGGCGGATCGGCGGGGATCATCGGTACTCTTGGCCAGGACCTCTTCGGCCGGTTCGCGCAGGAACGTCTTGCAAATCTCGGTCTGGACACCCGATATGTCACAATCGATCCCAAGGTCAGAACAGGAGCGGGGTTTGCTCTCGCCGAACCCACCGACCGGGCGATCCTCACATGCCTTGGCGGCATCGACGCAACCGGGCCGGAAACACTAACGGGTGAGCTGATCGGCAACTGTCGTCACTGGCACATCGCCAGCTACTTTTTACTCAACCGCCTGCGGCCGTCGTGGGTACAATGGCTCAGCCGGCTTCGTGCCGCCGGTGTCACTTCGTCGCTGGACCCAAATTGGTGTCCCGATGATAACTGGAAGTCGGTACGCGAGCTTATTCCATTGGTCGATGTTTTTCTTGCCAATGAAAACGAGGTGCGGGCCATCACCGAATGTGATGACTGGGCAAAAGCGGGAATGACACTGTCCACCGGCGGCCCGATTGTGGCCATCAAGCGCGGTGCCAATGGAGCAACAGCCTTCTACCGTGGCCAGCGATGGGATTCACCGGTCCCTGTGCCAGTTTCGCCGGATCGTATCGTTGACACCATCGGCGCGGGCGATTGCTTTGACGCAGGCTTCATCCGCGCGTGGAAATTGGGCAAGCCTGTGGATCAATGCCTCGAATTGGCGATACGTTGCGGCCAGGCAAGCCTGGGCGCGGCCGGCGGTTTTACGGGTCAATTGTGCGAGGAAATCGGATGATCCTCTGTGTCTGTCCCAACCCCTCCGTTGACACGCTCGTGAACGTTCCCCAATTCTCACTCGGCCAGGTCAACCGCGTCACCACCGAGCAGCATTATCCCGGCGGCAAGGGGATTCATGTGGCCATGGCCGCTCGTGAGCTTGGTGCGGACAAGGTCCATGTACTCGGATTCTGGGCCGGACCGACCGGCATATGGTTGCGCGAACGGCTTGCTCACCGGAACATCGCGGCCAGCGGACCTGCCGTGGATGGCTGGACACGGTTGTGCCTGACATTTCGTGCGCCTGAACCATACAACGAGACGGAACTGCTCGGCGTCGGACCTGTGATTGAGCACAAGGATGAGGACGAACTAAAGACAGTATTCAATCGGCTGATATCCTCTGCATCAATCGTAACCATGAGCGGTTCGTGGCCCGTCGGCGCAGGTGAATCCGGTTATGGCGACCTGATCAGGTCATGTGCAGGACGCGGCATACCCACCGTGTTGGACTGTACCGGCATACAACTCGAACACGCATTGCCGGAACGACCCTATGCCGTCCATCTGAATGCTTCCGAAGCCGAAGCGGTCTTTCACACACAAGACCCGGCCAAGGCGGCCGGATGTCTGGCCAAGCAGTGCGAACTATCCATTGTCACGGACGGGCCACGCGGCGCATACTTTGTCGCCAATGGTCAGTTGATCCATGCAAACTGCCGAATCGAATCGCAACAATACAGTTCAGTCGGTTCGGGCGATTGTCTCGTAGCGGGGATCGCATTGGCCATATCCCGCGAGCTGCCATTGATGGAGACGGCCGCCCTGGCCTGTGCCTGCGGCGCCGCCAATTGCCTGCGTCCCGAACTTGGCATGTTGTATCGAGCCGATGTGGACCGACTGTTGCCAACGGTGAAAATAAGGAGCCTGCCTTGAATATCTTGCAATCCATGCGTCGGCATCGTGATCAAAAGACCGCGTTGCTGGCGACAAACTTTTATAATTACGAGACGCTTCTCGGCGTTCTCCATGCCGCCCGTCAGCAAAAAAGCGAGATCATTCTTCAGACATCCCCCTCCACGATTTCTTACCTTGGAAGCCCCGCCGTGGCCGCAGCGATGGCGCGGTCGGTGGCGGACCAGGAAGGTGTCACCGCCTATCTCCACCTCGACCATGCCACCGACATGGACATGCTCCGGGCGTGCGTGGATGCCGGTTATGACTCCGTGATGATCGATGCCAGCGAGAAGCCGCTGAAAGACAACATCGCGATGACAAGGCAGGCCGTTGACTACGCCCATGCCGCCCATGTGGCCGTGGAGTCGGAACTGGGTTATGTGCCGAAGCTCGGCCAGCATGATGTCACAACCGACGGCTTTACCCGCCCGGATGAGGCAAAATTGTTCGCTCAGGAGACCGCCGTGGACACACTGGCCGTGGCGATTGGCACCGCCCACGGGTTTTATAAGCAGACACCGCGCCTCGACTTTGATCGGCTCGCGGCCATCCGTGCCGTCGTCGATATTCCGCTCGTCCTGCATGGTGGATCGGGCCTGGCTCCGGAAATGTGGCAAAAAGCAATTGATCGCGGCATCGCCAAGATCAACTTCGCGACCGAAATCAAAAATGCGTTCATCCGAGGCATCAAAAAAGAGTTTCAAACACAGGAATCAATTGATCTGCGAACCATCTTCCCACCGGCCATTGCCGCCGTCACAACGCTTGTGGCGTCGAAAATAATGATTTGTAATGGAACCCACTGAGCGGGTGGACAATTCAATTCATCATTCCAGAGCGTTATTTCTGACTTTCATCAAGTAACGTGCCGGCATCATTTCGCCATTGCGTGGCCAGTGCGGGGTTGTTTCGATTGTCAATCACATCGGCAAACCGCTTGCCCAGCAGCGCATCACGCCGTTCGCCCGGCGGTAATTGTTGAATCATGCGATAAAGCTTCGCATCCTCCAGCGCCTCGCGGGCCAGTTCCCAGCGGACGCTCATGAGAAGTTTATTTTGACCTGGATAGACCAGAAAGACGCCGCTGCTGCTGGAGGTGGTGCCGTCAAACGGGTCTTCGCTGGTTTCGGCCTGATAGCAGTAATGCCAGTACCCGACGCCGACAAGCCCATCGCGCAGCGCCCGCCAGGTCATCAATCGGTAATAATCGTAGGCATCGACGGCGCGTGATCGCACACCCGTCTTGCATTCGTAAACCCATATCTCCTTTTTGCCATATTTCCTTAACTCGGGCAGCAGATCGGGATTGGCCAGCAGAGCGACAGCCTCGTTGGGGTTCCAGATATCCGTCACCGCCATCAATTGGCGGTTCAATTCCTCATCCGCATAGAGTTCACTGCCGTTGATGAATATCTGAATCTTCGGGTCGATTTCCTTGATGATGCCGCCAACCAGCCGATATCGATCCAGTTCGGCCGTGTCCGGTTCATCCGTCAAATAGAATGCGTAGTCGCCGGTGGAGAGGCCCAGCGATTGAAGATGCCGCGTCCAGTCGGTGAACCAGACACGCAGGCCCTTTTTCCACGCATCCGATCCCGGTTCAAGGTTGTTGCGCAGCGTCCAATTGGGCATCTCGCTCTTCACATCAAAATTCAGGCACATTTTGAAGAACGGCCGGTTGCCGTTCTGGCGGAAGAATGCGATGGCGCGATCGTGCTGTGTGTAATCAATCGGCTCGGCCAGATCACCCTGCGCGGTGAGCTTGGGATACGGAACCTGCTTCGTCGCCGCGTCCGGCCACAACGTGAAGACGTTGACGCCGTAATCGACCATGTTTTCAAACGCCTGCTCTTCCTTGCCATGAATGATTCGATATTGCGGGATGGATGACAACCCCGTGTAGAGCGTCATGCGAAGTGGTTTGGCATTGGCGTAATCAAAACCCCAAGCCCGAATCGCAACCGGCAACTCCGTGACTCCTCCGCTGCGCAAATTGCGTATGCGCAGACGTGCCGAATAGTCACCGTTTGGCAGATCAAAATGCTTGCGATCCAGCCGCAACCACAATTCAACCGTTTCCGATGCCCCCACCGTGACCGCCGACATCTCATCGAGCGGCACAAGCACATCGCCGACGATCGATTCATCCTGCGCCCGCACCGACTGATTACGGCGAAGGCTCAACGCTTTCCCTATCGTCTGATTATCCGACCACACCTCGATTCGCAGATCCTCAACAGCCTGTGTCAGGTTGGTCAGTCGAACAATGACATCCTCATATTCCCCTTTCCCGGCCGAGATGGTGAGTTTTTCGGCCCGTTCGCGGTAGTCGCTCAACGCTTCACCCGGCCGAAACGCGGTTCCAACCGGCACGGTCCATGCCAGCAACCCCTCGCCGCCGGCCTTGTCCGCCAGCGACGCCGCCAGCAACATCGAATGCACCGCCGACAGTTCATTGCGACACTGCTGCGATTTTCCAGTGATTGACGCATACTTGCCCAGCGCGGCCGTCCACTGTTCAATCGTCCGCGTCGCGGCAGAAATTTGATCCTTTGACAGATGAGATGATCCCCTGGCATGGTCGAGCGCGGCGCGCGTCTGTATCAGCAGCGCATCCAACTGCCCCATCGTCGTCGTATCGGGATGATCTGTATACAGCTCTACTCGGTGAATCTTCCAGACAAACACATGCGATGGTTCGGTGCGATAAAAGCTGATCTCCTCAACCGCCGTCCAATCCACCGAGCCGGTGCCCATGTTTTGAAAATCAACATGGATCGTCCGCGTCGATTTTGGCGGAACTGTCGCCACCGCCGCCGCCCGTCGGCCGGCCGAATCCTTGAAACTGATCTGCAACGGTTGGGGCAGATCGGTGGGATTGGTCAATTCCGCGCGCAAACCGTTGAACTGGCCAAGGTTGATCTCCCCCACGCTTCGCGCGGCACTGGGCCAGCGGGCCGAATCATCCGGAATATACGCCGGAAACTCCGCCCGCAGCACACCATCCTCATTCGAGATGACGGCCTTGTCCCCCGCGATCCATTGGTCATGCGATGTCGATTTAGAAAAATCGTCCAGAACCAATGACTGGGCACAAACAAACTCGGCAAACAACACCAACGCCAGCAGGGGGATAAATATCAATTTCATGTTATAAGCGGCAGAAAAATCAACGGTTGTAATAGAAAATCTTCTCGGGCAGATGGCCCAGCGAATCATATTCCACCGGCGCGGAATGCCCATCCACATACACGACGTTGGTGGCGTTCATTCCCTTGTTGGAATGCGGCGCCTTGTGGCACTGGAGATGGTTCAGGGGGATCAAATCATCGTAATCCTTGGTCCACATCATCGTATCCGGTGTGAACAACGGCAGCGCAAGCCCGCCCGACCATTGAATGTCGAACAGCATCGCTTTTTCCGCCGAGCTTTTCACCTGGCTGATTTTTCGGGTGAACAATCCCCAGTAGGGATAGGGTTGGCCACCCTCCCACCAGGGTATTTCGCTGGCGTTGATCATGTACGTCCGTTCGATCAGCGGTTCATTGTAGGTCATCGGGTAGAGCGGGCATCGGAAAATCTGGCGATTGTCCCCAACGTACTTGAAGATCAACCACACCCAACTGTCCTGCTCGGAATAGTTGCCATCCAAGTCGGCGTCCGGCGGAGGAAACGCCCCTTTGTAGTCATTGGTGTAGGCAATCATCGCCATGCCGACTTGCCGCATCTGCGACAGACATTGCACATCCACCGCCGACCGACGGGCCTTTTGCAAAGCGGGCAGCAGTATGGAGATCAAAAGGGCTATAATGCCGATGACGACCAGCAATTCGACAAGGGTAAAGCCCCTTCGCACCGTTTTCATGTCGATCTCCATCGAAGAAATAAATGGAACCACGGATGAACACGGAAGGCTGGAGTAATACTTGTTTACTCTGTTCCGTGTTCATCCGTGACATCCGTGATCCAAACTAAAACCTACTTCCGACGCCGAATCGCCAGCAATCCCAGGGCAAGCAGCGAAAGGCTGGCCGGCTCAGGAACGGCCGGGGAATATCCACCCGCCGTAAAGCGGAAATAATCCACCGAACCCTTGGAACCGTAACCACCCGATCCATCACCAAAATACAACATGCTGCTGCCGGTGCTGACGCCATCCATGTCGCCGCCGATCAGTACGCCATCCCGCCAGACTGAATATTTGGAACTGCCGGCATCACGGGCCATTCGGAAGACATGATAACCATCGGTGTTGTCCACACTTGTCAACGTACCGGCACCGGCAAAGGCGACACTGTCCAGGCTGATCGTTAATGCGCCATAGGTGGTTCCATCCCCCATCACAATGCCAAATGCCTTGTTCGCTTCATTGACTGCTGCAACACTGTCCAGCCGCACCCTCACTTCCACAGTCCCACCGGCCGCGTTTGTCAGGAGCGCCGGAGCCGTCACCGATTTCCAATAATCCGATAGTGCGGCGTTAACGGTGGAATCATATTCCAGATATCCGCCACTCAGCGACGCGGTCGCTCCATACACGGTATCAACATGTGCAGTCCATTCACTGGTATTGGCGGTTGGGTCCAGTTCACTGGGGCCCGCTGTCGTCATTTCGAATTTCTTGCTGAAACTCGATGAATCCAAGGGTGTGATGGCCGCCTGAGAGACCGCCGCAACGCCCAGCAACGCCGCCGAAGCCAAAATCAAAGTACGCATCTGTTCCTCCAAAGAAAGGGTTAATGACTATGCACTAATATGAATTTATCTCGTATATTGGGATCTGCCAAGTAAAAAATATTTAATAATTTCAATTGCCAGGCGGCAGTTAATGATATAATATCCATAAGACTACGGGTATACTAAGAAACTTTGTTCTATGTCAACGACGTTTGTAATTGATCGCAACCGACCAAGCCCGGTCTATCACCAGATCAGCCAGCGGCTGCGCGAGCGCATCGTCAACGGCGAGCTTCCCGCTGGCACGCGCCTTCCCACAGGTCAGGATTTGTCCAAGCAGTACGGCGTCGCCTATCGCACGATCATCAAGTCCCTCGAATTGCTCAAAAAAGAGGGGCTGCTTGTCGGCGTGCCATCACGCGGAACCTTCGTTCGTGGCCAGGCCAGCAAAATCGTGCGCAACATCGCCGTCACCGTGGATCAGATGTATCACCATGCGATCGCCTCGCATCTCGATCTGTTTCAGCGGGCCGTCAATAGTTCCTGCATGGAATACGGCTTCCATTTGCAGCTCTTTTCCCTACCCCGCGGCGCGATTTTCGATCAGGCCGAGCCGACGCTTCTTTCCACCCTTTTGCGCGAACGCCATGTGGATGGGCTGATCACCTATCACGGCCCACCGGTTGAAGACATCACCAAGCTCGCACGGATGAACGTGCCGGTGGTCACCAACCGCAACATGTATCCCGGAACCGGAGTGCCTTGGGTGATGGAAGATGTTGCCGATGCGGCACGCAATCTCGTGCGACTGCTTGTCGGCGGGCTGGGTCATCGGCACATCCGGCTGATCATGGCACGACCATTTGACCCATCCGCTGGTCTCATCCGACCCAGTGCAATCCTCGCCAACGCCCTCATTCAGGAGTTGCATGGTGTCGGTATCGACTTGCGGCCATCGGACATCGTCTACAGCGAATACTTCTGGGACAAAACCGCCCCGGCCGTGCGGCAATGGCTGACCGCCGACCGCAAACCCACCGCCATCATCTCATGCGATGACAACCTCGCCATGAAGACCCTCGAGTTGGCCGGCGAACTGGGGCTGCGCGTGCCGCAAGACCTGTCGGTGACAACCTACGGCGACATCATGCCGCAATCAACCCTGACCGCCATCCACCTGCCCATCCGGAAAATCGCCGACCAATGTGTGAGCATTCTCAACCAAATGCTGGCCGGCGAAAAACCCCAAGTGGCGGAGTTTCCCGCCGAACTAATCATCCGCCAAACCTGCGGCCCGGCAAACCCCTAAAAACGAAAAACCCCCACAAACTGCGGGGGTCTTCGTATAAGTACCTGTCGGTACACAACTTGTAAATACCCCCAAGGGGAGTCGAACCCCTGTCCTCTGGCTGAGAACCAGATATCCTGGGCCACTAGACGATGGGGGCGTTTATCCTGCCAGGATGGTTCCGATTATTATGGGCGTCAGCGGGCACGTCAAGCGGCCGTCTGATTCGGCGGCGGTTGGGGATTCGGCCTATGATCGGTACAGTCGAGCGGCGTCTCGCCGATGCAACTTCCGATCCCTTTGCGCATGATCGAATGAGGATAGACGATTCCGGCAAGATCGACCCCACCATTGCCCTGTTTGAACAGGCGGTGGAGGCCCATTCCAAGCGGCTGTTGACGATTGCGCGAGCGATCATCGGATATCGCGGCTCCCCGGAAGATGTGGTGCAACAGGCGATGATGAATCTGTACCGGCATCGTCAGCGATACGACTGGCGCGAGCCGGGGGGGTTGATGCGGCGGGCCGTGGTCAATGAATCACTGCGGCTTCTGCGACAACCCCGCATGAGCATGGTTGCCGATGATCACCCCGGCCGATCGCAAACACCGCCGGGCGAGATCATCGCCAACGAGACCGTCCAGCAGGTTCGACGTGCCATCGAACGGCTGCCGGAACATTTTCGAGCTGCGTTGGTGTTGTGCGAGTACGAAAATTTGTCTTATGCACAAATCGCCGAAGCTTTGAACGCCAGCATCCCACAGGTGAAAACCTGGCTTCATCGCGGCCGAAAACAGTTGGCCCAGATGCTCAAAGGTTATGTCGAAGGTGAACGTGAACGGGTGGAAAACAGAAAATTATGACGATAACTCCTTGTAGGAGCGTTGGTTGTGGATGAACAGATGGAACAAGATCAACTGCTGGACAGCTATCTGGACCAGGCGCTGACGGCCGATGAGTCGGCCGAGCTGGAAGCTCGTCTGCAATTGGAGCCGGAACTGGCCGGGCGATTGGATGAGCTGCGCCATGAGCGCAACATTCGCCAAAAGGTCTGGCAGTTGATGGAACCAACCGAATTGCAGGGTGAGCAATTCAACGACCAGCTCAAAGCGCAAATCCAAGCCCGCGATCCGTGGTTGCGGCGGGTGCGGGTCTTGCG
Source organism: Phycisphaerales bacterium (assembly GCA_020847545.1). Taxonomy (GTDB): domain Bacteria; phylum Planctomycetota; class Phycisphaerae; order Tepidisphaerales; family Tepidisphaeraceae; genus JADYZN01. The sequence goes on from JADLBV010000111.1 coordinate 39,427, forward strand.
TTGGGCCGGCGCGGTGGCGGCCTGTCTGCTGATCGGGTTTATGAGTGGTTATGTCAACCGCGGCACATTGTTTGGACCGGATGTGCCGGCCGGCACATCCCAGGTGCGGATGGTGTCGGATACATCCGATGGCGGTCACAGGGGATATCACGTCAGTTTGGTCGATGAGACCGGGCAAGTTATCGCCACGCAAACTTTTGACACACTCGAACAGGCGCAGGAATTTGCCAACGATGTCGGCCGATGGCAGGCCACGCGAAGACAAGCACAGGATGGGCACATCCAGTTTGTGGCCGATCAATTTTAGGCCATGCGGAAATTGTGGTTATGAATCAGCCTGTTGAGCCTGACAATTTCACAAGCCGCCGACTCAGGATGGTATTGGGGTTGGTGTTGTTGACCTTGGGCGGGGCGTGGTTGATCGCCGATGCGGCCCCCTCCACTCAGCCCGTTTCGTTGGAACGCCTCAGTCAGGAGACCCGTGATGCCTATCAAAAAGTGCGTGGCGGGATCGTATGCCTGCAACTCCCGACACCGCGCTGGTTGATGCAACTCGCCGAGCAACAGAATCCACTGCACAAATGGAACAGCCGATTGCATCCCGATGTCCGCCGCCGACTCGAAGAGGAGCAGGCGCATCCGAATCAGCATCCCCATTTTGCGACCGTCATCATGCCCTCGACGATCCCGGCCACAACGCAACCGGTGGGGCGGACCTGGCGGGTGGTTTTGCCGGATGGGGGGCAGGTTGTGGTTGTGGAGTCGGCCGATCACGGCGACTCGCCACGGGCCGCCGAGGGCCGATTTGCCGCCAACAACATCGGATTGTTGCTCGATGGCGAAGGTCACATACTCGTTCCGCTCTATATTGAGAAGGAAGCCTTCGCGGAACATTCCGCACCGGCGATGTTGGGGGATGGAACATTGACCGCGGCTCATTTTGTCAGTTCCGATCGACCCACCAATCTGACATTGATGCAATTGGATCGACCCGCAGGCCATGCGGTTCGTTTGTCGATGCAGAAACCAGAGGAGGGAAGCTTGGTGTTAATGCTTGCTCCCGAAGGTATTCCAGCCCGGTTGACGGTCTGGACCGGCGGCATACGTGATTATGGCGTGGTGGTGGCGTTGGATGGCAATGTGGCAGGATTTTCCCGATTCGGGCAATTCATGGATGGCGCAACCTGCCGGCCGGTGGTGGATCAGATGATCCAGTATGGCCGGGTAAATCGTGCCGTGCTGGGTGTATTGGTCAGCACGGTTCGGCCTGATGACCCGGCGCGTCGATGGAACGATGCGTTGGGCATTCGGCCGGCCATTCGCATCGAACAGGTCAACGATGGGTCGGTCGCCGATGCCGCCGGGTTGCGAAAAGGGGATTATATCCTGTCACTGGGCGATCAGACGATCAGCGACACGCCGACATTCGCCGCAGTCATGGCCGCGCGGGAGGGGAAGACTGATTTTCAGATTCTGCGCGGTGATGAAACAATCAAAATCACCATCGATCTCAAACCGCGCTGAAATCACCGGCGGGGGGGGTTAAATGTCGAAATACATGCAGAATTCGTAAGGATGGGGACGCATCCGAATGGCATCCACTTCGTTTTCACGCTTGTATTTGATCCAGTAATGAATCACATCGGCCGTGAAGACATCCCCATTGAGCAGGAACTGGTGATCGGATTCCAGTTCATTGAGCGCCTCCTCCAATGAACCGGGCGCGGAGCCGATGCGTTCGTATTCGGCCGGCTTGAGGTTGTAGATGTCCTTGTCCATCGGGTCGCCGGGATGGATTTTGTTTTCGATCCCATCCACGGCCGCCATGACGATGGCGCTAAAGGCGAGATAAGGGTTGCACGAACTGTCTGGGCATCGAAATTCAAGGCGTTTGGTCTTGGGGTTGTCGCTGTACATGGGGATGCGTATGGCGGCCGAGCGGTTTCGGCTGGAATACACCAGATTAACCGGCGCCTCATATCCGGGGACCAGCCGCTTGTAGCTGTTGGTGGTCGGGTTGCACAGCGCGCACAGGGCGCGGGCGTGTTTGAGGATGCCGCCGATGGCGTACAGCCCCATGTCGCTCAGGCCGGCGTAGCGGTTGCCCGCGAAGAGCGGCTTGCCCCCTTTCCAGAGTGAAAAATGAACGTGCATCCCCGAACCATTGTCCTGAAACAGCGGCTTGGGCATGAACGTGACCACCTTGCCATGTCGGGCGGCCACGTTTTTGCACACATATTTGTACATCATCACATTGTCGGCCATCGTCACCAAATCCTGGTAACGCATGTCGATCTCGCACTGGCCGCCGGTGGCGACTTCGTGGTGATGGGCCTCAACCGGAATCCCAAGGTCCATCAGCGTCGACACCATTTCGCCGCGGATGTTGTGCATGGAATCCATCGGCGGGGTGGGAAAATATCCCTCCTTGAGCCGGATTTTGTAACCCAGATTGGTGGGGTCCTCATCCCCGCGCCCCCAGATTCCTTCACGCGAGCCGACATAATATTTGGCGAAATTGATCCCCTGGTCGTAGAAGGCCTGATCGAAGATGAAAAATTCCAGTTCCGGGCCAAATTGGGCTGAGTCGGCGATTTTGGATTTTTGCAGATATTGCGTCGCCTTGCGGGCGATGGAGCGGGGATCGCGGGAATATTCCTTTTTGGTGGTGGGATCGCGCACGTCGCAGATCATCGCGAGTGTCGGATGGAGCATGAACGGGTCGATTTTGGCGGTGTCGGCGACCGGAACCAGCAGCATGTCCGATTCGTTGATCGCCTGCCATCCGCGGATCGAGCTGCCGTCAAAACCAAACCCGCGCCGAAAACTGTCGGCCGTCAGTTCGCTGATGGGGCAGGTGGTGTGTTGCCACAAACCCGGAAAATCCATGAACCGCAGGTCAATGAACTGGACTTTTTTCTGGTTGCACAGCTTGATGACCTCTTGTGGGGTCATGGTTTCTCCATTCCGGGATAAAGAACACCGGCCGCGAGGATATAGGAACGGAAACGGAGAGGCCGGGATTCGAACCCGGGGTAGCAGTTTTAGCCGCTACAACGGTTTAGCAAACCGTCGCCTTCAGCCGCTCGGCCACCTCTCCGGCAAGTCGATCAAAAAAGTAAGCCCATCGGGCGTTAATTGCAAGCATCCGTACCTGCCCTCCACTTTTTCGTCACCCCGAGACGCGAGCGCGTATATAAACCCGCGTTATGCCACAAACTTTCGCTTTACCAAAGCCAACTCCTTCTCAAGGCGTTCAAGCCGCCCTTCAGTTTTACGCCTCTGCGAGAGATTTTCTTTCAAGAGAGAATTCAAGAGCCTCTGGTATGGCACACCCGTTCTTTCAGACTCGGCCTTCAGGGCAGATAGACTTTCAGCATCAACGTTAATAGTGATTTTCACATACTTCTGTTTGCGCATGGCCGAACGAATCTTCTTGGTCCCGGCCCAGTCAATCTTCAGATTGTCCAATTTTGTTCGCTTCATAATAGTACCTCCGATATTTTCGCCAATATCCACATCCAATGATACGGATCTTCGCTCCTCGTTGGGTGAAACGAACGGTGATGATTTTGCCGCTTAAATCTTCACCTACCCAGTAATAGCGACGCTCCGTAGATGAGTGTGTAACGTCTTTAAGCCGGATGCCCTTCGGGTCTCGAAAAGCTTCAATTGCGTGAGCAAAAGAAACTCCGTGTTTACGCAGATTGTCCCTTTCCTTGGACTCATCCCATTCAAACTCCATTACCATATGTTACCATATTGATATGGTAACGGCGATCGAAGTTCTGTCGAGTGTGTACTGCTGGTTAGGGAGGAGCAATATCTTACAGCCGTCATCGTTTGACCAGCCGCAATGGGTCGGCTTTGGCTGATTGCTGGAATGCCGCCTCGCGTCCGCGACAACCCCGGCACGCCCAGCAGGGTTCGGGGCTGTCGGCCGTGCAGCTCCAGGTTTTTTCAAACGGAGCGCCCACCTGATGCCCCACATCCACCACCTGCCACGGTTCCAGTTCCAGCAATGGCAACATCAGTTCCAATTCACCCTGGCCGCACGGCAATTGGATCAATTCATTCCAAACCTGCCCAAATTCCGTTGCCCGCGCCAATTCATCCAGACCCGGCCCCACGCGCAGCCCCATATAAATCGCGGCCGCCTGATAATGGGCCGCGAATCGGCTCGCCAATGCCACCAGCGGCAGCAGTTCCATCAACGCCGGCCCCATCTCCGGCCGATAGCGCGGATCGGGAACGGTCGGCGCCTGCGGCGTCGAGGTCTGCACGGCCGACAAAAATGGCATTGACAGCGTATGTTCGCGATACGGCTTGAAATGCGCCACCTGCTGGTCATACGCCCCCCGTCCGCGCGAGCCGGACTGGTCCACCACCTGGCCATACAACATGACCAGCCGGTGTTTCTGTGCCGCCAATGCCGAGATCACCGCCGAGTTGACACTGCCGTTGTTCAGGACGATCGCCAGATCCTTGGCCATAAGGACCACATCCTATCCCCATCGACACCTTGACGCCACCGGCCCGCCGTTCAACAATGCGGGGCTGTTTACACAAGGAAATTATGGCCCGAACCTTAGACCACCCCTCGTTGCCGCCGTTGAAGGCGAAATTCCCCCAGATGAAGCTGCTGGCCGGCGAATTTCGCGACCAGACCACTGTTGTCGTGCCGCGCGAGTCAATCATCGAAGTCGGCACGTTTCTTCGCGACGACCCGGCCCTTCGTTACGATTTATTGTCCGAATTAAACGGCGTCGATTATCTCAATTATCCCGGCGCAACCCATCGATTCGCCGTCAATTACGGCCTGGTTTCAACCACCAACAGCCGTCGGCTCTGGCTCAAGGTCTTCCTTGATCCCACACAAGACACCGCCCCCAAAACCGCCCCGCGCGATGAAAACATCATTGCTGAAGGCGATCCCGGCCTGAAAGTCGATTCGGTCACTTCCATCTGGCCCGGCGCTGAATGGATGGAACGCGAAACCTACGACATGCTCGGCATCATCTTCCTCAACCACCCCGATCTGCGCCGAATCCTCACCTGGAACGGATACGGCTCCTATCCGCTGCGCAAGGATTATCCCCTGCGCGGCATCGGCGAGCGGGAAAATTACAAGATCGTCACCCGACAGGGAGCCTAGGTTCCGGTCATGTTTGAATCGATCACCCAACGCCGATATCTGCTCCCTTTCAAGGCCGCCCGACTGCCGCAGCAGTTCACGGATGTATTGGTGATCGGCGGGGGGGTGGCAGGGTTGCGTGCCGCCATCGCCGCGGCGCAGGATGGGGCCGAAGTTCTGCTCCTGACCAAGGACACCATCGACCAGTCCAACACATGGTACGCCCAGGGGGGCATCGCGGCCGTCCTTCAGCCGCTGGACAGCGTCGAATCCCACGAACAGGACACCGAAGTCGCCGGCGCGGGCCTCTGCGACCACAAGGCGGTTGAAATTGTCATCCGCGAAGGCCCGCAGCGTGTACTGGAACTCTTGCAGTGGGGGGCGCATTTTGACCGTCAGGCCGGCAACGCCTACGACCTGGCCTTCACCCGCGAAGGGGGGCACAGTTTCGCCCGCATCGTCCACGCCTATGGCGACGCCACCGGCAAGGAACTCGCTCAAACGCTCATCCGCACCGTCCGCGCATGCGACACCGTGCGCATCCAGGAAAAAAGTTTCGTACTCGATCTGGTGACGGACAATGGCCGCTGTCTGGGTGCATTGGCGTTGGTCAACAACCAGCTTCACCTGATCTGGGCCAAAACAACCATCCTCGCCTCCGGCGGGGCGGGCCAGCTTTATCGCGAATCGACCAACCCCGAAATCGCCACAGCGGATGGCCACGCCATGGCCTATCGCGCCGGCGCCACCCTGCAGGACATGGAGATGGTCCAGTTCCATCCCACCACCCTCTATGTCGCCGGGGCCAGCAGGGCGCTGGTTACCGAGGCTGTTCGCGGCGAAGGGGCATATCTGGTCGACCGTACCGGCTACCGTTTCATGAAGGATTACCATGAAATGGCCGAACTCGCCCCCCGTGATGTGGTCTCCCGTGCCATCGTTGAACAAATTCGCAAAACCCACTTTACCCACGTCTTCCTTGACGTGCGTCACCTTCCCACGGCCGAGTTTCGCGAGCGATTCCCCCAACTGGCCCAACTGGTTGATCAGTTCGAGATCGACATCTCCAAGGATTTAATCCCCATTCACCCGGCCGCCCATTACATGATCGGCGGCGTGGATGCCGATGAGATGGGTCGCAGCAGCCTCAATGGTTTATATGTGGTGGGGGAGGCAAGTTGCAGCGGCCTGCACGGCGCCAATCGCCTGGGGAGCAATTCATTGCTGGAAGGCCTGGCCTTCGGCGCCCGAGCCGGCAAACACGCCGCCGAAACCGCCCGCAACGGCAAAATCGATTTTCCCCTCAACCTCGAACACCGCGTGCCACCCTCCACCCGCACCGAGTTGGACATCACCGATGTCAAAAGCAGTCTGCGTTCCATCATGTGGCGCAATGTCGGCATCGAACGCACCGGCGATCGTCTCTCTGAAACCCGCGAAATCATCGCCTTCTGGTCACGCTATGTGATGGACAAGGTCTTTTTGCCCGACATGCCCACCAATCCCGCGCGTCCGATCTCGCCGCAGGCCGGTTGGGAATTGCAAAACATGCTCACCGTCTCGTTCTTGATCACCACCGCCGCACACGCCCGCACCGAATCACGCGGGGCGCACTACCGGCTGGATTATCCCCAGCGCGATGATGACCACTGGCGGCTTCACCTGCTGTGGCGTCGGGCCACCGAAACGCCCACACCAGAACCCTTGTCTTAAAACCCTTCTCCTGACCGGATTGTTATCCCAGCCACGCCGGCAAAATGCAGGCGGTCGGACCGTTTTTCAGTTCCTCCGCATTTAAATCCAGCCGTTGCATCCGCACAAACATCCCCCACGCATTGCCGTGATTGGAACCCAATGCGATGACCAGCTCATGTTTCCCCTCCTTGACTTCAAACGGATCGGAGATGGCCGTATCGGCCACGGCCGGATTGATTCCCTGCGGATAGTGCAAAATCTCCCTCCCATCAATCCACATCTTGATCGGCCCATCCGGCCCGGCTCGCATCACCAGTTTCATCGCCTCGGATGCATAAAATCCGCACACCATCCAGACCAGCACATCATCGGACCCCCTTGAGGCAAATTCCGGACGAACAATGATCATCTCGGTGGAAAACATCCTTGTTTTCAGGTTCAACCCGCTCAGGTCGGTAGGATAGTCCAGATCGTGCAACTTCCCGGCCGAGGGCATCAGATCACTGACTCTCAACCTCTGAATAAAGGGCGTTACCACCTTGAGTCGTGGTTGATTCAAGCGGAACGCGGGGATCCCCTGGTCGCTCAAATCCGTCACATTGACCGATGGGTCCAATCCCCGTCCATAATGAATGCTGACATTTTTCGCCTGCTCATATGGCGTGGTCGTGCGAATCACCACGCGATCCTTCAATAATTCCGTCCGATACCCCACCGGAATGCTCCCCTCTGATAAAACCTCAAACCCCATCGGGTATCCATCGCGGCGAAATCCACCCCGCACGTTCTTGAATTTGATTTCGACATCCAGCATCCCCGTCGGCCGGCGCTTCTTGAACGTCACCGCCCCCAGTTCAATCGGCAGGCCGACTTTTTTGTCCCCTTTGATTGCCCTCATCGCCCGCGCCATCCGCGCCCCAAGTCGTTTTGGACCATCGGCCCCGATGTGGATCGGGTCTTCCATCGGCAGATCGATCGTGGGCACCACCGCCAGATGCGGGATGATCTTCGGCATTCGCCGTTGCTGATCCTGAATCTCATTCCATGAATCGCCGACCGAATAGGTGACGACAAACCGCCCGATCTGCGCCATCACCATCGGCAGTTTCGCATCGTTAAAATCCCGCCGAATCGAACCGACCAGTTTCTTCATCCGCTGAATATACTTTTGCGTCTCAAAGTTTAACGCATCCGATTCCCCCTGATACCACAATACGCCGGCAACTTTTCCCCCGTTTTTACGAACCCGCCGAACCATCGCTCCATATAAACTCTTACCCTCAAGACGTTTAAGCGCAGGGTCCCAATGCAACATCGACGACCCACCATGCGCACAGGCGATCAACCCTTGCGGCACCTGCGTTTCCCGACGCATGTTCAATGCAAAATACAATCCCGGCCCCACAACATGGATGGGGTCCTCAGTCGTTTGGCCATGCAATGTGTTGTGTATCGGATCCACCGCTTTCCAGAGTGTGTGCAACGGCTCTTGAGCCTTGTCCCAATGGTCGGTCATGTAAAACGCCCGCACCTGCGGATGAGGTTGGGCGGCATCCGTCCGTGCGGCGATTCCCTGCATGTTGGACTGGCCCGCCAATATCCAGACATCACCCACCAGCACATCCTCCACCCGCAGCCGATCCTCACCCGCCGACAGCTCTATATTGTAAGGCCCGCCCGTCTCCAAACCTTTTAGTATGGCTGAAAACTTCTCCCCGGCCGCCTTCCCCACCTTGCGTTGATTCCACCCACGCAGTGGCTTGTTACCCTTCCATACCGTCGCCACAATATCCCCGCGCCAGATGGTTCGGCCGATGATTTTCGCTTCGCTGACCCCACGCTTATTTCGCTGCAGGACCATGTGATCCCATAACCCGCTTTCAATTTTCATCATGCCTACGATTGTCCGTGCCGGTGACAACGTTTCAAGGGACAACCTTGTCCAATTCCTCTTTGGCGCGTACTCTTAATCCACAGGAGATTTGTTTATGACGCAAATCAACTCCCACCCCCAAGCCGACCGTTCGCACGATGTTCTGCGTGAAGTTCGCCAGCCGTTGGAAGCCTTTTTTTCTCCGCGCAATGTCGCCCTGATCGGCGCCACCGAAGCCCCCGGCAGCGTGGGGCGGACGTTGCTTTGGAATCTGGTCTCCAATCCCTTCGGCGGGACGATTTTTCCTGTCAATCCCAAGCGCCCCAGCGTTCTGGGGATCAAGGCCTATCCCGACATTCGTTCCGTCCCCGACAAGGTGGACCTGGCTGTCATCGTCACCCCTGCGGCAAGCGTTCCCGGCATCGTCGGCCAGTGCATCGACGCCGGCGTCAAGGCCGCCATCATCATCTCGGCTGGCTTCAAGGAACTGGGCGCGCCGGGCATCGCGCTGGAGCAGAACATTCTCGAACAGGCCCGCCGTGGCAAGTTGCGCATCATCGGCCCCAATTGCCTGGGCGTGATGAATCCCATCACCGGCCTGAACGCCACATTCGCCGGTGCCATGGCCCGGCCGGGCAATGTCGCCTTCATCAGTCAGAGCGGCGCGCTCTGCACGGCCGTACTGGACTGGAGTTTCAAACAACAGGTCGGTTTCAGCGCCTTCATCTCCATTGGCTCGATGCTGGATGTCAACTGGGGCGATCTGATCGACTATTTCGGGGATGATCCGCGCACCGGCAGCATCGTCATTTACATGGAATCGATCGGCGATGCCCGCGCGTTTTTGTCCGCCGCCCGCGAGGTGGCGCTCAACAAGCCAATCATCGTCATCAAGGCCGGCCGAACCGAAGCCGCCGCCAAAGCCGCCGCCTCGCACACCGGCTCATTGACCGGCAGCGACGAGGTGCTGGACGCCGCATTCCGTCGGTGTGGCGTGCTGCGCGTCAATGACATATCCGAAGTCTTCGACATGGCCGAGGTGCTGAGCAAACAGCCTCGCCCCAAAGGCCCGCGTCTTTCCATCATCACCAACGCCGGCGGGCCGGGTGTGCTGGCGACCGATGCCCTGATTCTCGCCGGTGGCGAATTGTCTCCGATTTCCCCACAGACCCTCGAACAACTCAACGGGTTTCTCCCCGCTGCATGGAGCCGCAACAACCCGATCGACATCCTTGGAGACGCCGATCCCGAACGCTATGCCAAATCGCTCGAAGTCGCCGCCCAAGACCCCGCCAGCGATGGTTTGCTGGTCATTCTCACTCCGCAGGACATGACCGATCCCACCCAGACGGCCGAAAAACTGCGCCCATATGCCAAAATCCAGGGCAAGCCGATCTTGGCCAGTTGGATGGGAGGCCCGGTCGTCACCGCCGGCGAAAACATCCTCAACAGCAGCGGCATCCCCACCTATCCCTACCCCGACACCGCCGCCCGCGCCTTCTATTACATGTGGAAATACAGCTACAACCTGCGCGGGTTGTATGAAACACCCTCCATGGCCACGGACGCCGAAAGCGCCATCAACCGCGACGCCGCCAACGCCATCATCCAAAATGCCCGCCAGGAGGGTCGGACGATTTTGACCGAAGTGGAATCCAAAAAACTCCTCTCCACCTATGGCATCCCCACGGTTTTGACTTCGATCTCCGAATCGGCCGATCAGGCCGTAGAACAGGCGGATCGCATCGGCTATCCGGTCGTCCTCAAACTCTATTCCCGCACCATCACCCACAAAACGGATGTCGGCGGCGTCAAGCTCAATTTGCGCGACAGCGCCGCCGTCCGCGATGCCTTTGCGCAGATTCAATCCTCGGTCGGCCAAAAAGCCGGCGCCGATCATTTTCATGGTGTCAGCGTCCAGCCCATGGTCCGTCTTGATGGGTATGAAATCATCATCGGCAGCAGCATCGACCCGCAGTTTGGCCCGGTTCTGCTCTTTGGCACCGGCGGTCAACTGGTTGAAATCTTCAAGGACCGTGCCCTTGGCCTTCCTCCCTTAAATGCGACATTGGCCCGGCGGATGATCGAACAGACCCGCATTTATAAAGCCCTCAAAGGGGTGCGCGGCCGTCCGCCGGTCGATCTGGCCGCGCTGGAACACCTGCTGGTCCGCTTCAGCCAACTGGTGGTTGAACAAAAATGGATCAAGGAGATCGACATCAACCCGCTGCTGGCCTCCGATCAGCAACTGATCGCGCTCGACGCCCGCGTCGTCGTACATGGTCCGGATGTCGGCGAGCAATCCCTCCCCCGGCCGGCCATCCGCCCCTATCCAACTCAGTACATCACCCCATGGACGCTCAAGGATGGAGCCAGTGTCACCATTCGCCCCATCCGTCCTGAAGATGAGCCGCTGCTGGTTCAATTTCACCAAACCCTCAGCGAACGCAGCGTGCGGTTGCGCTATTTTCATCATATGAAACTCAATTTGCGCACCACCCACGAACGCCTGACAAGGGTCTGTTTCAACGATTATGACCGCGACATTGCGTTGGTCGCCGACCACCACGACCCCGCCACCGGCCGCCACGAAATCCTCGGCGTGGCCCGCCTCGGCAAACTCCCCTTCGGCAATCAGGCCGAATTCGCCATGCTGATCAGCGATCAATGGCAAAATCGCGGCCTGGGCAGCCGAATGCTCGACCTGCTCATTCAGGTTGGTCGTGATGAAAAACTCTCAAGAATCGTCGCCGATATCCTGCCCGACAATCTCGAAATGCAACGCATCTGCAAGAAACTCGGCTTTACCCTCACCCAAGACCCCCTCGCCCCAGTCATCAAGGCGGCCATCGCGCTGTGATGCAAATTCGTAGGTCCGGCTCCGCCGGACATGATTGCCGCACACGAAACCTTATTTACTCCCCTCCGGCAACAGCCGCCCCGAATTTCGCAATCGCCCCATGATCCAACGGCGGATCACGAAATAGGGTTTGAATATGAATCGATGCAGCCGGATCAGCGGGCTTTTGTGTTCGGCGATGCGCCGTTCGGCCTCGGTCAATTCATCCGGCCGCATTCGACGCTTGTGTTTCAAAATGTGATAAATATCCGCCCGCTGCAACCGGCCCAGCCACCAGCGGCTCAATGGATTAAACCTTCGCGCCTCCCAACTGATCTGAAAATCAATCAAATGCGGCCGGCCATCATCCCCCAATAAAATGTTCTGCGGCTTGTTGGTGTCCACATAGGCCATCCTCCGCCGGTGCAATTCCACCATCAATTCCTGCAACTGGGCAAAAAAACCATCCGGCACAGGATGTTCCTTGGAGAGTGGCCGCCCCTCAACATAGGCGTGCGCAAAACCGGTCTTACCAACATTCCCCAAAACGGCCGGCACATTGGGCAAATCCGCCAGTCGTCGATAAAACCGCAACTCCCTCCCGCACAACCACCGCCCGATCCATTCCAGCGGCAACCCCGCCAGCGGCGCGGTTCGCCCCATCTTGACCACCGCCCGGACTCCATCCGCCCGCTGATAAAAACCAGTCACGGCAAAAAAATCGTGCTTAAACGTCTGCAAGAGTTGATATTCCCCATCGACCAACTCCACCTTTTCCGGCAACCGATCCCGCCCCAATGCCCGCAGCGCATACGCCAACCCGGATTGACGAACCGGCGCTTCCAGATGCTTAATGTCCTGATCGGCCATGCTAATCACCATGGACGAATGGCAACCCCACCACCTTGGCCGGTCGCATTTGCCCCTCGGCCGCGATGCACACGGTCGTCCCATCGGCCACGAATGGGCGTTTGACATATCCCAGCGCGATTGCCGCGTTGCTCAGCACCGGCGAAACCGTGCTGCTGGTCACGCCGCCGATCATGTTTTCGCCTTCATCGTGAATGGGCGCGCCTTCGATCGGCAACGCATCGCCATCCATTCGCAGTCCCACCAGTTGCCGCGAAAATTGTCCCCGCGCGTGCATCCGCGCCACGATCTCCTGACCCAGATAACACCCTTTGGTCAAACTGACCGCTTTTTTCATCAATCCCGTCTCGGCCGGCAGCACCGAATCATCAAAATCGATCCCATACATCGGCCTGCCCGCCTCGATCCGTGCCGCATTAAACGCCGCCCAACCCACCGGCCGCAGCCGACGTTTGCCCAGTTCTTCGCCTTGAGCAAATCTCTCGATCAGTTGATCCCAGACCGCCGATACCGCCGAAGTCGCAGCATTCAGGTAAAATCCCGGCACACCCGCCCGGTCGTCACGATAGATTGTGATCTCTTGATCGAACGCCTCGGCCGACATCGAACCCAGTTGCGGCAGTTGATCCACATCGCGCCCCGTGGATTCTTTCAATATCTCCACAGTCAGCGGCCCATGCAGCGACAACTGGTGTAACTTCCCCGATTGCGGCTCGATCTTCACCCGCTCGGCGAACAGATACTTTTCCAGCATCGCCGCCATCGACTCAACTTTGCGGGCTTCCATCTCCAGAAAGGTCGATTCCTCCCGATTCAGCACATTGACATCGGTTTCGATCCGTCCCTTGCCATTGAGGAAAAACCCATAAACCCCCTGGCCGGCCGACAGTCCGCTTTTGGTCCCCTTGTCCCAGGTCTGATTGGTCAGCAGATTGTTCAAAAAGGCCAGCCGATCCGCCCCCGTCAATTTCAACAATCCGCGATGCGGCAGGTCCATCAACCCACACACCTTGTGGATGGCCGCATATTCCGCCTGCGGCTGGCCAAAAGTGCTGACGATCGGTATCGATCCATAATCCTGAAATTCAGCCCCGGCCCGTTCGTGCAATTCTCGTAACGGGTTGTCGATTGTCTCGGACATACATCACCTGAAACACAACCTGTGAAGCTAAACCCCCGCCCCAACCTGCTGGACATGCGCCACCGCGTTGCGGAACAGTTTTAATCCCCGTCCCTCGCCGCCGGACTGGCGAATGCTCGTCCATGCCGGATGTTGCCACGGGGAGACGAATCGTTCCGGATGAGGCATCAACCCGAAGACCAATCCCGTCCGGTCGCAAACCCCCGCGATGTCATCCACCGATCCATTGGGATTGTCAGGATATTCCCCCCGCGCCGGCGAACCATCGGCCCGGCAATAAATCATCGCCACCTGTTCATTTTCCCACAGTTCCTTACGGACCGATTCATCGGCCGGGATGAATTTCCCCTCACCATGCGCGATCGGCAGCGGCAACGGTTCGGATGCGCCCAATTCGCGCGTCCAGATGCACAACTCGCTCTTGGAACACAAATTGACCCATCGATTGATGAATCGCCCGCAGTCGTTGTTGGTCAGCGTCGCCGTCTGTCGGCCGGTTTGATTCGCCCCAATCGCCCCCGGCAGCAACTCGGTCTTCACCAACACCTGAAACCCATTACAGATTCCGATGATCGGCTTACCCGATTCGACAAAGCGCCTCAGCGCATCACCCAGATGATGGGTGATCTGATTGGCCAGAATCCGCCCAGCGGCGATGTCGTCGCCGTAACTGAATCCACCTGGAATCGCAAGGATTTGATAATCATCCAGCAGCGTCGGCTTTTCCAACAGGCGATTGATGTGAACCCGTTGGGATTCCGACCCGGCCAGTTCAAAGGCATGGGCGGTTTCCCGGTCACAATTGGTACCCGCGGCGCGAAGAATCAGGGTGCGTGGCAACATGCCACACATTGTATCGCGAATTGAAACCAGTGAAACGTCAGATGATCAAAAATGGGGCGTATCAGCGGGCTTCGCCCCAGACAATGTCCAGTTGGCTGATCGCCTTGGCGACGGTCAATCCAGTTCGTGCAGCGGTGTGCGTGGTGGGCTGGGTGGCGTCGGCCGGCGGGCCGGCACGGTCGAGGGCTTCGTGAAGTTGATCCTGCAGGGATTGGCCGCTTTTGGGGTCGGCGACGTTGTTTAATAGTTCACTTTTGCCAAGCTCGATCATTCGACGGGTGACATCGGCGTGTTTGACCACATCATCCATCGTCCATGCACGGGTGTCCACATAGGTGTCACGCAAACCCAGACGGTTTTTTGGGACAATGGTGATGGTGGAAGGGGTTCGGATCACATGCAACGACGCGGCCGCCAAACCCCAGCCGCCCAACATCAGAACAAGGACGATCAGTCGAATAATGGTTTTCATGCTTCCCTCCTCAAGAACATCGACGGTCGGGAGATTAGAAATCGACGCAAGGCAAGCGAATCAGACCCAAAAATCAAAATTCCGACGAAGGTTGCATCGTTCGTGCGGGTTGTAGGAGCGCAGGGTCTGATAATCAGTCGGCGGGCTACAGTGTTGCGGCCAATTGACGACGCCCTTGCGTTACCCCTGGCCTTCTTCCGTCACATCTTCTGAGGTGTGAAGGGGTTCGGCTTCCACGACCGGTTCATCGGCGGGGGCCACTTCTTCGGGCAAGGGGTCTTCGTCTTCAGTGGATTCTGTTCGTGAAAGGGACATCGGCAGCACACCCTGATAATACCCGACGGCGAACAGCCCCTGTTGCTGTTGATAGGGGAAATTGATCAGCTCGCAAAATTCGGCGATCAGGGCCTGCGCGGAGGCATCGGTTCGTTCAGCGCTCTGGACTGACAACTGATGGCGGCGGTCGCGAAATCGCATGATCTGGACGAACCGCCCGGTGGTTTCGCCGCTGGACCAGTTGTGGCCGACCTGTTCGTAAATCTCAAAGTTGTCGCAGCCGAGACGATTCAACGTCTGACGAAATCGACGAATCAGCCGCGCGTGTTCGGCGCGTTTTTCCTTGGGGACGATGTAACTGTTGGTTTGCAATAACATGCGGCATTACCCTGTCGACGACGACTCGAAACGACGAACGGTGCGGAATTGTGCCACAAGTGTGCCTTGGGTTCAAATATTGAAGCGGA
Source organism: Phycisphaerales bacterium (assembly GCA_020847545.1). Classification (GTDB taxonomy): domain Bacteria; phylum Planctomycetota; class Phycisphaerae; order Tepidisphaerales; family Tepidisphaeraceae; genus JADYZN01. The sequence continues at coordinate 55,037 of JADLBV010000111.1, forward strand.
CATGAAATCGATTGCAACATGGCGGGCGGCGTTTTGGCATCCTACAATCCGACCAGCAAGAGGAGTTCGATCGAAATGAAATATCGCAGACTGGGAAAGACCAATATCCGCGTATCGGTGGTGGGGGTGGGCACATGGCAATTCGGGGGTGAATGGGCCAGGGATTTTTCACAAGATGACGCGGATCAAATCCTCAACACGGCCCATGAATTAGGGATTAACCTGATCGACACGGCCGAATGTTACGGCGATCACACCTCCGAATCACTGATCGGCAATGCTGTCCATCGCAACCGCGACCGGTGGATCATCGCAACCAAGTTTGGCCACCAATTTCAAGGCTTTCTCAAGCGTACCGATGAACGCACGCCGCGGGATGCCGTGCGTCAGCTCGAAGATTCGCTGCGGGCGTTGCGGACGGATTATGTTGACATCCTGCAATACCATTCGATACGCAATGAGGAGTTTGACAACTCGGAATTGCAACAGACATTGATCCGGCTCAAGGAACAGGGAAAGGTTCGCCACATCGGCAATTCAATCGCGCCCAATGACAATCTCCACCAGACGGAGGCATCTCAACAGGCGCAGGTGGAGACGATCCAGGTGCTTTACAATCGTCTGGATCGCAAGCCCGAAAAGGGTGTGTTCGATTCCTGCCGACGACAGGACCTTGGCGTACTGGCCCGCGTGCCGCTGGCCAGTGGTTTTTTAACCGGCAAGTACAAACCTGGAGACCGATTCGCGGCCGACGACGTGCGCAGCGGTTACAAACTTCAGGAAGTGGAAAACCGCCTGCGCGAGGTGGAACAAATCGAAAAATCCGAACTCCCACCCAGCGTGCCGATGGCGACCTGGGCATTGGCCTGGGTGCTGCAACACCCGGCCGTGACGACCGTCATTCCGGGGTGTAAAAACCCCAAACAAGTCCGATCCAACGCATCCGCCGCCGATTTGGAGATGGTCCGCGACGACCACCCCCAGGCATGGAAATCCACCTCCCGTTGATCCTCGACATGATCAACTCGGCCGATATAATGCCCCACGCAAGCCCAGGTGGCGGAATTGGCAGACGCACTACTTTGAGGTGGTAGCGCCGCAAGGCGTGCAGGTTCAAATCCTGTCCTGGGCAATTAAAAGAGCATTCCAATCCAAATCAACCAGCACGAAAACAGCCCTGTATTGGGGTTTGGGGTTCGATTTTGATAAGGAATTGCTTGCAAAAGTGCCGATTATGACTCATAATGTGGACGTGCGGGCGCGGGGTTAAACCCTTGCGGTCGCACCGTCAATGCCATTTTGACGTATAATTCCGGGGAGATAACCTGCGGGACAGGCTGTAATTTTCCCCTTTTGGCTTGATATTTGCACCCCATACCGCGTGACGGGAGAGTGTTTTTCCCAACGGATGGGTTTATTTTCAGGAGAAGAACGCCATTTCTACGAATTTCCGCCACAACGAACAGATCCGGATCTCACCGATCCGCCTGATCAACGATAAGGATGAGCAAGTCGGCATCGTCTCCACCAACGAAGCGCTCCGCATGGCCCGCGAAGTTGGGATGGACCTGGTTGAAGTCGCCCCCACCGCCCGCCCACCCGTTTGCCGAATCATGGATTACGGCAAATGGCGCTATCAACAACAAAAGAAGGAAGACAAGAGCCGCGCCAGCAGCCGTGCCGGCCAGCTCAAGGAACTGAAATTCAAGACGGTGAAGATTGGCGATCACGACTTGATGATCAAGATCAACCGCGCCCGCGATTTCCTTAAAGAGGGAAACAAGGTTCAATTCACCCTGCAATTTCGCGGCCGCGAAATGGCCCATATCGAGCTGGGCCGCGACATCATGAAAAAGGTCAAGGATGAACTGGTCCTGGTCAGCAAGATCGAACGGGATGCCAAAATGGAAGGCCGGCGGATGACGCTGGTTCTTCAACCGGACCACAAGACCGGAACCGCCACCACCGCCAAGCCCGCGGGGCCATCAGGCGCGGGCGAACGGCTGAACATACCGGCCCGTCCGGTCGCGGTGGCCGTGGGTTCATAAAAGCCACTGAAATTCCTGGAAAAAACAGAAACGGGAGCGTTATCATAACGCTCCCGTTTCCGTTGGGTTCATACGTCGGACTCAACTGACCTGAATCTTGCGCGGTTTGGTCTCTTCGCGCTTGTTCAGCGTGATCCGCAGCACACCATCGGACAGCTTGGCATCCACCGTCCGCTCATCCACGGTCGGCGGCAGCGTGAAGCTGCGAAGAAACTTCGAGTACCGCCGCTCGTTTAAGAGCAACTGTCCCGGCTTGCCGTGCGGTTCCTTTTTCGGATCGCCACTTTGTTCATTTCGCTCGGCCGAGATCGTCAGGGTTTGATTCTCCAGCGTGATGTCAACATCCTCTTTTCTGAAGCCGGGTAATTCGGCCTCAACGTAAAAATGATCGGCATCTTCGCGAATATCAACGCCATAAGGCGCCAGACCCATGCCGTCATATTGTCGGCCGGTGAACAGCCGCCCAAGCATGGTGTCAAAGTCGCGCTGAGCAAGCTCAAGCGGGTCCATTTGCGTTGAACGATTCACTCGGGTAGGTAATGCCATGATAGGTCTCCTTTCTTAATGTTTGTAAAACCTTTAACTCATAGCCACACTGGTACTATTACAAAACCTGTGCCAACCAAAGGTTGGTTCAGTGGCGATGTAATACATTGCTGAATAACAAGTTATGATGCGTCCATAAATTGATGATATTGCCGGTTCTGCCAATGTGGCAGCCAAGTACGAAATGACACATTCGATCTTGACGATCCTGGGACCAACCGCATCGGGTAAATCCGAACTGGCTTTGGCGTTGGCCCGTCGGCGGGGGGCCGAGCTTCTGAATGTGGATTCCATGCAGGTGTATCGCGGCATGGACATTGGAACCGCCAAGGCATCGCCGGCCGAGCGGTCGGAAATCCGCCACCATTTACTGGATGTCGTGGAGCCGAATGAAAGCTATACCGTGGCCCGGTTCGTTCAAGATGCGGATCAGGTGATCGCCGATTGCCGCGAACGAAGTGTGCCATTGATCGCGGCGGGGGGAACGCCTCTATATTACAAGTCATTGTTTCAGGGAATATTTGAAGGGCCGGGGGCGGATGAATCGTTGCGGCAGCGGTTGCGGGAGCAAAACCCGACCGACTTGTACCAGCAGTTAAGTCAGGTTGACCCGGCGGCGGCCGGCCGAATCCATCCCAATGACAGCAAACGGCTGATTCGTGCCCTTGAGGTCTATGAACTGACCGGCAAGCCAATTTCAAGTTTGCAGACGCATTGGCAGAGTGAACCCAAGCGACATCAGACGGTCTGGGTGGGACTTACCACCGATCGGGATAAACTCAATCGCCGGATCAATCAACGGGTCAAACAGATGGTTGAATCGGGATGGGTGGACGAAGTTCAACGCTTGCTGGAGCGATATGGCACCTTATCCCCCACGGCCGCCGAGGCGGCGGGATATACACAGATCATCGACCATCTCCACGGAAAATCGTCGTTGGAAGAAGCCATCGAGCAGATCAAAATCCAAACCCGTCAACTGGCCCGCCGACAGATCAAATGGTTCAGGCGGTTTGAAGGGGTTTTATGGCTGGATGTGGATGAACCCTTGGATCAAAAGGTGAATCGCGTATTGAGCGTTTGGTCCGATCTGCCCTGATCAAATGTTGACCGCCTTCATGCCCGAATCGGAATACCGATCACCCACCACCGCATTGGATTGGGTCAGGTCGTCCAGTTCACGCAGATCCTGATCATCCAGTTGAACTTTGCCGGCGGCGGCGTTTTGTTCGAGGTAATTGAGCCGTTTGGTGCCGGGGATCGGAACCACATCCGTGCCGCGTGACAAAACCCACGCCAATGCGATTTGTGACGCAGCGCACCCTTTTTTCTTTGCGATGCGTTCGACCCCATCGACCAGTTTCAGATTTTGTTGAAGGTTTTGATCCTGAAACCGTGGACTGTTTCGCCGCCAGTCTTCGGGGGCCAAATCCTGCTTGCCGCGAATTTTGCCGCTCAGGAATCCCCGTCCCAGCGGGCTGTAGGAGACAAATCCGATTCCCAACTCGCGGCAGGCGGGCAAAATCTCCCGCTCCACATCGCGTGTCCAGAGCGAATATTCCGTCTGCAACGCGGCGATCGGATGCACCTTGGCCGCCCGACGGAGCGTCGCAACCGATGCTTCGGACATCCCCAGATATCGAACCTTTCCCTGCTTGACCAGGTCGGCCATCGCGCCGATGGTCTCTTCGATGGGGGTCTTCGGATCGACGCGGTGCTGGTAATACAGGTCGATCACATCCACACCGAGTCGCTTCAAACTCGCCTCACAGGCACTGCGGACATAATCGCGTGAGCCGTTGACTCCCAGGAACGATCCACCCGGCCCGCGCATGTTGCCGAATTTGGTCGCCAGTATGACCCGCTGTCGCCGATCCGCAATCGCCCGGCCCACCAATTGCTCGTTGTGGCCGCTGCCATACATGTCGGCGGTGTCCAGAAAATTGATCCCCAGGTCCAATGCCCGAAGAATCACACGGATGGACTCATTCTCATCATGCGGGCCATAAAATTCGGACATCCCCATGCACCCCAACCCCTGTTCCGACACGCGCAGGCCGCTTTTTCCAAGTTCACGAGTTTGCATGGTTCGATCTCCTTTTATTTCCCTCATGATAGGGTGGTGAAAGTCAGAGTGTAAAGGTCATTACAGAATGGACTGTTATTCCCCAATGCGCGTGTGGTCTCGCGCCCGCTCCGCCAGGTCCAGTTCGACCGGGTTGATGGTCTCCTTGCGCAACGTGCCGGCATAGATCGCCCAACCCTGCCATCCGCGGACGATGAGGTTGCTTCGCATCTTGTACAACCCTCCCTCGGCCACAAATCGCATACCGGGGAGCGTGGGGTCGAATTCTTTGCTGAGCAGGATGGCTTCCCCTTCGGATTTTTTCATCTCGCGAAGAAAAAAGGGCAGCACAAAATCGGCATTCACCGGCAGCGGCAGCGAAAAGTGAATCACCCCGTAGGCGGTGTGACCGGTGGGGCTGAGCCATACCTGATGGTCATGTCGTCCGGAATGTTTCAGTGGATCGGCCTTCCAACCCAGGGGTGGGGTACACATCGCATCAACCGGATCGACCAGTAGCGGATTGGACAAGCCGGTCATTGATGGGCCGGTGGTGGGGACCATTGGGCGGGCGGAGCTTTGGCAGCCGGCCAATGCCGTCGCCAACAGCAAAGCCGTCAACAGTCTCCCCAAAAGTTGCTTCATGCTGATGTTATCCAGGCGCATTATAAAGCCCAGGGAAGCCCCTGGGCTATATTTTGCAAATTGGAATAAGGGCCAATTACTTGGCCGCGGCGGCGGTCTTCTGGAAACTGTAGGTTCCGCCGAATTTCTTGCTGAATCGTTCCAGTCTGCCGGCGGTGTCCACGAATTTCTGTTTGCCGGTGAAAAACGGGTGGCAGGAACTGCAAATATCGACGTTGATCCGGCTCAGCGTGCTGCGGGTGGTGAAGGTGCTGCCGCAGGCGCAATGCACGGAACAATTCTGATATCGCGGGTGAATCTTCGGTTTCATGGTCCAAAACTCCTCTTGTCCGTCGTGCGTAGGGCGAAATGGCCTGTACGTCAGCCGAACATTATTGTTACGCCGCCACCGAACGCCCGGTTTGCGGAAAGTCCGGTACTATACCCAACGCCGGGCGCAGCGCCAAATGGCCGCAAGAAAAATAAAATTGTCCGAAACGGGCGAAAAGATTTTCTCATCCGATTGGCTTGGGGGCAAATCAATGCCTACAATCCTCAAAATTTTACATGAAAGGGATCATGGATCTGACGCGTGAGCAGGTGATGTCGGCTTTGAAGACGGTGAACGACCCGGAATTGTTCAAGGACATTGTCGCCTTGAACATGGTGAAGGAGGTCCGGGTGGATGGGCGCAAGGTGTGGGTCCATGTGGAGCTGACGACGCCGGCGTGTCCGTTGAAGGATGTCATTAAAAAGGACGTTGAAGATGCGCTGAAGAAGATCGGCGCTGAGCAGGTGGAACTGGAACTGAGCGCCAAGACGCGCGGGGCGGCCATCTCCCGCAACAGCAATCTGCTGCCGCAGGTGAAAAATGTGATCGCGGTGGGTGCGGGCAAGGGGGGCGTGGGGAAAAGCACCGTGTCGGTGAATCTGGCGGTGGGGCTGGCGCGATCCGGGGCGCAGGTGGGTTTGATGGATGGAGACATTTACGGCCCATCGATGCCGACGATGCTGGGGATTCGCGGCGTGCCGGCGCGGGCTCGCGGGCCTAAGATCATGCCGCACAATGTGCATGGCATCCACGCGATCACAATCGGGTCATTGGTGGAACAGGACAAGCCGTTGATCTGGCGCGGACCGATGGCGCATGGGGCGTTCAAGCAGTTGTTCGCCGACAATACCGAATGGCCGGAATTGGATTATCTGGTGGTGGATTTGCCGCCGGGGACGGGGGATGTGCCGTTGACGTTGTGCCAGTTGCTGCCGTTGACCGGCGCGGTGGTGGTGGCGACGCCGCAACAAGTGGCACTGGACGATGCAATCCGTGCCGCACGGATGTTTTTGCAACTGGAAACGCCGGTGCTGGGCGTGGTCGAGAATATGAGTTATTTCGTCGCGCCCGATGGTTCGGAACATGACATATTCGGGCGGGGCGGGGCGGAACGTGCGGCACAGAGCCTGGGGCTGCCCTTTTTGGGATCGATCCCGATGTTCACTGAATTGCGCGTCAACAGCGACGCCGGCAATCCGCACGCGAACTTCACCGGCAATCCCAAACTGGCGGCCGCACTCGAATCGATGGTGAGAACGCTGGCCGGTCAGGTCAGCCTTAGAAACCTGAGCGCCCCGACGCCTGAATTGACCGTATCGTAAAACTAATACGGGTAGCGCCGCGTTGGTTTTGCGCGTGCGCTACCCTGTGTACATCATCGAAATGCGTACAAGCCAACAGTGAAATCAGACCACCTGCACCGCGCGGCCGACCCGGCGTTTGCGGTTGATGGTCTTACGACCGTTGCTGGTCTTCATGCGGGCGCGAAAGCCGATCTTGCGGGCCCGCTTCACCTTGCTGATTCTATGTGGGTAATGCATCGTCTATCTTTCCAATCAATTCCAAGGCCCGATCAGCGGCCAACTTCGGCGGGTTTATCCACCGTCACCAGGACATTTTCGTACACGGTATTCCCGTGGGAATCGGTGGCCCGGACCGTGATCTGATGCGGTCCAACGCCAATCCCTTTGACCGCCATTTCCACGGCTTCATCGGGATCGTCGAATATATTATCCGAAGGAAAGACCGCTTGCCAGTTGTCGCTCGAATCAACCGCATATTCGGCCGAAGCGACCGTACTGGTGTGATCCACCACACGGAAGGTCACTTTGACCCCGCCCGGCTGCTTGAGCCATTTCAAATCCCCGATCATCGGGGGGGTATTGTCCACCTGGATCGGGTCGCTCAGGCGGGTGGACGTCCGCCCGGCCCCCGGTTCGTTGGAAGCCACATCCGAGGCCTCCACCTTCAACCAATATCGCCCATCCGCCACCTGTCGGGTGTCCCAGTCATACGTCGGCTGCGACAATTTGTCCTTGAGTAAAATCCACGGTCCATTGATATTTTGACGGAAAAACAGGGAATATTGAAGCGGATCGGCGTTGGGGTCGGCCGCCTCCCATGCGATCTGAATGTGGCCATTGTTGCTGGATGGGGCGACAGTGGGCGTATTGGATGCCGATGCTGGTGCCGAACGGACGGAGCTGATGTGTGGCGCCAGATTGGGGATCTGATACGCCACATTGACCGAATCCACCACGGGCGAATCCTTGCCATTTTCGCTGACAAATTGCAGTCGATACTGGAAAAATCGCGCGGAGGGGGAGGTAATTTTCACAAACATTTGTGCCGAAACGGGTTGCGACCAGTCTGACCAGCCGCCGAAACCCGGTTCGCGCACGTTGCCACTTCGGGTTTGGACTTGAAGGGACGTTAATTTGGGTAATGTCCCTCGAAGTTGGATTTTGCCCAATCGGCTGATCTGGGTGGCATCGAGTACGGCACTGGTATAGGTTCCTTGTTCGGCAAATCCGCCGCTCATGGCCGCGATGCCGCCGACGTTGGCCAGACCCATGAGAATCCGCCCATCAGAGGCCGCCAGCAGACAGACGACCTGTTTGGGATCGACTTTGGCCAGAACGGTGGTTTCTTCGGCCTGCGGATTGACCTGATAAACCTGTCCTTCATCGCCGGTGCCGACCAGCAATACGCCATTTTGTTCGATCATCGCAAGGACGGTCGCGGGTTGGCGGAAGATTTCGTTGACGAATCCTTCGCGGTCGATGCGGTAAATGGCGTTGCCGTTGGGGTTGGGGGAGACGGACGGCTGGGCGGCCGGTTGGGGTTGGGTGGCTTCCGGAGCGACGGCCTGGGGTGCGGGAGCTTGTTCTGGTGGGGCGTCTCCATCGTCTTCGGGCAAAATATCCATATGCAAGGGGATATCGGTGGAGATGGAGGATTGTTTTGGAATTGGCTGCGGCTCGCCCGGATTGGGGTCGGGGACTTCCGGCGGATTGGGATTGCCCGGGGGTTGCGAAGGGATCGGCACGCCGGGGGTGGATTCAGGACGGCCCACCTGCTCGGTCATGCCGGGGTTTTCAGCGGCGGCAGGCGATTCGCCGGCCTGGGCGGTGGCGGCGTACAAAATTCCATTGCCATCCAACGCCAAGGCCGAAATTTCAGATTCCGGGGCATCGTACAAGACAAACGCCTCGCCGGTTTTGCGGTTGATGCGATAGACCAGGCCGTTGGGGTCGGTCCCGATGTAGAGCAGATCGCCCCCGTCGGAGGTCATGCTCATGAGATTGCGTTCATCGGAATCAAACAGAAGTCGGGATTTTCCTTCGGGTGAAATTTCATACAGTTGTCCGGTCGGGCCGGTGGCGGCGATGATCGCACCATCGCTCATCTGTCGCATGGACCAGATGTATTGCACGCCGTTGGCGGAAAAAAGTTCTTTGGGTGGGGTGCCCTCTTTTTCAAACTTCAGGATACGTCCCTTGTCGCCGCCGGTGCCGGCCAGAAGATGCCCATCCTTGTCGATCAGCAGACTGAATACGGCCGTTGAATCGTCCAAATTGACGAAGGTGGAGACCTTGTCATCCTTGATCTGAAGGATGATGCCATCCGGGCCGGTGCCGGCGTAGATGGTTTTGTCGGGCGCTTCGACCATGCAATAGACACTGCTGACGTGGGGGTCTTGTTCGAGCAGTGTTTTCAATGCGCGCGACAGTTTGACATCACCCAGGTTGGTGGCGAGGGTGTTTTCAAATTTGCCGTCCTTGAAATCGGCCTCGCTGGTATGGACCCAATGTGAAGTGTTGACCGCCAGCGCGGGCATCGACAGGGAGCAGATCAACAGGGCTAACATTCGACGCATAGATTCTCCGATTGGATGGGTCAGTTTACCGGTTCATTGCCACCCACGGCGGGGGGTTCGGCCTTGGGCGCGGGTTTGTGTTCCTGTTTGGCCGGGGGCGGCTGGGCAGGTTCGGCCTTTGGCGGTTTGCCGGCGACTTCGACTTTGGCGTACTGATCGATGGTGATCTGAAATTCGGCGGCTCCGCTCATCACCAGCGGCGTTGGGATGACCTTGACGGTGGAGCTGACAAAGGGCGTGGTGTTGCTGCGGCCGGCGTCCATCAGGATTTGTCGGCGGGATGAGGGGAGATGCGGCATCGCCACCCGGCCGATCGCCACTCCATCGGGTTGTCGCAGCAGCCTCAGATAGACCGCATCGCGACGAAATGAAGTGTAATCGTGCAGCACATCAAACACCTGCTGGATGTTCTCGGCCGTGAATCGAAACGGTTTGCTGGACATTTCATCCTGCAAAAATCGCTGCCAGTCGGAAATCACCAGTTGATAGGTTCCTTCCGGCAGGTCGCGGGGCAATTCCAACTCAACGGGCAGGATCGCCTCGGCCGCGCGGAACGGGCGATAGGTGACATATGCCTTGAGCATTTGCCCCGGCTGGTATTTGAGTTTTGGGAGATTGACCGACAATAAAACGGCTTCGCGGGCTTCGGGCGTGACTGTCAGCGTACCTGAAATTTTCTTGACCATCACCCGCTGAAATGGATTTTCCGCGGCCGCCATCATCGGCAGGCCGATGTCGGCGAAGACATCATTTGCGCTGCTGTTGACGGCCGTGTTATGCACCTCGATGGTTTGGCCGTCTTCAAAATCCAACTTCAGGTCGTAATCCAGCGTGTGATACTGCGGCAACTCGCGGGCGCTGCTGACGGCGGCGCTGATCGCCGCCCCGGCCAGCAGCGGGGTGAATTTTGGATGAATGGCGGCGTTAAAATGATAATTCCGGTCCAGCGAACCATCGGTATAAACCAGATGCAGATCAATTGGCACGGTGGGGGGCGCTTCGCCCATGACGCCCGCCACACCCACCATCTGATCGGCCCGCAGCGTGCCGCGAATTTGTGACAGCTCACCGATCTTGAAGCTGCTCATCATGCTGGCGATCACCGCGTTGACCCGGCCACTTCCCATGGGCCAAGAGACTTGTCCTTCGTTGTTGAAATTATGTCCAAATCCATAGACCCGATCACCCAAAACTTCGGTGCAGGTGCCGATGGCGGTCATGTCCACATCGCCGGTCAACAGCGGAACCGCCAGCACCGAACCGGGGTCCAAATCGACGGCCGGTTGGGTGGTTGATGAATTGGCGGATGACCCACCACCCGATTGCAGCGGAACCATGCCGTATGATTTGAAGATCGATTCCAGTTGGCCCATGGCGGAGGTGGGCATTCCGGAGGTCATCAGTGGCGTGGAGAGGGGATGCAATTGCGCGGCATCGGTCAATTCTCCACCCAGTTGCGGAGCGGGTGCGATGTTCCAGTGTGAAAAGGGGAACGCATTCTGTGAGGGCTTTGTTCCCGCGGGCCACACGATGTCGCCGATTGACCAGCGTACCGGCGATACCGTTCGTGAATTGGTTTGCGTTGGGGTGGATGTTGAGGCGGATGTCGGCGAGGTGGTTGGCGTGCTGGTGTCCAGCTTCATCATGTATTCGATCGGCTGAACCCCCGCCAGCGGGTCTTTCATCATCTGCCAGCCGTAGGCGAAGGCCCCAACCAGTCGATATTTTCCAGAATCATCCTTCAAATAAATTGGCGACCCGCTCATCCCCGCGATGGGGCCGGTGTGTTCCAGATTCGCCCCCTTGCAACGGATGAGAATGACATCCCCCTGCGGGTTGAAATTCTTCAAAACCGAGACGACTTCCACCTCAAATCGCTCGATTTTGGTGCCGTAAAACACCGACAAACCATATCCGGTCATGCCGGAATGGACTTCGGCGATGCGCATGTGGCGTTGTGGATCAAACGCGGTTTGTTGTTGCGCCATCCCTGGCAGTGCCATCCACCCCAGAATCAGGATCGTCAGCATCCATCGCATCCAGATCATGCCGCTCCTTCGTTTCGCAAGTCCTGTCGGCATCCTAAGTTGCCGTGTCCGCTCCCGCAAGCGTTACGGATTCGAATGTCATCTCCCGATGGAAAAGTCCGCTTGTTCGTACATGAACGGCATGATTCAACACCCGACTGTTGATTTCTTTGGCCGGACTGTTTTTTCTGGACGCAAATACCGACCGAGGTTATATATTTGGTGTTGGCTGACTCAAGCCCAGTCACTGCTGAACTGGCCAACACCAGCGAAGGCATCGTGAGCGGCGTCTGAAGAAGTGGGCTTGCGGTTCCACAGGAAAACAACCATGCGTTACACGGTCGTACTGGAACAGGAAGAGGACGGTGGCTACATCGCCAGTGTGCCTGCGCTTCCCGGGTGCGTCAGCCAGGGGGACAACCGCGCCCAGGCGCTGTCCAACATCCGACAGGCCATTGATCTTTATGTGGAAGACTGCCGTGACGCCGGCGATCCGGTTCCCACTGAAGCCGGCAAAGAGTTTGTCGAAATTGACGCCGCCTGAGCATCAAAACTTTCAGCCATCGGTCTGCCGGATGTCATGAGCAAGCTGCCAACGGATCTTTCCGGTCGAGATGTCCGCGCCGCACTGGAACGGGCCGGCTTCGTCTTTCGCCGTCAGACCGGCAGCCACATGATCCTGCGCCGCCAGGAGCCTTACGCCAGGGCCGTTATTCCCGACCACAAGCAGATCCGCTCCGGCACACTCCGCCGCATCATTGCCGATGCTGGTCTCACCGTAGAACAGTTCATGCAATTGCTCGGACGGTGAACAGCGCGCTCTCCTGCGTGGGATTCGATGCAACAGAGCCTAAAACAATTGGATTACGTTGTGCGGCACTGAGGGTGAATCGAATACGGTTTATTTTGTGCTTCCTGGGCTTTGTTTGGGCCAGTCGGTGGCCGTGCGGATGGTTTCGATTTGTTTGAAAGTGTATTTTTTGCCGTGATTGACACCGGGACAGCGTTGGGTTCCCTGTTTCCATGATTGTTCCGAGGTCAGTGTGGAATCCCAAAACGGCCAGGTACGGCATTGCAGGGGGCGAACCGGATAGATGGAGCAGACCCGCTTGGTGGTGCGGATGGTCTGTCCTTCCACGACGCGGGTGGTTGGTTCTTCCCGCAAGAAAATGCAATCGTAATTGCCGCGGTTGATCCGTTCGGTCAGGCTGAATCGGTTGTTGATTTTTCGGCAATATTGTTCAATCACCTGTGCGGGCGTCAGGTGTAAAAATTCGGCCAGTCGTCCGATTTCCAGGGTGCTGATCCAGACATATCCCGGCCCGCCGGTGCAGCAATTGCCGCATTGCGTGCAGGAAAAGCTCAACCCCTTGCGATACCAGGGGTCTTGATCGTTTTCGCTCGACAACACATCCAATTTCATAAGACATCCACCATATTCCAATGGCTGTCATCCGCCAAGATGGATGTTGTGTTTTGTTCGCTTTGGCGGAGGCACGCAAGCGGATATACTTGCGAACCGATGTCCGAAAATTCCAAGATTTCCAAAATATTAATCGTCCAGCCTTCATGGGTGGGTGATGCGGTCATGGCGACGCCGATGTTGCGGGCGATGCGCGAACTGTATCCACAGGCGCACATTGCTTATCTGATGCGTCGGTACGTCAAGCCGTTGTATTCGGGGATGCCCTGGGCCGACCAGTTGATCACCTATCGCACCGGCAAGACCAAGGCCAAGGCCGGGCGGGGGCTGCTTGATCTGGCCGGCCGATTGCGATCCGCGAAATTCGATCTGGCGGTGCTGTTGCCCAATTCATTCAAGAGCGCGCTGGTCTGCAAGCTGGCCAAGATCGAACAGGTGGTCGGTTATGACCGCGATGGACGGTCGTTTCTGTTGACCGACAAATTGCTGCCGGTCAAACAGGCGGGGAAATTCATCCCCACGCCGCTGGTGCGTTATTACATGGGGTTGGCCCGCTATCTGGGGTCGTCGGCACGTGATTTGACGCTGCAATTGTTCATCACCGACGCCGAACGCCGCTCGGCGGCGCAGGTGTTGGATCGCGCGGGCATTGATCCCGCGATCAACCGTCCGGGGGCGGCTGGTCGGGGGCCGTTGATTTTGTTTAATCCCGGCGCGGCCCACGGCGAAGCCAAATGCTGGCTGCCTGAATATTTTGGCGAACTGGCCGACCGGATGATGGAGGAACTGGGGGCGACGATCCTGCTGGCCGGCGCGCCGCGCGAACGCCCGATCATTCAAGCCGTCCGCAAGCACATCAAGGGGACGGTTGCGGATTTGATTGATGCGGGACTGGATTTGGGATCGTTGAAGGAGATCACCCGCCGCTGTGACCTGGTGGTCACCAACGACACCGGCGCTCGACACGTCGCCGCGGCGGTGCAAACGCCCGTGGTGACGATCTTTGGCCCCACCCACCCGCAATGGACTGAGATCAATTTCGAATATGAACGCAAGGTGTCGGTCAAGGTCTTCTGCGGGCCGTGTCAGAAAAAATACTGCCCGCTGGACCACCGCTGCATGACCCGCGTCACCCCGGCAATGGTATTCAATACTTCGCGCGAGTTGCTGCGGAAACAACCCACCATTGCGGCATCCTAAATTCTATCGAACATCAGACCCTGGCGGGGCCTTGTCGGCCGGGATCACGCCTTCGATGTTGTCGGCCGGCCTGGATGTCGGTGGCGGGGCGGGAGCGCGCAGCCGGATCGCCGATGTCTGGCCCTGTCTGGCGTAATCAATCGCCTCGGCCAAAATCCGTGCCGATTCCTGCGGCGCGTGGAATCCCATCGAATTTTCAGCGTAACTGAAATCCAGCCGCCATTGGGCCTTGCGTTGCAGGTCGTAGACCCCTTTGAGCTGCTCATCGGTCACGCCGGCCGCCTTGGCGTTGCGAATGGCATCCAACATCTGCGTCAGCGATTCGCCGGCGCGCTGGGTCAGCCCGTGGGTGCGGTCCTGAATGGTGGCGACGCGGGCTAGCAGTTCTTCCTCCGGAAAATGGTGGCAGACCTGGCAGGAGCGGTTGACCATCAACAACGGGCTGCGGATGTGATGATCCGAAACCTTCATCGCCCCCTCGCGGATGTAGGGCATGTGACAGTCCGCGCAGGCCACGCCGCTGCGGGCGTGAACGCCCTGGCTCCATGTTTCAAATTCGGGGTGCTGGGCCTTGAGCACACCGGCGCCGGTTTCACCATGTTTCCAGTCGGTGAAACCAACCTTGTCGTAATAGGCTTCAATCTGCTCGACCTTCAGGCCGTTAAACCAAGGGAAAGTCAGCAGTTTGCCATCCCCCTTGAAATAGTATTCCACATGGCATTGGCCGCAGGCGAAACTGCGCATCTCCTGGCGCGAGGCGTCCCGATTGGGATCATAAGGTTGAGAACGGCCGCTTTTGCGCCAGCGTTCGATGCTCGGCAGGTGGGGCGTCGGGGCATCGGATTCGGCCAGCGCGCGGATGCCGTTGATGAATCCCGGCCGTGTGACACGCAATTCCATCGACTTGGGATCGTGGCAATCGACACAGGAGACCGGATGGGCGTTGGGTTCGACATTGGGCGTGCCATCGGGGGTCTTTTTCATCTCCTCCAGCGCCTGCTGATAGGGCATGGCGCAAATTTCGGCAAAGCCTTTCATCACATCACCGCCGCCGACGCGACGATAGGTTGGGATCACCGAGGCGTGGCAATGCAGGCACGCGCCCGGTTGCGGCCGTTTGGTGACGCGCTCGGTCTGTTCCTGGTCAAAGAGCATGTAGGCATGTCCCCGGCGGTCGCGATAGTCGATGGAGAAGGCGTAACCCGCGAACATCCGCTTCAACCACGGATCGCGGTCGAGCTTCTGTTCGGGCATCGCCTCGCTGCCGCCATAGCGCGTGCGCGTGGCATCGACTGTGCGCAGGTAACTGTCGTATTCGCGCGGCCAGTTTTTGCCCCATTCGGCCGGATCGGTCGTTTCCTCGGTGACATCGACGAATCGCAGATAGGGGTTTTTCGCCTCCTGTTTGTGCTGGAAAATGTTCATCAGCAACGCCGTGATGGCCACGCACAGCGCGGCCGTGATGAACACCGTCATCACAAACGCGATGATTCGGCCGCGACGTTTGGGCGATGGGGGAGGTACATTGGCGCTTTCGATGTTGCTCATAAAACCTCTCCTGAATGGACCTTTATTTCATCGGTCCGTGTCCGACGCTCATATGGCAATGCACGCATTTGACCGCATCTTTGGCGGTGGTGCTGCCACGAACGATCTCGTGAACAAAATCGCCGTGACATTTCAGACAATTGTCCTGCAGAATCCGCGCGTTTCGCGGGGTGATCATGATCGGTTCGTGAAAATCGTTGAATGTGAACCGGGCCGAGTGTCGATAGCCGTTGTCGGCCTTGGCGATGTATTTGGGAACCAATTCGTGCGGCAGGTGACAATCCACGCAACGGGCGGCAGCGTGATGACTGCTCTTTTGCCATGAATCATATTCGGTGCGCATGATGTGGCAGTTGACGCATGCCTTGGGGTCGGTTGAAAAGTAACTCAGCCCCTCCCCATAGTCGAACGTGAAGGCCCCCAGTCCGAAAACCACGCCAAGAACCACCGCTATGATGAAAGCCAGTCCGCTAATCGGCAGCCATCGCATACACCATCCCTGAGCTTGGCGGTGTGATCATAAGACAAAAATGTCTTTTATGCCAGTGGTAAAATTTGCGATTGATTTTCAGCCGCCGACGCGGGCGATGGAGAGCGCTTCGGGCAGGTTCACTTTGCCCTCGTACAGAGATCGGCCGACGATGGCGCCCCAGATCGGCAGTTGGGTCAATTGGCGGATGTGTTCGAGATTGCCGACGCCGCCCGATGCGATCACCGGCACATCGGTTGATTCGGCCAGTTTTCGGGTTTGTTCCAGATTCGGCCCGCTGAGCATTCCATCCTTGGCGACATCCGTATACAACAACCCCGCCAGCGGCCAGCCGCGAACGAGTTGTGCGATTTCGATGGCCGTTCGGCCGGATGAGGCGGTCCAGCCGCGCGTGGCGATGACACCTTCGCGGGCGTCGATGGCCAGAACGATTTTTTGGTCCATGTCAGGCCGGCGGATCAGTTGTTCAAACCATGCCCAGTCTTCCAGTGCTTTGGTTCCCACCACCACACGGGCAGCGCCGATGGAGAGCAATTTTTCGATATCGGATGATCCGCGTACGCCACCGCCCACCTGAACGCGCAGGCCGGAGGAGGCAATCATTTTCCGGATCAGGTCCGCTTGTGCGATTTGGCCGAGTTTGGCCCCATCCAGATCGACGATGTGCATCCAGATCGCACCGGCACCCGCGAAAGACTGTGCGGTTTGGATCGGGTCGGCCGAATAATCGATTTGCCGGTCGTAATCACCCTGTTGCAGCCGAACAACCTGACCGTTGCGCAAATCCGTGGATGGAATCACCTCGATAGACATGCGCTGGAGGATAACGACAGAGGTGATTGATCTCTACTGATCCCCTCCGCGGGCTTTACGATCGAGGGAGGTAAAGGTTGAAATTCGGGGCCGGCGCAGGTGCCGCGATCGATGAATTTGCCGACCATCCAGAGTGTGGTGGGGCGGCGATGGCGGTGGTCGCGCAGGGTTTGCAGGATTGTTTCGGCCTCCTGATGAATGGTGGTGAAATAGCCCGAACAAGGG
>JADLBV010000112.1 GCA_020847545.1 Phycisphaerales bacterium
CCCGGTACTCCGGGGGAGGGTTAGGGTGGGGGTTTTTCCTCGAATTCGGCGATACGGCCCCCTCCCCAACCCTCCCCCGGAAATACCGGGGGAGGGGGAAATATAAATGCGTTTGCCCTGTCAAAAAAACGACAAAAACGCCATTTTGCACGATCTCGACGATCATTGCCCCAAAAGTTAGGATCATCCCATCCCCATGGTGGAATTTTCCTGCCAGTTCTGCCAGACCCATCTCAGCGTCCCGCCGTCGCTGGAAGGGCAGTTGGCGCGATGCCCGCAATGCCGGGCCGTGGTGCGGGTTCCCAACAGCGCCCATGTGGTGGTTGGCCAGACCATCCCCGCCACCCCCCCGCCGTCGGCCGTCCATCCGATGGTGACCATGCCAACCTATCTGCAAGGCCCCGGCCGGCGATATGGGTTTAATTGCGGCTATTGTTCCTCTCGACTGGAAGCCAATGAATCCATGGCCGCCCAGGATGGCCAATGCCCCACCTGCGGTAACAATATCACCATCCCCATTCTCGACCGTTCCGGTCGGCTGATCGATCCCAAAACCCGCCAGATCATCAAACCCGACCCACACCCCGTCCACGCCTACGCCGCCGCCGGCGGCCGCGCCCCTAAAATCATCCGCCAACCCAACGGCGAACAATTCATCCAATGCCCCCGCTGCCCCAGGGTCTCTCCCATCACCGCCAACAACTGCCTTGGTTGCGGCATCCCCTTCACCATGGAAGGGACCACCGCGCAACCCTCCACCGACAGCAATGGCTATTGCATTGCCTCGCTGGTGTTGGGGATCATCGGATTGCCGTCGATGTGCTTTTTTGTCCCTTCCGTGTTGGCGATCATCTTCGGCATCGTCGGGCTGATCCAGATCAACCGTGCCGGCCATACCAGAGGCCGGGGAATGGCCATTGGCGGCATCGTCACCGGCGCGGCCGGATTACTCTTGTTTTTTGCCATGATGCTGAGCCGATGATTTCATTTTTCCTTGCTCCTTGTCTCTAATCGGGTTGTCACATAAATTGGGGTCTGAACATCAATTGAAAGGATGACATGGAACGGACGTTGATTATTTTCAAGCCGGATGCGGTGCAGCGGGGGTTGTGTGGACGGATTTTAAGCCGGTTTGAGCAAAAAGGGTTGCAGGTGGTGGGGTTAAAGCTGATGCAAATTCACCGGGCGTTGGCGGAAAAGCATTACGAATCGCACAAGGGCAAAGGGTTTTATGATGGGCTGTTGAATTTCATGACCTCCTCGCCGGTCGTCGTGCTGGCATTGGAGGGGAAGGATGCGATTGCCATCGCCCGCAAGATGATGGGAGCAACCTTCGGATCCAAGGCGGAACCGGGGACCATCCGGGGTGATTTCGGGGTGAGCAACTCCTTCAACCTGATCCACGGATCGGACTCTCCCGAAGCGGCCACTCGCGAGTTGGGATTGTTTTTCAAGGAGGGGGAACTGGTCGATTGGAAACCGGCAAACCAGGGGTGGGTGTACGACCTCTCCAAGGGTCAGCCGGAATAATCGACGGTGAATCGGCCGATGTCGGGATGATCGCGGTGGTGGGCGATAAATGCCGCGCGCAGCTCGGCGTGGCGTCCTTGCCAATACGGGTCGGCCGGGTCGAGGGAGGGATCGCGGACACTGTGTCCGCCAAATCGGCCGCGAAGCTGGCGCAACTCATGTGCCTGGATTGAGAAACCGGGGGCAAATGCGGCGATGGCGCGCAGCGAGATGCGGTCATGGGATGCCAGTTGTTCCAGCTTTCGATTTTTGCTGATGCCGCCTCGCAGTCGGTATTTCAACAGAGGTTGGAGGAGATTGGCGCCGGCGGTGAACATCAACATGCGGACCCACAGATCATAATCCTGGGCGGTGGGAAATGATTCATCGTAGCGCAGGCCGTGCCGGCGGAGGATTTCCATACGCATGAAAACGCTGGGGTGGGCAAAGGGATTGCCCAGCAGTGATTTGAAACGGATGGACAGATCATCACACTGGGCCGGCGCGTGTGCGATCAACCGGTCGGATTCATCGATCAGGGTGCGGGATGTGCCCAGCAGGCCGACATCGCGATGTTCCCGCATGAATTGCAATTGCAGTTCCAGTCGTTGCGGGTCGGCAATGTCATCCCCATCCATGCGGGCAAGAAATTGGCCGCGTGCCTCCAATAAACCCAGATTTAACGTGCGGGTGAGTCCAAGATTGGTCTGATTGCGGCGAAGTTGGATGCGCGGATCACCAAAAGCGGCCAACAACTCGGCCGACCCATCGCTGCTCGCATCGTCATAGATCAGAAATTCAAAATCCTTCATCGTCTGCTGAAGAATGCTCCGAACGGCCGTGGCCAAATACGCCCGGTCGTTGTGAAAACAGAGCAGCACCGTGATCAGAGGTGAGCCAGACATGAACCATGCCTTTCAAGCCAGAGACCCAGACACAGCATCGTCCAGCGGCGCTGCGGCCGAAGGGTGGGTCCAACCACCGCCGTGCCGGGAAGCAAAACGCTCAGGGCGCTGTCGGGGGCGATCACCCGCTCCCACAATCGCGCCACCGCGGGTTGTTGCATCCAATGATAAACCGGTGCCCCAAATCCCTGTTTCCCGCGTGTGCGGACTGAAGGGGGCCAAAGATGCTCAAAAGCCCGTCTCATCAGATATTTCAACCGCCCCCCCTCTCCGGTCTTAAATCGCATCTCCCGCGGCAACGACAAAACAAACTCCACCAGATCGACATCCAAAAAGGGGGATCGAGTCTCCAGCCCATGTGCCATGGCGGCGCGGTCCACCTTGACCAGGATATCGCCGCCAAGATAGCAGGAGAGGTCAAACGAGGCCGCCCGGTCGATTCCAGTTACACCTTCCGGCGGGCCAAACCGGCCGCGAATTAAATCGGCAATGTCAGGCCTGCCACGATCCCCCCACAAGATCGTTCTGTCGCCGTAAAGATGGGTGGATTGCCGCATGTGGAGCAACCATTGGTCGGCCGATGGATCGGCTCGGTCGGCTTCCAGCAGCGACCGATACCACTCATATCCACCAAACAATTCATCCGCCCCATCGCCGCTGAGAACCACCTTCACATCCCGCCGGGCAAATTCACAAACATGCCAGGTGGGAATGTTGGAGGAATCGGCAAAGGGTTCATCATAAACATCAAGCATCCGCTCCAGCGCCGCCGAAACGTCGATCTCCATCTGCAATTCGTGATGATCAGTCCCATAGGCCGCCGCCGCATCGCGGGCGAAGGGGAGTTCATCGATCAAATCACCAAAACCAACCGAATAGGTCTTGATCCGATGGCCGCTCAAGGCCGACATCTGTGCCGCCAGCGTGGTGGAGTCCAACCCGCCGGATAGAAAACATCCCACCGGCACATCGGCCACCATCTGCCGACGAACGGCCTGTTTCAGCAGGGTTTGAATCCCCTCAACCGCCTCCGTTTCACTGATCGACCGACCGGATAATGCCGGACGCCAGTAACGCCAGGTCTCTTCTCGTCCGTTGGCGACAATAATGGCCGCGTGCGCCGGCGGCAAACATTGCACATCACGATAAATTGTCCGATCCGGCGGCACATAAAAAAAAGACAAATACGACTCCACCGACTCAAGATCAATCCGCGGTGTCAATTCACCAAATGCGATAATCGACTTCATCTCCGATGCGATCAGCAGATGCCCCTGGGATGTGCGGGCAAAATACAGCGGCTTCTCACCCATCCGATCCCGCGCCACAAAAAGCGATTGTTGTTGTTCATCCCAGACCGCAAAGGCAAACTGCCCGTTCAACCGTGAGACACACGATCTTCCCCACTCCATGTAGGAATGCAGCAGCACTTCGGTATCACTTCTCGAGCGAAAATAATGGCCAAGCGATTCGAGTGTGATGCGAAGTTCCGGATGATTGAAAATCTCACCATTAAATACGATCCAAAACCGCCTCCCCTCATCGCACATGGGCTGGCCACCCCCCACTGGATCGAGAATCGACAACCGCGTATGCCCCAGATGACACCCAGCAAGCCGTTGGATGGACCTGGCATCCGGCCCGCGATGAATCAGGGCATCGGTCATGCGATCAATCGCGTCGAACGGAACCTCGACCGCGCTGTTGGGGAGAATGACGGCGATTCCGCACATGAATCAATGAAATGAAATGGATTCGACTTTCGAAAAATATTTCATGCGATTTTCCTCCCCGCCATATTCAATCCCATCTGACCAAATGCCCGCTCAAAGCGTTTCTGCCAGGTGTGTTCGTTGCGCGCCCGCTTCATCCCCGCTTGTCGGATCACCTCGCGCCGGCTCGGATTGTCCAGATAATAACGACACTTGTCGGCCAGTTCCTCGGGAGAATCAAACATCACAATCTCCCGATCCGGCTCAAAAAATTCCGTCAACTCCTCAAAATACTCAACCAGATAAAACGCCCCGCTCATCGGCGCTTCAAAATCACGCAACCGAACCTGTTTGATCGGCGGCAAACCCATCTTGGGCTTTTGAGCCACCGCGCTAAACCCCAGACTGATCCGGCTGCGCGAATACATCCGTATCAATTCCTCATCCCCCAGCACCCCTCCCGCGCACGCCGCCAGCTCCGCATCACCCTCTGTTGGACATTTCGGCGGATCATCCCACCGCGGCCCCCACACCCGCACGGGAATGCCCCTGGCGATCAGATGTTTGACATACCCCGGCCGGTTTCCATACCGCTGCCCCACAAACGTCACATCAAATTCCACCGGCAACTCATACGGCCGATACCAATTCGGATTCGCAGCTTCCTGGCAATAAATGGGGTTTGCGCCGGCCGTGCGATAATCATCCAACCGAAACTTCTCCGGAACCAGACAATAGTCATACGCCGGCGCGATCTCCTTCACCAACTCAAACTGAAACGAGGCGTTGCAATACCAATTGACGGCCACAATCCCCATTCGTCTGATTTCACCAATCACCTCTGGGTCCACATACGCCGAATAAAAGTACGTAAACAGCAGATCAATCGGCTTCTGCCGATGCGCAATACGAACCTGCCTCAACAGCGCTTCCCCCAGCACCTGTCGATGCTTCAGCATGAATTGCCGTTGAACAGGATTTGACGGGTCCAGATGGCCATTGTGCGGCCCAAAATCATACTCAAACCGCACCAACTCATGCCCCAAATTCACCAACGGCAGATACAAATTGACATGCCACAACCGCGACTGCGGCAACCCCCAGTAATTGGGCGAATCGGCGGCGGCGTAAAAAATGCGCATGAATCCCAACCCTCACGCGGCCATGCGTGACAAATCCCCCAAAACCGCTGCCGAACCCACCGTTCCCATCGCCGAAGTGGCACAAAACGCTGTCCTTCTCACATCACCACACCCCGCCTCGCGCAACCACTCCAGCAGTTCCCCCTCCTCATGCGTCGAGGCAATCGCCGGCGTGATCGCGTCAAAAATATCCAAAAACCGCCAACGCCGGTCCTTCAACCCCAGCGACACCACCCAGTTTCGCTCCAGCGCTTCCATCCTCCCCTTCAACGACGAAAACCGCTTCATCCTCTGCAACAACGGCGAAATCACCCCCGCCGACAACCACGCATAAGCCAGTGCCGGCCCATACCCAAACGTCCGCTTTAATCTCAAATGCGTCTGTCGATACCGCTGCACCGATGGAAAATCATAAAACTTCCCGCGTGTATACACGCACACCGACATCCAACCCCCCGGCCGGATCATGTTCGCCAACGCCTTCACCCCCGCCGCCGGATTGGGTGTATGATGCAACACACCAATGGAATATCCCCCATCAAACACCCCCCGCACAAAAGGTGGATTCAACACATCCCCCTGCACGATCAACACATTCTCATCATCCGCAAAATTCCGCCGTGCCACCTCCACCGCCCGGCTCATGTCCACCCCCACCGCAATACCCCCCTTGCGGCGAACCACATCCAGAAACCGCCCCGGCCCGCAACCAAATTCCACAATCGTCCGGCCATTGATCTTCTCCCCATCCACCTCCGTAATCCGCTCAAACATCCTCGTCGTATGCCCCTCCATCGGCCGGCCGACATTTTCCGACTCAAACTGCGCCCGCGGCCAACGATGCCATTCATACCCAAAACTGTCCGCATACCGCTCCCCCGGCACAAACCGCGGAATGCCCCTAACAATCGGATATTCCCGCCCGCACTCGGTTCGCAACATCCCGCCAAAAACCCTCCCATCGGCCCACCGATCCCCCCGCAACGCCAACCTCTGACCTGTCACCGGGCAACGCAATAAATCGATAAATTTCGAGTGCATGATTCTCTCTTTTACGCCGCTGTCTTGCGCGCCAACACATGACAACCAAAATGCAACAATTCGGCCGACCCGGTGTCCGCCTCCGAAAATCGGTGCAATATCTCCAATACCTTCCCAATCGCCTTCTGATCCAACTCGCTCAGGCCGGCCATCGCATATCGATTGGCAACGCCATTCACCCGCCGCAATTCCTGGCCGATGTATTCAAAAAAATTCCCGTTTTCTTCCAATTCCAGAATCTCAAACCCCCTGGCGGGCAGGTGCGTCCGATACCAGTATCTGCTGAAACCCGTCGCGAAATGATACGGCGTAAAATGAGACAAACTGCAAAACGGCGCCGTCAGCACAAGATAACCCCCCGGCCGCAACAACCGCGAAAATTCCCCCAGCGCCGCCAGCGGATCGGGAATATGTTCAAACACCTCCGTACACATCACCGCGTCAAAACTGTCATCCTCACGCGGGATCGCAGTGATGTCGCTGACAATATCCAGCTTCCGCTGATCCCAGCGTTGCGTCTGCAACCCCCTCCCATCCCCTGATCCATCATACTGCGCAAAATCCTGGCTGGTATATCGCAAATGGGAGCAGAACTTCTGAAATTGCCCCTCCCCCGCCCCCGCGTCCAGCAATGACCAGCCGGCCGGAATTCGCTCAAGTGTCCTTTCAATCCACGCCACCCGATTCGACTCATTATGTCTGCCGACATCGCACATCAACCGGTCCTCCGCATGTGCAATTGCTTACGGTTGAACAACACCCGCGCCGCCACGCCCCCCACCACATCAAACGCCTCCACATCCCGCGTCACCACACTGTTGGCCCCGATCACCGCATCCCGCCCAATCCTCACCCCATCCGTAATCGTCACGTTGGCGCCGATCCACACATTCTCCTCGATCACAATCGGCCCCCGGCTCAGATTCCCCGCGAAGCGCATCGGCTTTTCAATCTGTTTGTAATCATGATTCCCCGCCGCGATCACCACATGGGGCGCGATCATCACATTCTCCCCGATGGTCACGCCAAACCCTCCCAAAATGACCACAAACGGCCCCACCTGACTGAACGCCCCGATCTCAACCGGATACTCATGGGCGCGGATGATCGCATATTCCCCCACCTGCGCCCGCTTGCCCAAATGGATCATCTCCCGGCGACTTAAAATCGCAGTTGGATGAATCGACACATCCCCCCGTCGCCGGCACGGCAGCATCCGCATCTTCGCACGCTGGCCAATTGGCAATCCCATCGTTTATGCCACCTTACTATATGGTTCATCCCCCGCCCCGCTGGCCGGCCGCAGATATTTCGGCTCCCACAGTCTCAATATCGGCCCACGGAAACACCATGACAATTCCTTCATCCGCCCATCCACCTGCGCCGGGTTCACATTCGACAAAATAACCCCCTGAACACCCAGCTTGTCGATTGTCACCACCGGAATGATCGGCAACCCTCGATACGACCGCCCGCTATGGGCCGGGTGCGATTCAACGATCGCAGCGATCTCCAACCCGATTCGTTGTGCCGCCTGATAGGTGGCGTACAGGTTCTTGGACATCCCCGCGATGGCCACCCGCTTGATCCCCTGTTTCGCGGCCCATTTTTTGACCAGCCCCGCCTGTCGATCCAATTCAAAGATCGACTCAATCGTCTTGTTTTTGAGTATCCGCCGGCCGCCGCTTGTTTCCGACCGTGCCATTTGCCGCGCCTCGGCAATGGCCTGCATCATCGCTTCTCGATGACCCTCGTGCATCGCCAGCGCCCCATATCGCCGCAGCCAGTCATGGCGATATTCCCGACCCAGTTGCCGTGGCAAATACCGCCTGGCCAGAATCAGATTGTTCCGCAGATCCATCCGCGCCGTCAGATCAGAGCTTCGGCTGGCCGGCACCTTGTCATGCCCGTACAGCACATCCTCAAACCGCTCGATGGCATATCCTGCATCCCAGATGCGAAAACTCAGGTCATACTCCTCGGCCTGCCTGAAAAACTCCGTCGCAAACCCGCCCACCTTTTTCAGCACCTCCCGACGCACCATGCTCGCCCCCCCCAGCGTCACCGCCGGCATCGCGGGTGCCTCGCACTCCCCGTTGGGCAGCACCACCCGCCCCACCACGGCCGCCGTCTTGGGATGTTCATCCAGATACGCCACCGAATCCTTCAACGCCGTCCCCATCGGATAGCTGTCATCATCCAGAAAGACAATGTATTTCCCCCGCGCCACCTCAATCGCATGGTTTCGGGCCGACATCCCCTCATTGCTCGGCCGTTGAATCAGATTCACGGTCGGGAACCAGCTCTCCACCGCCTCGGCCGTCTGATCGGTCGAGGCATTGTCCACCACAAACAATTCCCATTGATCGCGACCCCACGGCGTCTGTCTTTCCAACCTCGCCAAGTTCGTCATCAACGTCTGACAACGATTGTGCGTGATGATGATGTAACTGATAATCATGCGGCCAACCCTTCATGAATGGATACTTTTTCGTTCAACAACTGCCCAATCCGCCCCAACACCCGCCTCATCCCCGCTGCATAAGTGAACCGTTCCCGAATGCTGCGCATCTGCTTCTCCACAATTTGCCCCGCTGCGGCCGGATCGTTCAAAAACCGCTCAATCCGACTTCGCAAACTCACGGCCGAATCAAACGCCACCTCATCAAACGCCGGCACAATCGGCTCACCCGCCACGACAATCCGCGACTCTTCAAAACATCGCGCCATCTCCACCGGATCGTCCAAATCGGATGTTTTCGTACAATCCGCCACCGCCCCCGCCAATTCCATAAACCGCTCTCGATCCGCCCCATCCACCCTCGCCAAAACATCCCGGCCATGCCACGCCGTCGCCATGCCGATCTGATGCAAACAATCCACCAACGCCGGCATCGCACGGTCCACCGGATGCTCGCGAATCAGAAAAAAACCACCCGCCAGCACCCCATCCAGCAACCGCTGATGCACACAGGGAAACGGCACCACCTGCAAATTGATCCGCGTCCCCCGCGTCAGACGAGCCAAATCCCCACCATACGCCACCGGCCCCTTCGCATATTTCCCAAGCGTTGGGTGTTTCTCCCACCCCTTGCCATACAACCCCATCGACACCGACAACCCCTCCGCCGCCTCCGCCGCCCAATTCAGCGCCTGTTGACGATACAACGCATCATTAAACGGATGCGCCAACCAATTGGCGAGCTGTTCCATCTCCGCCTCCCCCGCCGCCAATCCCATCTCGCGCTGCGCATTGAGAACACATTGGCGCACCGCCACAAACGTCGGCACGCATCCCCCCTTCTCATAAACCTCCAATATCCGTCGCCCACATTCACCCATTAGTTCCCGCAGCGACGGCGCAGGCCGCAAATCGTCCAAATACTTTTCCAGCAGTTTTCGCGGATCATGTGATGCGTTGGAGACAAACGAAATCACCGGCGCATCGCCCGCCGGCTCCACCTCGCCCATCACATCGCGTGTCAGTTTCGGCAACGCAATGCACTGCCGCCGGGGATATCCATACGCATTGACATACGTCGGCACCGCATCGGTCAACAGAAAGTCGTTCGCGGTCCACTTTTTCCCCACCGCGAGGCTCTTCAAATTCGGCAGATGATCCTGCCCCCAGCAAACAAACGGCAATTGCGGCGGATACAACTCCCCATACTCCTGCCGATGATGATCCAATTGCATCACAAAATCCGGCCGAAACTCCGCCAACATCCGACGAATCGCAATCTTGCTCAACCGATGATAATCCGACGGCTCAATAATAATCCGAACCTCACACCCCATCCCCTCCAACGCCTCCGCCACATCCGCCGTCGAATACTGCAATACCGTGGAAAACCGAGTAGTAATCAACCCCACCCTCATCTTCCCTCCCTCCCCCTGTACCCAGGGAGAGGGCCGGGGAGAGGGTTCTTTTCTTATTTTTTTTTCTCCATACCACTCCTCCACCCTCCCCCCCAACCTTTCATACTCCTCCACCACCGCCCGATTCGCCTCCACAACCCCTCCCTTCATCTCCGAAGCATGCACCCCACCACTGACATGCACCCCCGGCATCGGCAGCATCCCATCCCCCAACAACCTCCGCCGCAACCCCTCCGACCAATCCTCCCCCACAAACCACTGAAACCGCTTCTGCGCAATCGGCCCACCCTCCCCCGAATAATCATGAATCATCAAACACGCCAGCAACCCATGCGCATCCGGCTCCAACACATACACCACCTGCTGCCCACCCAACAGCAAACTCGGCGGATTTTTCGCAACATAACCCAGAAAATACCCATCCCCCACCCCCAGCAACGCCATCGCATCGCCGGCCGCATAAGGCTTCTTCAAACTCTCCACCACTCCCGCCAACCCCTCCATCGGACGATGATTCGGCGACAAAACCATCCGCTTGCCACCCTGCTGATACAGCACGGTCGGATGCCCCGTCGCCGACGCCACAACGCTGTACCGATCATCCACCCCCGTCGAGATCAACTTCTCATAAATCCCATGCCGATGCTCCCGCATCGCCGCCAGATTCAAACACAAATTCCGCTTCATTCGTCCCCCCGCATCCCCTGCCGGCACCCTGCCCAACACCCTCGCGGCCTTCTCCCACCGACGCCCCGCCATCAACACCCCCGCCGCCGCATGTAAAAATTCACCCTCCAATTCCGCGAACAAATCCCCATCCAGCGCGCGATCCAACGCCTCCGCATCCTGCCGATCAATCGCATCCTGCGCCTTGTGTCGATCCATCACGCCGCCTTTGTCGATCTATACCGCTATATGGTTATCGGACGATCCGCCCAACCCCGATCAACTTTTCTCACCCTACCAATGTCCGATAATCTCAAGCCTCTTTTGTCTCAAAGCCGATATGGATCACGGGAGTTTCCAAATGTCGGCCAAAGATAAAATCCTATCCTTCCCCCAACTGCTCGAATTCCGTCAAAATGCCCGAACCAATGGCCAAACCATCGTTCATTGCCACGGCTGTTTTGACATCGTCCACCCCGGCCACATCCAACACCTTGAATTTGCCCGGTCGCTGGGAGACCGGCTCGTCGTCTCCATCAGCGCCGACACCCACGTCAACAAAGGGGTCAACCGCCCTCTGATTCCCGATGACCTCCGCGCCGCCAGTGTCGCGGCGCTCCAATGTGTCGATGCGGTCTACATCAACTCCCACCCCACCGCCGTTGAATTGCTAAACTCTTTTCAGCCCGATATTTACGTCAAAGGACGCGAATACGAAAAAAATCACGATCCCCGATTTTTGGCCGAACGCGACGCCGTCACCACCCACGGCGGGCGCGTGGTCTTCTCCAGCGGCGAAATCGTCTACTCCTCCACCGCGATCATCAATTCCATGAACCGCCGTGCCTTCGACCACGACCGGGTGACGCGATTCACCGAACAGTACGGCCTGACAATGCCGCACCTTCACCAACTGCTCCAGCGTGCCCGCGGGAAGCGCGTGCTGGTCATCGGCGACTACCTGTTGGACCGCTACCATTTCTGCGCCGCCGGCGGCGTGGCCGGCGAGGCGCCCATGATGAGCCTGCGCTCACTGCAACAACAGGATTTTGACGGCGGTGCCGCCGTCGTCGCGTTGCATCTGGCCGGCCTTGGCGCAAAACCGATACTGCTGACATCGCTGGCCGACGACGCCGCCAGCGCCCAAACCGAACTCCGCCTTCGCAGCGACGGCGTCGAAGTCGAAGCCATCCATCAACGCCGCCAACTCGTGACCAAAAACCGTTTTCTGGTCGAACAGCAAAAATTATTCAAAGTGGATGATGGGGCCGAGTCCCCACTTGATTCGCGAGCCGAACAAACACTCGCCGACAAGATTCTGCAAGTTGCTGAGGGTGCTTCAGCCGTCATCTTCACCGATTTTGGCTACGGCACGCTGACCGCCGGCCTGTTGGATCGGATTCTGGTTCCCTTGCGGTCGACAGTTCCGATTCTGACCGCCGACATCAGCGGCCCGCGAAGCAATTTATTGCAATTCAAAGGGGTCGATTTGCTCTGCCCCACCGAACGGGAGGTTCGACAAACCCTCAATGATTTCACCAGCGGACTGGGGGCCGTGGTGTGGAATCTGCTGCACGAAACCGGAGCGCAACAGGCCCTGATCACGCTCGGCAAACAGGGGTTGCTGACGTTTGACTGCCCGCCCGATGAGGCGGCAGCCGGCGAGCGTCTGCGCAGCGAATACCTGCCGGCATTTGTCGGTCACGCCATCGATCCGTTGGGTTGTGGCGATGCCCTTCTGGCGACTGCCAGTTTATGCCTGGCCGCCGGCGGGTCGTTGTACGCCGCCGCGTTGATGGGATCTTTGGCCGCCGCCTTTGAAGCCGAACAGGTCGGCAATCTTCCGATCACCGCCGATCACCTCTTGGCGCAGCTACACCAAACCCCATCGTTGTCGGCGGCGGCCTGACGACTTACCGCTTTTGTCCCGGCTGTTGCGGGATTTCACCGAACTGCTGTTCGTATCGCTTCACCAACTGGCTCAGGGAGAGCGCCAACCGTTTGGCGGCCGGATAACCCATGATCACACGCTCAGTCACCTTGAAAAGCAGTGACTGCTGTTGATTCGGCTGTTGATTGGGGTTGGGCATGTTGAAGCCCAGGTCCAGCACAACTTCCTCGGATGCGGTATGAATCCGATAGGCGTTGCTGTAAACCGTGCGCAGCTCGCGCTCATCCAGCAACACCTGCACACCCTGCTGTCCTTCAACCGCCTGTGGCTGATTGTCTTCCGCCATGATCCGATCCTTTCTTTGGGTTCATTCTCTTAGGTTCATCGAACCGTAAAGGCCCGATTGTGCATCTTCCCCGCCTCGCGGCAAGGGAGCGCGGCAGGCAATTTCAAAATCGAAATCATTCATCAACCCGACTATCATCTGGCCGGTATGCAGCCACAATACCGATTACAGTTCGACGCCATATCGCTGTTGCGCGATCATCCCCCTTATTTTCGCAATGCGAACAAGGATTTGCTGTTCAATCTGGCCTATCCCGATCGTCGCCCCGCGCCTGCAATGCTTGAAGTCACCCGCTGGCCAAAAATCTCGCCGGTGGAACCGATTGCCATATCACCGACACTCATTGATCTAAGACCAGGTTTTTTCGATTACCAGCCGGCCGCCGACCCGCAAACCACGCTGGAATGGCACGTCAATTTCGCCGATCCAAACCTGTTTTATGGCTACAGTTCAGGGTTGTTCGCTCAAGATGAAATGCAGGTGGCCGAACACCCGCTTCTGGCAAGCGTGCGCCAGGCATTGCTGGACAAGAGGCTGGAAGTTCGCACCACCGACCGCGCCGGGGCCGCGCCGGTGTTGGTTCGGAACGTGGAACGACGGCTCTCCATCGCCACCCATCCCGATCCCACTACCGGCCGGCCGCATGGGCTGTACGGCAACCGATTCGCCACCGCGCCGGCCGATGCGGTTCGCAAGGCCGCCAGTCGGATCGACCCGCCGACATTCAGCAACATCATCGCCATGGCCGCCCCCGCGGGGGGATTTGGAGCGTATACACCACAGCAAATCGACGGGATTTTCCTCACTGCCCACACCGCATTTGCGGCGGCCGTGCATGAATCAACCCAGGGAGATCAAACCACCCGGCAAACCCTTATCCACAGCGGTTTCTGGGGATGCGGCGCATTTGGCGGCAATCGCCACCTGATGATCGCCGTGCAGTTGATCGCGGCCCGTGTCGCCGGTGTGTCAAAGCTGGTCCTGCATGTCGGCGACAACCATGGCATGGAATCCGCCCGGCAATCTCTGGACATCACGGAACAATTGGTCCAATCCCGCGGCCCAACATCCAGCCGCACCCAATTGATCCAAGCCATCGCCCAACTTGGATTGCGATGGGGGACCAGCGATGGCAATTGAAGGATGCGACGACGCGACGATTTTAAACACATGGACTACAAGCAAACTGCCAAATCGCTATAATTCATGGGATGGGCATATGTCCGGGGCTGGGATGGATTGGGTTGGCGCAGTCGCTTTGGTCGGCACATACCTTTGAGCCGCACGATGTGGCGTTGAAGATCGCATTATCCACAGGCATCGGACTTCTGGTGGGGCTGGAACGGGAATGGGCGCAAAAAGAGATCGGGGTGCGCACGTTCGCGATCGTGGGATTGCTGGGAACATTAACCTATATCCTGGCGCCGATTTTTGTGGTGGGCGGCCTGCTGGGGGTGCTGCTGCTGGTGGCATTCCTAAACACGCATAGCCTGTTGCAGGATCGTTCCTTGGAATTGACCACATCCATCAGCCTGGTGGTCGTCTTTTTCCTGGGGGCGTTGGTGGGGGATGGGAAAGTGGGTGGATGGCAGACATTCGCGGCATCCAGCGCGGCCATCGTGATGATGATGCTGCTGGCGTGGAAGCTGGAACTGGAACGATTCGCCGGGGCATTACGCCCGGATGAAATCCGCAGCGCCGTGCTGCTGGGCCTGTTGAGTGTCGTCATTTATCCGCTGCTCCCCAACCGTTTTGTGGACAAAACGGAACTGCTCAATCCCCGCCAGGCATGGAAAATCGTCGTGGTCATCGCGGGATTGGGGTTTGTAAACTACACGTTGCTCAGGATTTATGCCGCCAAGGGACTGTTTTTATCCGCCCTGCTGGGTGGCCTGGTCAACAGCACGGCCGCCGTGGTGGAACTGGCCGCCTGTTTTACGGGTCAACCAGGGTTGCTCCCAGTGGCGGTTCCAGTCTTGCTGCTGACAAACGTGGCATTGTTTGTGCGAAACGGGTTGATCCTTGCCATTTTCGCACCGGCCGCCGTCAAGAGCGCTCTGTTCCCCTTGGCTGTCATGGCTGTGGCGACTTTGATCTATATCTGGGCACATCGCAAACAAAAACAGGTGGATGGATCGCTCAATCTCCCTTCGCCGATTTCGCTCAAACGAGTGCTGAAATTCGCGGCGTTGTTCGTGCTGCTGGCCGCCTTGGGAACATTGGCGCAGCAATATTTCGGCAATTCCGGCTTCCTGGTCCTAAGCGTGATCGGTGGATTGGTCAGCAGCGCCAGCACCACCGCCACGGCGGCGGCGCTGGTTGCATCGGGCAAAATCTCACCCCAAATGGGTGGCGTCGCAACGGTGATCACCTCCATGGCCAGCGCGGTGATCGACATCCCGCTGGTCTACCAACAAATCCGACCCAAATCGGTCGTCTGGAAACTCACCGCAATGACGGCCGTCATTACGCTATTGGGTGTGGCGGCCATGATCTGGGAAAATTTACACCTGATTTACCGATAATCCGCGATCATCTCCCTCCCGTAGGTCCGGCTGTGCCGGACGAAGTTGAAGATGTCCGGCACAGCCGAACCTACAGGCTGTAAATCCAAGAAAAAGACTTTTATTTATATCGTAAATAAAGTACAATCCTCCATGAGTAATCGAATTTGCCGATAAATAAAACGGACCGGATGTACAATGAAAAACAATGGCGATTTATGGTGTGAACTGGGCAGCGCCAACGTATCGGATGCCCTGCGCAAATGCGGCAAGGCGTTTCAGGCGATGGATGGCGGGATTCGCCCGTTGGATCGATCCATGCGGCTGGCCGGGCCGGCTTTTACCGTGCGATGCTATCCCGGCGCCACATGGGCCTTGGAAAAATCGCTCGAACTCGCCCAGCCCGGCGACGTGCTGGTCGTCGATGGCGGCGGATATCCCGACTCCATCCTCATGGGGGGCCTCATGAGCACCCGCGCCCAACACCGCGGCCTGCGCGGCGTCATCATCGACGGCGCGGTGCGCGATGTGGAAGACATCATCGACCTGAAATTCCCTGTCTTCTCCCGCCACATCTGCCCCCGCGCCGGCACCTTCGCCGAAATAGGCGAATGGCAAACCACCATCTGCTGTGGACGCATTCCGATCCACCCAGGCGACTGGATCGTGGCCGACATCAGCGGCGTCGCCGTGGTTCCATCCGACATGATCGACCAAGTCGCCGCCGAAGCCACGGCCATCCACGAACGCGAACGCAAACTGGCCCAATACCTGCACGAGGGCCGAACCCTCAGCGATTCAGCCGCCGCCGCCAAGGCATCGGCCCATTAAATCAACTTTAGTCCATTCATCCATCAAACCACGGTGGCCTTGCAATGGAACGCACACAATTCCGATCCTCTCGATTCCATTACACCTTCGGCCCTCACGCGCCCACCCTTCGCATCCAACCATCAACTCAACTGCGCGTGATCTGCCCCGATTCGGACAATGAATTTTCCGATGGCACTATCCTCTCCACCGATCAACGCCAACGCTCTGAAGGTGGCCAATTATTTGAAGCCAACCCGATGGCCGGTCCCATCGAAATCCAAGGCGCCACGCCGGCCGATTCCATCTCCGTCCGGATCGACGCCATCCACCTCGATCGCACCAAAGGCCAAACCGGCCTGGGCTATGGTCACGGCCTGGTGTCGGCCGATCAATTGATTACCCGCGCAGATATGGAAAAGGGGGATCGCATCCCCTCCCACCTTTATGAATGGAAAATCGACACCGCGCGGGGTGTCGCCACCATGGTCAACCCGTTGGGCAATCGCCTCCTCTCCATCCCACTGGCCCCCTTTATCGGCTGCATCGGCGTCTGCCCCCCATGGGGACAATCCATCTCAACCCTCTATTGCGGCCTCCATGGCGGCAACATGGACATCCCGCTCACCCGCCCGGGA
This sequence comes from Phycisphaerales bacterium, assembly GCA_020847545.1. GTDB lineage: Bacteria > Planctomycetota > Phycisphaerae > Tepidisphaerales > Tepidisphaeraceae > JADYZN01. Next base: position 17,044 of record JADLBV010000112.1, read on the forward strand.
ACAACCATCCATCTTCCTGTCTTCCACAACGGCGCATTGCTGATGATGGGGGACATCCACGCCGCCCAGGGCCACGGCGAAATCATCGGCGGCGGCATCGAAACCTCCGGCCAAATCGATTGCGCCATCAACCTCAATCGCGGCCAACCCATCCCCTCCCCCCGACTGATCGACGACCATCAACTCTCCACCATCGCCATCTCCGGCGACCTGCGCGACGCCATCCGCAAGGCCTATGCCCATCTCCTCAACTGGCTTGTCGAGGAATACCACCTCAACCGCTGGGACGGCTACAACCTGATAAGCCAGGCCGGCACAATCACCCCCGGCGGACTTGACGGCCCAATCTACTCCGTCGCCGCCAGCCTGCCACGAAATCTGATTGAAAATTAAAACCGAACGATGGAGATGAGATGCTGCATCGAGGATTCATGTAGGGTGGGGTTCATCCCCACCACATACATCACCCCCGCCAATCGGTGGGGATGAACCCCACCCTACAATGTCTCACCCGGTTCAATCACCCGACCATCATCCTTCTCATCCGTCGGCGCTTCCTGACTTCCGCAATGGGACACCCAATCAGAGCAGCAGTTCATAGACTTGCCGCTGCTGCTCGTCCATCTTGAGCAGGATGCTGCGGCACTGGGGATCGTCCGGCAGGGTGAAACTCATCTCGTA
>JADLBV010000160.1 GCA_020847545.1 Phycisphaerales bacterium
CAGACGTCGTTCGAGGCGGTCAATACGGCGACGATGGTGTACGGCGCGGCCCGGCTGGGAGTGTCGCTAGCAGGTTCCGCGTTACGTGGCGGCGGAGCGCTGTTGAGCCGCGCGGGTAGTCAATTCACGCCCGTCCGCGACTATATGTCAAGCCAGCGTGTGGCTGGCGAAGTGATGGGCTCGCGAAACCTCGAACGGCTTAAAGCAGCTCTCGAGAGAATGGCAGCCAAGAAGAACTTGGAATTCAAGCTTATTCCTGACGCAGATTCGGCGCTGGCGGGAGCTGGGGGAATTACCGATACGTTCACGCGACTCGTTTCTGTAACGCTCGGGAAAAATCCAACTCGCCTTGAGGTTTTGCACGAGTTCAACCACGCTAGGACCGCGATAAAAATGGGCCCCAGCGTGTACAGCAAACTGTCGGTAAGAGTGCGCGAACAGATAGTGTACGATGCTCTCCGATACAACCCCCGCATCTGGGGGCGTCTAACTGCGGAAGAGCAGAACTTGTCGCATAGGGTAATTGAATCGTGGGGCGGCATTTCTACACGATAGGTGCCAGAATGGAATATGATTACATCAAGAAGGTCTGCGAGATTGCCTATGATTTTCTGGCGTCCAATGTCCGATATGCGGATCGAGATTTTCAGTTGTATTTGATCCGTCTTGTAAATGCAAAAGGCGATTGGCGCGTAACGCCGGACGACGAACCGTTTTGGGAGATCACGTTCGAAGAACGGTTCAAAGACGGTCACGTCAGAGATCCGGGAGGGAAGATAGTTCGAATATCGGACCGAACGGGTAAAATTATGCTGGCGCCAACACTTTGAAGGTAGCAACCAGAAATGTCAAACAGCGCCCTTCGGAAACGAAGGGCGCTTGCTCTGTTGAAAAGACTTCAGTTCGAGGGGGAGTATAGCCGATGAGTGAGGCAAGGAGAACTCATGCGCTCACTCACCAAGTCGCCGCTGGCGTTTGTGCAGGTTGCGATGCAGGCCGCTCGCGAGGCGCTTCCGCCTTACTCTTGCCCCAAGAGCCCTCACAAGTTCACCCAGCACCAGCTCTTTGCCATGCTGGCACTCAAGGAGTTTCTGCAGCTCGACTATCGCGGCCTCGTGCAGGTGCTTTCCGAATGGTCCGACCTGCGCAACGCCATGGGGCTGATGCGCCTGCCAAACTTCTCGACGCTCAAGTACGCGCAGGATCGCCTCGTTCAAAAAGGGGCTTCGCAGCGCTGCTTGAAGGCACTCTCAGAGTCGCTCGCGAACATGGCCTGATCGGCGCGAGTATCGCAAGCGCGGCCATCGACAGCACCGGCTACGAGGCGGGCCACACCAGCGCGTATTTCGCCAGGCGCAGCGAGTGCGTCAAAAGCACTTTTCCCAAGCTCGCTACCATCTGCGATATCCGTAGCTATTTGATTCTTGCCGCGTCGGCGGGCCAGGGTCCCTACCCCGACGACCCACACTTCGCTCCGCTCGCAAGCCGCGCTTTTGATCGCGTGCGTTTCGGTTATCTGCTCGCTGACGCGGGCTATGACAGCGAGGCTTCGCATCGTCTGGTGCGCGACGAACTCGGCGCCAGAAGTGTGATTCCGCCTTTGCGCGGGCGTCAGACGCACAAGCCGCCCACGGGGCGGTATCGAAGGCTGATGAAGTCGAGATTCCCGAGAAAGCGATACGGTCAACGCTGGCAGATCGAAGCGACCTACAGCCAGGACAAGCGGAGATTCGGAAGCCAGATCGCAGCGAGTTCAC
>JADLBV010000113.1 GCA_020847545.1 Phycisphaerales bacterium
CCCCTCCCCCGGTACTCCGGGGGAGGGTTAGGGTGGGGGTTTTTCCTCGAATTCGGCGATACGGCCCCCTCCCCAACCCTCCCCCGGAAATACCGGGGGAGGGGGAAATATAAATGCGTTTGCCCTGCTTTGAACGTGATGCGTGGGGCGTGATGCGTGAAAAAATTCGCAACTCCCCGATGTAACGCGCCATACAATTCGGCATGTTGTTTTCGATGGTGCAAAAGCTGGGCGGGGTGCCGCTGGTCTTTGTGGATACCGAGACCACGGGGGCTTCGGCGGAATTTGGACATCGGGTGATCGAAGTGGGGTGTGTGCGGGTGGAAGGGGGGAAAATCACGGCCGAATATCAGCAGTTGATCGACCCCCAGCGCCGAATCGGCCCGGGGGTGTCGGCGTTGACCGGAATCACCCAGGAGATGGTCGCCGGCCGGCCAACCTTCAGTCAGCAGTTGCCGGCGATGCTGGAGGTGATGCGCGGGGGTGATGGGGCGGTGGTGGTGGGACACAACATCCGCTTTGACCTCTCCTTTTTACACCGCGAATTTCGCCGCGCCGGGATGGAGATGACCTCCATTCTGGGCGATGTGCCGGTCTTGGATACGGTGCGCATCGCCCGGCGACGATTCGGCCGGGGTGGCAACGGATTGCAAACATTGTCGCGTCGGCTGGGGATCGAACCATCGGTTGCGCATCGCGCATTGGCCGACGCGCAGACGACACATCAGGTTTTTAATCATCTGCTTGCACCGGCGGGGGGGATGGAATGCTGCCTGTGCGATGCGATCCAGCAGCAGGGTGGGCCGATGGGATTGATGCCGCGAACGCAACGCGAAAGCCTCCTGCCGCTGGAGCTGGAAGAGGCCCTTGAGTTGCGAAAGTCGGTGCAAATGGAATACCTCGATGCGGATGGCCGGCGAACACAGCGGATGATCCAGCCGCTGCGTTTGCGGCGTAGCAACGGAGAGCTTCTGCTGGTGGCCCATTGCCACCTGCGCGAGGCGCAGCGGACATTTAAGGTGGAACGGATCGTGAGGTTGATACGCACGGAGGAGTCGATACAGAACCCGTGATGTCACGGTTTGGCCTGTCCGGCCGATGAACGCAGTTTTTCAATCTCCCCAAGCACCCTTTTTTCACGATCAACCCCGGCCCGGTTATTTGTTTTTTCGTACAACCCCAACAGCAACTCATGGGCGCTGGGATCGTACGGCTCGATATGGACGGCCTGTAGCCCATACTGACACGCCTCATCGAGTTGACCCATGTCGCGATAGATGCGGGCGATGCGCTTGGCGTAGGCGTTGTCATGCAGTTCGGCACGATGCAGGATGATCAGGTGTTCGAGCGCCTTTGCCGGGTCGTTGATCGCCTTGGTCAGATACAGCCCGGCCAGACGCTGATGGGGGAGCGCATCCATCGGGCGTAACTGGGCAATCTGTAGCCAGATTTTTAACGCGGCCGGGTATTGGCGTGATTTGATCAGCGATTCACCCTCTTCGCGTAATTGGTCATATTTTGCGGTCGTCAGTGGGTCATATCCCCACCCATCCACCTGTTTTTTTGCCCAGACAAAAAATTCCTTCGCGAATTGAGTCTCATCACGGCCCAAAACGGAGAGTATGATCTGGTCCTGTCGTTGACCTTTTCTGAATTCCTCCATCATTCGCAAAATCGCCTGATGGCCGTATGTCTGTTCGATATAGGAGCAGATCCAGAAGGACTGCGCATAGGCAAGCTGCCGGTCGATGGGCCGGCGCGGACGCACAAAACCCCAGGTCAATCCCTCCATCGTGAACAATTCATGTTGATGGACCGCCTGATAGAGCATCGGCGCCCACGCCCAGGGGATCGGCGCATCTTCCTGATAAACCGCCAACCCTTCGGTCATCCAGTGCGAGATGCGATTGTCGGTGGCCGACAGCGTGACCGTATGGGTGAATTCATGCCGCAACACCTGCGCCCAGTTGAACGGCCCCATCGTTTGTTTGCCTTTGCGCGGGGCGACCAGCGCGATCACCCGGCCGGTGCTGGCCCCCACCGTGCCGATCCAGGGTGATCCGGTCGTTCGCACCGAAAAGGCATCGTGGGTGGGAAAGACCTCGATATATGTCTTGACGGCCGGCTCATGGTTGAACGTTCCGCACACCTGTTTGTAGATCGACTCCAGATAGTCGTTGAAATATTCCGGAATCACCGGATCGGTTGCCGGGTCGTAAAAGACAATAAAATGGGCCGATTCCTTGCGGGCAAAATGACTCAGGTCATCCAGCAACCGCAGATAATTGGTGGTGCGGACATTGAACGGGTCGAGCGTGCGGGCCGCCTCCAGCACCGCCATTGCCTTGTCCTCATCGCCGCTTTGGGTATACAGCAACCCCAGACCATTGCGGGCCGCCGTCCACCAGGGGGCGCGGTCGATTGCCTTTTGGTACATCTCGGCCGCGCGTGGATATTGCCGCATGGCCGACAGTTGATCGGCGACTTCAAAATAGGCCGATGCGTTGTCCGGGTCGATGGTTTCCACCTGTTGAATCAACCCGGCCGATTCTTCATCGCGCAATTGCAATGACCGAACCGCCGCCAGCAGCCCCAGTGTTTCCAGATTTTTCGGTTGTGCGGATAAGACGCGATGCAAACAAGGCTCGGCATCGGCCGGCCGGCGCTGACGCAGCAGATTGCGCGCCTCCAGCAGGTCGGCGGCCGACGATGTCGGATTCACTTTCCGCATCGTCGCAATCGCCAGGTCCGCGCCGTCAAAATTAAAACCTTCCACCGCCATCTTCCCCAGCAATTGCAATGAATCGGAATCAAAAGGGTTGGCCTGCTGGGCGATTTTCAATTCCTTCAGTGCGTTTTCCTGATCGTCGTGACCCAGAAAATACTCGGCCGCCGCGACATGGGCCGGCCAGTATTGCCGGTCAATCACATCGTACGCCCGGATAAACATCCCCAGGATCACATCGTGCAGTTTGCGGTTGTTCTGATACGCCCCGGTCAACGTCGCCAATCGATCCAGCGCCCGGCCGATCAATACGACATTTTCCGCACTCTCAAATATCGCATCACGCCCATCCACGCCTCCGATCCACCGGTCAAAAAATCGCTGCGGTGGTTCGTTAAACCACGAATACACCTTTTTCGCCCCCTCCAGATCGCCCGCCTGTTCCAACAATGTCCCCAGTTGATAATGCGCGGCGATGGATTGGGGGTGCTGTTCGATGGTCTTACGCAGTGTCTCAACGGCCAATTCCAACTTCCCCATTTGCCCCAGCACGACGGCCTTCAGCACCGCCACCCGCTCATCGTCAATGACCCCCGCCTCATCGGCGACTTTCAATGCCTCCTTGTGCCGACCCAACGCCGCCAGCGCTTCCATACGGATCAGGCTTGATTCAACACTTCTCCCTTTGAGCCGATTCAGCGTAAAGAGCGCCGTCCGATACCGCCCGTGAAAGACCTGGGCGCGGGCCTTGTCCAGATCATTGAAATAGGCCGGATATTCCAATGGCGGCAGGTCTTCGGGCATGACCTGATCCACCCAGCGGCTCGGGATTGATTCCCTGACGAAATCAAACCCCCGCGCGGGCATGGCCCACAGCAGCACAAACCCCAACAACCCAACCCATGCCATTCGTCCGCCCATCCGTACCTCATCCAATTATCAGCGCGGCGACAAACCGCCCATCATGACTATTATAGGCTCAACCGCCCTCCATCGGCGGAAGAATTTCATGGAGTTGATGATGAATCCCTTGTCGCACTATGTCGGCAACGCCGATGAATTTCCCATTCTTCGCAAGTGGCGGTTTTTGAACCACGCCGCCGTGACGGCGATCCCCCATCGGGTGGCACAGGCGATGCGGCAATATGTGGATGAGGCCGAGAGCGACTCCTACATCGGCGCCGACTGGTATTCGAAGATCGATTCGCTGCGAGAATCGGTGGCCCGATTGATCAACGCCCATCACGATGAGATTGCCTTCATTAAAAACACCGGCGAGGGGCTGAGTCTCGTCGCCAACGCCATCGACTGGAAAAGCGGCGACCGCATCGTCACCACCAATGTCGAATATCCCGCCAACATTTACCCCTGGATGGAAGTGGCCCGGCGGTTTGGCGCTGAATTGGTCCTGGTGGGCGAAGAGACCGATGCACAGGGTCGCCGACAGGTTCCACTGGACAAAATTCTCCACGAAGCCGACCACGCCCGCACCCGTCTGGTCTCCCTTTCCCACGTTGAATTCGCCAGCGGCCAGCGCCACGACCTGACAACCATCGGCAAATTCTGCCGTGAACGGGGAAAACTGCTCTGTGTCGATGCCATCCAGTCGGCCGGCGCGGTTCCGGTGGATGTGGCTGCGATGAACATCGATTATCTCTCGGCCGACGGGCACAAGTGGCTGTTGGCCCCTGAGGCGGCCGGCATTTTTTATTGCCGTCGCGAACTGATCACGCGCACCCGCCCGCTGACCATCGGCTGGATGAACATTGTCAACGCGATGGATTTCGGCACCTACGACTACACGCTCAAGGACGATGCCCGCCGATTTGAAAACGGCAGCCTCAATGTCGCGGGGTTATTGGGATTAAAGGCGGCCGTGGAAATGTTCCTCGAAATCAGCATCGACGCGGTGGCGGGGCGGCTGAAACTGCTGGGCGGCCGTCTGACCGCCGGGTTGCTGGAACGCGGTTTTCCCATCGTCAGCCCGCGGGAGGAGGAGTCATGGAGCGGGATCACCAGTTTCACCGCGCCCCATCTCGACGCCGACAAACTGGTTAAAACCCTGCGGAAGGAATTTCAGACTGAAATCACACTGCGAGTCGGCCGATTGCGCTGCTCACCCCATTTTTACAACACCGAACAACAAATCGACGAGCTGCTGCAACTGCTCCCGCCGAAATGAATAAACCATTGAGATGGTCTTACTAATCTTTGGCCCAATGAAAATCGGCGGAAGCGGAAGGATGAAAGAAGACATTCGATCGTGGATTCAGATATTCGGTCAATTCATCTCCGTGCAGGTTCGTTGATCCGGTGAGCTGATATTCATCCGGAATTGTCGCCGCCGTCGGTGCGGCCGGGTCATTGATGGTTAATTGCGACTGAAACACCCACAATCGATCCACCCATCCACCATCAAAAAACGCCCTGGCCAACCTCGGCCCCGGCTCGACCAGCAGATGGGTGATTCGCCGTTTATGTGCATCGGACAAAACCGCCGCGATGGAATCGGCCTCCAGCAATTGCACTCCCATCTGTCGCAATTGATCCGCCTTCGACCCCGCAATCGCCTCATTTTCGCACGCCACCACCACGGCCGATTCCCTGGCCGACCGAACCAGTTTCGATTCCAACGGAATTTCCAGCCGCCGATCCAGCACATATCGAATCAGCGGCCGGGCATCCGGCTGATCTTTGGCGACCAACATCGGATCATCACTCAAAACCGTGCCGATCCCCACCAATATCCCATCGCACTTGGCCCGCAACCGATGCACCATGCGCATCGATTCCTCATTGCTGATTTGCAACCGCACACCCCCCGGCCCGGCGATTTTGCCATCGGCCGACTGCGCCCATTTCATCGTGACATAAGGCCGATGATGAACCACCCCCGCAACATAAGGCGCAATCAATTGCCGGCAGACCTCCTCCATCACCCCAACCCGCACCGCCACACCGGCCGCCCGCAACTGCTCAATCCCGCCGCCCCTGACCAGCGGATTGGGATCAATACACCCAACCACCACCTCGCCGATCCCCGCCTCAATCAACGCCGGCACACAAGGAGGCGTCCGCTTGTTCAAATGACAACACGGTTCCAACGTGACATACGCGCTCGCCCCAAAAGTTGATTCCCCACAACTCCCCAGCGCCACCCGCTCCGCATGAGGCCCCCCATATCGCTGATGATGTCCCAACCCAATGATCCTTCCTTCGCGGCCGATCACACACCCCACCATCGGATTCGGCTCCACCCCCCCGCGCCCGCGCATCGCCTCCTCCACCGCCCGCCCCATCAGAAGTTGATCCCATTCCTCCTGACCCATAATCAAAAATCAAAAATCAAAAATAACAACTCCCCTCACGTCGTTTCAGCCGAACATTTCTGTCTCCCCGGCGCGAACAGGCTGTACACAATCATCACCCCCACCCCCACGCACAACAGGCTGTCGGCAACATTAAATATCCACGGAAACACACCCCATCGCGGCAGGGCGTAGATCATGTCCCGCACATATCCGAACACCAGCCGGTCATACAAATTCCCCAATACCCCCGCCATCAGCATCCCCAGCACGATCTGATAAAACCATTGCCGGCGGCTGTTGAGAAACAAAAAAAACAAAAAGGCAATCGCCGCCGCCGACACCCCGACAAACAACCACCGATATCCCTGTCCCGCGCCAAACACCGCCCCCTGATTGGCCGTCACATGAAAATGGATAAACCCCGGAATCCACTCATGTGTGTATGACTCCACCAGCACCTTCCCATCGGGACGTTTAACGATCGCGGCCGCCAGTGTCGAAAAGGAGAGCCATTTGCTCCACAAATCCAGCGCCAACCCCGCTCCGGCCATCCCCAAAAACCGCACCCACGCCCAAGGCGACCGCAAAATTTGTCCCATCGTGCTGTCCATCTGGCCAGATCGTAGGGAATTGAGGCTGTTTTGTCAGCATTGATGCTTGCCAGCGGTGGGGCGGTGCGGTAATTTGTCCCTTCCTGGCGATGGTTTGCCCATTGCCGGTTGGGGGTTGTGTTTCATTAAAAACCTGGGCTATTTTTCAGGAGCAAGCGTGTCGCCAGAATTTTGCCGTCGTTCCCACCTGTTCACCAGCGAATCGGTCACCATGGGCCATCCGGACAAAGTCGCCGATCAGATCAGTGACGCCGTTCTGGATGCCATCATCAAACAAGACCCCCGCGCCCGCGTCGCCTGCGAAACGCTCGTGACCACCGGACAGGTGGTCCTGGCCGGCGAAATCACCACCTCGGCCTATGTGAACGTCTCCGATATCGCCCGCGACACCATCCGTGAAATCGGCTACACCCACCCCGACATCGGGTTTGACGCCGACAGTTGCGGCGTCCTCTCCGCTCTTCACAGCCAAAGCCCCGACATCGCCCGCGGCGTGGATCACGCGGATGACAACCAGAAGGAACAAGGGGCCGGCGACCAGGGCCTGATGTTCGGCTATGCCACCCGCGAAACCGATGTGCTGATGCCGCTGCCGATTCATCTCTCCCACCGTTTGGTCGAACAACTCGCCAAGGTCCGCCAGAACAAGAAACTTCCGTGGCTCCGCCCCGATGGCAAGAGCCAGGTCACGGTCGAATATGTCAACGAACGCCCGGTGCGCGTTCACACCGTCGTCATTTCGACCCAGCACGACAAAAGCGTCCTGGACCGCAACGACGAGTTCAGCAAAAAAGCCAAGCAGCAGATCATCGAGCATGTCATCAAGCCGGTTATCCCTCGCAAATACTGGAACAATGACATCATTTTCCACGTCAATCCCACCGGCAAATTTGTCGTCGGCGGCCCGCATGGGGACACCGGCCTGACCGGCCGAAAGATCATCGTCGACAGCTACGGCGGCCGCGGCGCGCATGGTGGCGGCGCCTTCTCCGGCAAGGATCCCTCCAAGGTGGACCGTTCCGCCTGCTACATGGCCCGCTATATCGCCAAGAACGTCGTCGCGGCCGGACTCGCATCCAACGCCGAGGTCCAACTGGCCTACGCCATCGGCGTCGCCAACCCCGTCAGCGTCACCGTCAGCACCGAAAACACCGCCGTCATCCCCGAAGACCAGATCGCCGAACTGATCCGCGACATCTTCCCACTCACCCCGCGCGGCATCATCAAGCACCTGGACCTCCTGCGGCCGATTTACAAACAGACCGCCCGTCACGGCCACTTTGGCCGACTGCCCACCCCGGATGGGGCGTTCAGTTGGGAAAAGACCGACAAGGCCGCCGCCCTGGCCAAGGCCGCCGGCCTCAACGGCCGCCAGCTCAAGGCTAGTTAAAATATGCCGAATTTCCTTGCATTCGATTTGGGCGCCGAAAGCGGCCGTGCCGTCCTGGGAATATTGGATGGCGCAACCTTGCGCCTCTCCGAGCAACACCGTTTTCTTCAGCCCAATGGCCGACTCAACGGCCACCTTCACTGGAACCTGTTGACCCAGTGGGAGGAATTGAAAACCGGCCTGCGCAAGGCGGCCGCATCCCTTCCATCGGGCCAGAAAATCGCCGCCCTGGGTGTTGATACATGGGGTGTCGATTATGGCCTGATTGGCGAGGATGGCCAGATTCTCTCCAACCCCTTCATGTACCGCGACAGCCGCACCGACGGGGCCATGGAGCAGGCCTTCGCCAAGGTTTCCCGTGATCGCATCTTTCAGATCACCGGCATCCAGTTCATGTCGCTCAACACGCTGTTCCAGCTCTTTGCCGCCAACCGCGACCATCCCAAACTCATCGACGCCGCGCAAACCCTGCTCTTCATGCCCGATTTGTTCAACTACCTTTTTACCGGCCGGCGCAAAAGCGAACTCTCCATCGCCTCCACCAGCCAGATGATCGACCCCCGCACCGGAAAGTGGGCAACCGATCTGTTGCGCGACCTCAATCTCCCCACCCATCTGTTGCCCGAGATCATCCCCTCGGCCACGATCATCGGTCCGTTGCGCGCCGATGTGGCCGAAGAATGCGGCACGGACTTACTCCAGGTCGTCGCCCCCGGTTGCCACGACACCGCCAGCGCCGTCGCCGCCGTTCCCGCCCAAGGGGGCAACTGGTGCTACATCAGCTCCGGCACATGGTCGCTGATGGGCGTGGAAGCCGACCGCCCGATCATCAACGAACTCTCCGCGCGACTAAACTACACCAACGAAATCGGCGTCGGCGGAAAAATTCGTTTCCTGAAAAACATCATGGGCCTCTGGCTGGTGCAGGAATGCCGCCGGGCCTTGGCCAAGGCCGGTCAGGAATACAGCTACGCCGAATTGACGCGGCTGGCCTCCCAATCCACACCATTTAAGGCATGGATCAGCCCGGAACACGCGCCATTTGGATCGCCGGGAAAGATGTTGACAAAGATCACGGAGTTCTGTCAACAAACCCACCAACCCGCACCCACAACGCCGGGCGAATTTGTCCGCACCTGCCTCGAAAGCCTCGCCATGACCTATCGGCGAACACTCGAAGGTCTCGAACAGATTCTTGGCCACAAAATCGACGTGATCCATATTGTCGGCGGTGGCACTCAAAACGAACTGCTCAACCAAATGACCGCCGACGCCTGCGGCCGGCCGGTGGTGGCCGGGCCGGTGGAGGCAACCGCCATCGGCAACATCCTCGCCCAGGCAATTGCCGTTGGACAAATCCGCACACTGGCCGATGCAAGGGCCATCGTCCGCAACAGCTTCGATGTCAAACGATACGACCCGCGCGACACCGCCGCGTGGGATGAGGCTTATGGCCGGTTCCAGAAATAGGGCATCCTCCATCAACCCGCCGATTTTCAATCCTGACGTGCGAATTTTCCATCCGAACATGACAATGGACGGATCAAACCCCCGAATGTTTGGTCCGAAGTTCCATTTTTTCGGTCCGAAAATGACACTGGACGAGTCAAACTTCCATAAGTTCGGGTCATTCGTTGTGAGTTTCGGTGTGACTTTTGAGGCGTTTCACCCCACCGAACCTCTTTCCAGCCGAAAATCGGCGATTTTATCCCCCCAGCGCTGACTGCCCTCTTGTGACAGGGTTATCAGACCGGACTTCTCCATGATCCCGCCCGCCCAAAACCGCAGCCTTCCCCAACGTCCGCATTGCCTTCATCGCCCTTCTCTCATCGTCGCGCCATGGCGTGCTCCTTTGAAAAGCCATTATGCCATCCCAAGTCGCGCCCACCATTCGTGGGGAAGGCCAGTGGGGATTTTTGATTTTTGAGTTTGGATTTTCGAGCTTTGCTTGGCGAATTTGATCCCTTGTGTCATAGTGGGGGCCTTGGAAGGTCAAAATTAACCGGAGTGAACATGAATCGATGGATGGTGTTGGGGTGTGGGATGTTGTTGTGCGGGTCGGTGGCGACGGGGCGGACGGAACCGGCGGCGACGACCGCGCCGGCAACTCAGCCGGCCGGGAATGCGGAGAATACACGGTCGTTGAAGATCACTCCCCGCGCGATCAACGCGTTGCACCAGGTGATGTTGGCGCGAAAGCTGGATCCGAACAAGTTTTTTCTGCGCATTGGGGTCAAGCTGGACGATCAGGGGGCGATGCGGGGGTATATTCTGGATTTTACGGACAAGATCGATGAGCAAAAGGACATCGTCACCGTGGCCGGGCCGATGAAGCTGGTGATCAACAGCGATCACGTGCCGTTTCTGGAGGGGATTACGGTCGATTATGACCCGCAGGCGCCGGGTGGGTCCCCATTTGTCTTCAAGCGCGCCGAGACACCGGCCCATTGATGGGAGGGATGAATCATGTGGCGAGGGATTGGACGGCTTTTTGTCGTGGTTTTGGTGCTGGGGGTGGGATCGACACCGCGGGCCGAGTCCGCGCCACCGGCATTCGTGCCGGCGACCGCGAATGCGGTTCCACAGGATCTGGATCGGCACGAGGACTTTCTGGCCCGCATCAAGGCCGGGCCGATCGGGGTGGTTTTTTTCGGCGATTCGATCACGGATGGTTGGCGGGGGGTGGGGGAGGTGTGGGAGAAGGCCTTTGGGGAATATCAACCGGCCAATTTTGGGATCAGCGGCGATGGAACCCAGCATGTGCTGTGGCGGATGATTCATGGGGAGCTGGATGGGTATCATCCCAGGGTGATCGTGGTGATGATCGGGACGAACAACATGGGAGCCTCGGAGGAGGATGTGGTGCAGGGGGTGACGGCCGTGGTGCACATGGCACATGAAAAACAGCCAGAGTCGAACATTTTGCTGCTGGCGATTTTCCCCCGTGAAGAGAAGGTGGGTGAAATGCGGCAGAAGGTTCAGCGGGTCAATGAACAACTGGCGAAATTGGCCGATGGGCAGAAGATTTGGTTTTGGGACATCGGCGGACAATTCATCAACCCCGATGGGACGATCTCCAAGGAGATCATGTATGATTTTTTGCATTTGACGTACAAAGGGTATGAGATTTGGGCCAATGCGATGGGGCCTATACTGGCCCAGATGATGAACTAACCCGCCCGGCACGGCGTGTCGTCGGTGGTGTTTGCGAACGGTGGATTGCCGAATGCGAGGGAGCGCGCAACGTGGAGTTGCCGGGGATCAAATCCCCCTTGATCGCCACTTGAATTCCCTCTTCAACAGCATCCCCCTGGCGGATACGCTGCAGCAGGTTGCAGGCGTTGGCGGCGATCTGGTCATAACGCGTGTCGATGGTCGTCAGGTTGTCGGCCGGCAATCCATAATAAACGGCATAATTGCCGCAGCCGGCGACGGCGATCTCCTCCGGCACGCGTCGGCCCAACTCTTTGAGAATGGACAGGATGCCCACCGCCAGTTCATCGTGAACACAGCAGATGCCATCCACATCCGGATGACCCCGCAGCCATGTCCGCATGATCTGATGTCGCTCCGAGCGTGATTGCGGCGTTGATGACAAGTGCTGTCCGGGCAGTGTGAGCAAAAGCTCTTCCCGGGGAGGGTGTCGCTCCTGAATCAACGTGCGCAGGAACGCATGGTATTTGCGATCCATGGTGTCGGCTTGTTCGATCAGATTGCAGAATGCGATTTTGCGGCAGCCCACATTGAGCAGATGTCGGGTGGTTGATTCGATGTCGTACTGGTAATCCGTCAAAACGGTCGGCCAGCCGGTTCCGCCAACGGAACGGAAAATGGTCACGACCGGAAGCCGACTGGTCTGCATCGCATGCAGCAGCGACAATGGAAGATTGCCCGACAGCGGCGGAACCATGATGATGCCATGAGTGCCGCTTTTGAGTTGACGCTGGATGGCCTGTTCATATCGGGAAAGCTCATCGTCGGTGCTGTCGATCAGGACATCCAGTTTCATTTCGCGGGCCACATTCTGAACCGCCCTGGCCAGATGGGCGTATTCCGGCTGCGCGATATCCGGCATCAACAGGGTGATGGACTGTTCGTTCCCGAGCCTGCGATCAGACAGGGCAACCGGCTGTTGATGAGCGACAAAAGCGCCTGCTCGCCGGCGGCGGATCAGGATCCCCTTGGCGGCCAGATTTTGCAACGAATGCCGGATGGTGCCGGGGCTGACCTCCATCTCCCGGGCCAACTCGTCGATCCGCGCCAGTCGGGCGCCAGGCTCCAGTGTGCCGTTGCTGATCCTTTCGCAAATCACCTTTTCGATCATTTCATACAACTTCCCCGACCGCTCCGCGGCGGGACGGGGTTTCGGGTCAACAGTAGGCATGGACAACATGGTATAACACTTGCAATAAAACCCAACCCATCAATCCGAGATCGACGTCACACTACTGGTCGGAGACGATGACGTTTTGTGGGTTCGTTGAGGCGAAATTTCCGCCGTAATATTGGATCGTGCCATCCGATCCGACCAGTTGGTCGTAGGTCAATGCCTCAATGTGCCCATCGGCAAGCAACGCATTGGCACGGCGGCTGTGTCGGGCGGCAATCGACTGAATTTGAGCCTGGGCATCGCCAATAAACCAGTTGCCATACGCAAACTGCGGAAGAAATTCATCCGCTCGGACCGTATCGATCAGCAGGATCAATTTACTGGCCTCGACCGGCCAACCGGAATAATGACCATACTGGTTTCCGGCTGTATAGCGGCTTTTCATCTTCCAGACATATCCGTCGGTGCCCCAGTACCACGGATCGCGCACAAAGCTGCCATAGCTGCCGAATGTATTAAAATGCAGTTGAAAGGATGTATTGGCTGGACAGATCATGGCGTCCAGGCCGCCGTTGAGATACTTGCCCTGCTCGACATAGTCGCCCCATGGCGCATAAGTGTAATTCAGATACAATCCCTTCGCGCCGTTGGGAATCATCGCATCCTTATATTGCTGGGCATACATGATATAAGCCATGTAACACTGACGGAGGTTGCTCTGACAGGTGACGGCCGTTGCGGATCGCCTCGCCTTGTTCAGGGCCGGCAGCAACATCGAGATCAAAAGGGCGATGATGCCGATGACGACCAGCAGTTCCACCAAAGTAAAACCATGTGGGAGCCTGCTTACCCTAGGCGAGGTATTCATTTTTTCTCCTGTTGATACAGAGGGTTCTTATCGCCGACGACGACGTCCGAGGACACCTGCGATCAGGCCCGACATAACGACACACGCACCCGGCTCTGGCACGGTCGAGACGGTGATATCATCAATCGCCCAGCGCGAGGCATTGACGTAATAATGATCAAATACCAGCTGCTGCAACTGATTGGCCGTTGACGCATCGCCATCAAACGGAACATTGACGGAATTGGTCGCCGTCGTGTTGTTGATCTTCATCGTATAGGTGTGATTGACAAAATCCATGTCAATATCCACCTGCATCCAATTGGAGCCGGGGTCTCCGACACCCGCGAATTTCTCACCGGAACCGGGATTGGACAATGAGCCGTTTCCTCCAAATCCAACATAAACATCATTTACCCCACCCCAGCCTTTATAGATGCGCAGACCAAATGCCTGTTGATCGAAATTGTTATCGTTGCTGTTGCGAGCGGTCAGATTGATGATGTCCGTTGTTCCGCCAAACCCTTCATCAGGACTCATATCCTTGTATTTAAATGAAATCTTCAACCCATCGACTGGGTTGACTGGGGCGGCGGAGGCGAAATTGGCTCGCAACATCACCGCACCGGTACCATTACGGTCGGAAACCATCGCACGGGTTCCTTCCGCGGGTGAATAATTTTCTGAAATCTGCACATTGGTTATGGCCGGTTCGACTATGGTCCAGCTTCCCACCTGCGCGACCGGATCGAAATCGTACCCCGCCTGCGGGAAAGCGCCGGCGCCCACATTGGCGTTCTCGAAATTATCACGGAAAACCACAGCGCCGGTTGCCTGTGAAATGAACAACCCGCCGGACAGTAATGCACATGCTAGCTTCACTACTTTCATGACTCCTCCAAAAAATGATGAAAAGAAGAACTGAACGTTATTTACGCTACCATAGCATATCATGCAAATAATAAATTGCAAATAAAATTTATTATGATACTTTATTTTTATTAAATAACTTTATATGAGGAGCGAGCTTATGAGGTGGATATGGCTTCTGGCCTTCCTGGTCGCCGGCACTTGGATTGGATGGTCCCCTGCTGCTGTCAGCGCCGCTCAGAAAGATGAGAAAATGACCGCCGAGATCAGTACGGGGGACAACCAGTGGATGCTCTGGTTGCCGATGGACTCCCAAGCCGCCATCGAATCGGCCTTTGAGGTGCTCTCCCGCGATTTTCATGTCAACCGCATCTGGTGGCGCGGCGGGCAGGATGAACTGTGGCTCCGGAATTTCACATTTCGCCCGGCCAATCGCTTTTATGATGAATTGTGGGGGTGGGTACGGCATTTGGTTGACGAAGTGGGGACCAATCGGATCGCCATCGCCGCCGCCCGCAAGAACAAGATGCAGATATGGATGGAGACGGGCCTGTTTGAATTCGCCAGCCATGCCGACGCCGGCGGCTGCAACGTCTACCCGTATCAATGCGAGTCCAACCTGCGGCTGGAGCATCCGCAATGGCTACCGGTGAACAAATACGGCACGCGAACGCAAAACGGGCCGATCGAATTCGCCTATCCTGAGGCCCGAAAAGCGGTGATCGATCAACTGGCGGGGTTTCTGGTGGATCAGAAGTATGACGGCGTGGTGTTTTACACCTATGTCGAGAACTTTTCCTATCGTTACCTGGATGAATTTGGCTACAACGAACCGATCGTGCGGGAATTCAAGAAGCGCTATGGCGTGGACATCCGCACGCAACCATTTGATAAAGAGGCGTGGGCGAGGCTGCGGGGTGAATATGTGACGCAGTTTTTGCGCGAACTCCGGGCCGTTCTCAAGCCGCACGGGATCAAAGTCGCGGTTCGACTTAATCCGCGCGATGGTCAAAGCCACATGCCCGAAATATGGGCGGCTTCCAACAAAGGCCCGATCAGCACCGCCGGCCATATTGAAATGGATTGGGAAACCTGGATCAAGCAGGGGATCGTTGATGAGTTGTGCCTGTATTGGCCCGGAAACGAACTAACCGCAAAGGCGGTGCTTGCGGCGACAAAAGGGACTCAGGTGCGTGTATCGATGTATCAGTCCCGTGGGGAGATGCTCCCAGGCCTCAGTCGCTGTTTGTTTCCCGGCGAGGAGCTGACCAGCGGGTTCCCGCGCGAAAATTTCATCGGGTGGGATGATCAGAAAATCGATCCACAGCCGCTGGAATCGCTCCGGTCGAAGGATAAATTCGCGCGCCGGCGCATCATGTACCTGATTGCCCACAATAAGCAGCCGGACGCCGCCAGTGCTTTCGATCAGGTGGTGGCGGCGGCGACCAACGACCCGGATTTGTATGTCCGGCGACTGGCCGTCGACGCCTTGGCGGCGATGAAAGATCCCCGCGCGATTCCGGTGCTGGAATCGGCCTTGAACGACAAGGAAAATTCCGTGCGCTGCAAGGCGGCGATGGCACTGGGGGAGATGCGGGCCGCGCGGAGCATCGACCTGATTTTTCAGGCGGTGGATCGTCATGGCACGCTGCAATTTGTCGAGGTGGCGGCGCTGAATGCGATCAGCAAGCTGGCCGCGATTGATCCAAAGCCGGTTCTGCGGCGAGTGACCGATCCGAATGTTGTTGTCCGTCGATTGGCCGTGCGGTGCCTGGGCAACAGCAGCGATCCCGCCACGCAGCCAACGCTGCTACGGGCCGCCACCGAGGACAAGGATATGTATGTGCGGGAACTGGCGCTCAAGGCTTTGTCGGATTATCCCTGTGAATCGCAAACCGTCGTGGCGTTGGAACAGGCGATGAAGCAAGGAGATGAGACGCTGCAGGTGCGGGCTGCCACTGATCTGGCACGTCAGGTGTCACACGGAGCAACCACCGAAACGCCCGAGTCCGGATCGTCTGATCCGACGCCCTTCAAGCTGCTGGCGACGGACAGCGAACAGGGCCGGTTGCAGCGCCAGGCCTTGGAACTTCTGGTTGGGCTTTTCCACCAGTATGGCGACGGATGCACCCGTGGCGATGCCGACTGGGGCTGGCGGCCGGTAGGCAATGCGATTTTGTGTTTTGGCGACCAGGGAGAGGCCGAACTCAAGAAACTCATCGCCGATCCCGTGAATCGGAAATTGGCGGAGAACGCATGGAATGTGGTGTACATCCGCCAGTCACCCTCGCATTATTGCCTGGTGGATGAGAAGCAGGATGAAGAGGCGCACCGCCATCATCCATTCCTGAATAAGCAAGAGATTGGAAACAAACCCAAAGAGGAGTGAAGGGGGATGTTATTTCTGGCGGAAGACGATTCGCCCTTTGGTCAGGTCGTAGGGGGAGAGTTCGACCTTGACACGGTCGCCGGGGAGGATGCGGATGAAATGTTTGCGCATTTTGCCGGAGACGATCCCCAGGATTTCGCGGTCGGAATTGTCCAGGCGCAGCTTGAACATCGCGTTGGGCAGGGCGGTGGTGACGGTCGCCTCGATTTCAATCGGCTCTTGTTTGGCCACGGTCGGTTTCTCCGGAATTCGTCCAGGGACGAGGGGTAAAGGGGGTATCGTACGCCCAAGGGGGGCCAGGAACAAGCGGCCTGGCCGGAAATTGCGCGGGGATGGGTGGGGCAACGAGGGGCGGTGCGGGTATAATCGGCCGTGAGTGGGCGATTTGAACGTGATGAAAACGAATTTGACAATTCGGCTGGGGGCGCGGGGGAGTTTGCTCTCGCGGATGCAGAGTCAGCAGGTGGCCGATGCGCTGGAGAAGGCGCATCGCGGGTTGCGGGTGGAGGTGCGGATTGTCAAAACCAGCGGGGATGTGATCGCCGACCGGCCATTGAATGAATTGGGGGGACAGGGATTGTTCGTCAAGGAGTTGGAGCGGGGGTTGCTGGAGGGACAGATCGATTGCGCGGTGCATTCATATAAGGATGTGCCGGTGACGATGCCGCTGGTGGATCAGGGGGGGTTGGTGGTGGCGGCGGCTCCGGCACGGGAGGATGTGCGGGATGTGCTGGTGTGCGCGGGAGTCAAAAGAATCGAGGATTTGCCGCGTGGGGCGCGGGTGGGGACGGGAAGTTTGCGGCGGCGATGTCAGTTGTTGGCGATTCGGCCTGATCTGCAGGTGGTGTCGATCCGTGGGAATGTCGATACCCGGCTGAAAAAGGTTCGTGAAAGGGATTATGAGGCGATTGTGCTGGCGATGGCCGGTTTGAGAAGGGGTGGGTTGTTTGATGAGGCGGAGATGTCGCCGTTGGAGGCGGAATCTTTTTTGCCGGCGGCCGGGCAGGGGGCGCTGGCGATCCAATGCCGTGCTTCGGATGAATCGACGATGAAGCTGTTGGGCGTGCTGGATGATCCAACCACCGCAATGTGTGTGGGGCTGGAGCGGGAATTGGTGCGAAAGTTGAATGGGGATTGTTATTCACCCATCGCGGCGTGGGGACGGGTGGAGGAGGGGAAGATTTTGTTGCAGGCGGCCGTGGGAGGGCGCGGGGGGATGCCGCCGGTGATTCGTGCATCCGCGCATGCCGCTTTCAACCAAGGGGATGAGATCGTGGAGAAAGTTTTCAATTCGTTGGTTGAACAGGGGGCGTTGAAACTTCTGGCGGAATAAAATCCACCGGATCACCGCAATTTTGCCAAATGGGTGTCCACCATCATGGCGACGAGTTGTTCAAAGGTGGTTTTGGGCTGCCAGCCGAGGATTCGGTGCGCCTTGTCGGCGTTGCCGACCAGCGGGCCGGTTTCGGTGGGGCGGACGAAGCGGGGATCCACCTTGGCATACTTTTCCCAGTCGAGGCCGACGTACGAATAAGCGGTCTGTAAAAGCTGGCGGATGGTCCAGGTCTTGCCGGTGGCGATGACAAAGTCATCCGCCTTCTCCTGTTGCATCATCATCCACATCGCCTCGACATAATCGCCGGCGAAACCCCAATCGCGCTTGGCATCGAGATTGCCAACCGCCATTTTGCCATCCTTGACGATTGGTTCACCCTCTTCGTTCATGGCCGGTGAATTGCGGATGCCCAGTTTGGCGCAAGCCGCCCCGTAGGCGGCCTTTTGGGTGATGAAATGGGCGCCTCGGCGGGGGCTTTCATGGTTGAAAAGAATGCCGCAGGAGATGAAAAGGTTGAAACTTTCGCGGAAGATGCGCGCGATGGAGTGGGCGTAGAGCTTGGCGGCGGCGTAAGGATTCATCGGTTCAAAGGGGGTGTTCTCATCCTGCGGAATCTGCCGGACTTTGCCGTACATTTCAGAGGAGGAGGCCTGATAAATGCGGGTGTCCTTTTTAACCTGCTTGACGGCCTCAAAGAGCCGGTGCGCCCCAAGGCCGGTGATCTCGGCGGTGTGGATGGGCAGTCGCCACGATTCACCCGGATAGGACTGGGCACCGAGGTTGTAGATTTCATCGGGCTGATATTTGACGATGACCTCCACCAGCGAGGCGCTGTCGATCAGGTCGCCGTAGACGAATTCGATGCTGCCGATCAGATGACCGCAGTTTTGCGGGCGGATGGCGGTGCTTTTGCGCCACAGACCGATGACGCGATACCCTTTGGTTAAAAGCAATTCCGCGAGGTAGGAACCATCCTGTCCGGTGATGCCGGTGATCAGCGCAACTTTTTGTTTCATAGAGACCTAGGAGGATAACAAATGGCCCGCCGGAGGCAATTGGACAATCCGGCCGGCTTGTCATGCCGGTTGCCATGATTACACTCCACTTGCGAAATTTAAGAACGATTCGATTCGATTTGGAAAGTTGACATGAAAGTTTTGTTGATCGGCGGCGGCGGACGCGAGCACGCCCTGGCCTGGAAACTGGCCGATTCACCCCGCGTCTCGGCCCTTTATGCCCTACCCGGCAACCCCGGCACCGCGCAGGTGGCGGACAATGTCCCCGGTTCGGTGATGGATTTTGCCGCCATTGAAAAATTTATCCGCGATAACCGGATCGAGCTGGTGGTCATAGGCCCCGAAGACCCATTGGCGGCCGGTTTGGCCGATCGGGTGGCGGCGATGGGAGTCAGGGTCTTTGGCCCATCGCGTCAGGCCGCACAGCTTGAGGCGGACAAATGGTACGCCAAGGAACTGATGCGTCAGCAGGCGATTCCCACGGCCGAGGCGCGATCCTTCACCGATCCCGAGGCGGCCGCAGAGTATGTCCGCGTGCGCGATGAGCCGGTCGTCATCAAGGCCGCCGGCCTGGCCAAGGGCAAAGGGGTCAGTGTCTGCTATCGCACCATCGATGCGCTGGAAGCCATCGACAACATCATGCGCAAAAAAGCCTTCGCCGAGGCGGGGGCGCGCATCGTCATCGAGGAATTGCTCACCGGCCCAGAATGCTCCATCCTCGCCTTCATCTCCGGCAAGTCGATCTACCTCATGGAACCCTCCCAGGACCACAAACCCGTTGACGATGGCGACAGCGGCCCAATGACCGGCGGCATTGGGGCCTATTCACCCACACCGGTCATCACCGAGGCGCTGCTGCAACAGGTGGAGCGGGACATCCTCGTCCCCATCGTCGATGGGTTGGCCCGCGACAAAATTGACTATCGCGGCATTCTCTATGCCGGATTGATGCTGACGCCAAACGGCCCCAAGGTACTCGAATTCAACTGCCGATTCGGCGATCCCGAAACCCAACCTCTGATGATGCGGCTCAAGAGCGACCTGTTGGAGGTCATGCTCGCCGTGGCGGATGACAAACTCGATCAGGTCCAGCTTCAATGGGATCCGCGCCCGGCCTTGTGCGTCGTCGCCACCAGCAAGGGGTATCCCGGTTCCTATCCCACCGGCGTGCCCATCACCGGCATCACGGAGGCGGATGCGATGAAGGGTGTCAAGGTCTTTCACAGCGGAACGCGCATGGATGGCAAACAACTGGTCACCGACGGCGGAAGGGTCTTGTCGGTCACGGCGATCGGCGACACCATCGTCGATGCCCGCAAACGGGCCTATCAGGCGATGGAGAGGATCCATTTCGACGGCATGCACTTTCGTCGTGACATCGCCCATCAGGCCATTCGACAACGCGCAGAATGATGGAATTTCTCGATTCCCTCGACGACCCCCGGCTCGAACCTTATCGCCTGCTCAAGGAGCGCGAATTGGCCCGTGACGGCCGGCGTTTCATCGCCGAAGGGCCGCATCTGGTCCGCCGGCTGCTAGAGAGCGTTTTTTCCGCTGAATCGGTCCTCCTCTCCAGCCGCCGGGCCGAATCCTTCGCCCATCAGGTTCCCGCTCATGTCCCTGTTTACATCCTGCCAGATGCGCTGATTCATCAGGTGATCGGCTATCGATTTCATTCCGGCGTCATCGCCTGCGGCCGACAAAAGCCGCCGACATCATTGGCTTCATTGATCCCGCCGCAACCGGCTCAGGCAATGTTGGTGGTCTGCCCCGAAATCGCCAACACCGAAAACCTCGGCGCGTTGATCCGTATCAGTGCCGCATTCGGCGTCTCGGCGATGATCCTCGGCCCGCGTTGTTGCGATCCTTTTTTCCGGCAATCCATTCGCGTCTCGATGGGGTCGGTCTTTCGTCTGCCGATTTATCGAAGTGAGGATTTGGCCATCGATTTGCGGCAATTACGGGATGAACACGCGGTGCGGGTATACGCCACGGTGTTGGATGAAAAAGCCGAACCATTGTCGGCCGTGAAACCCCCCATTCGAGCCGCATTGATGTTTGGCAATGAGGCACAGGGGCTGGATGCCCATTGGATCGAACAGGCTGATCAAGCGATCACCATTCCCATGGGGCTGGGGACCGATTCGTTAAACGTCTCGGTCGCCGCCGCCATCTTCCTGTATCACTTTACGCAAATGAAAGACTGATCAGGCCGTCAGATCGATGTGCGGTTCATCGGAATCTTCCGCGGATGGGTTTGGCGTAGGGCGTTTGCGTTGGGGATGGTCCTGGTTTCGCTCCTCGCGAATGGCGGATAATTCCTCAGCGCTCTCCACCTGATATTCCAACTGCTCATCCTGCACCGCGATGTTGCGTTGCATCTGCCTCTGGCGGCGAAGTTGGCTGGTTTTCTCGGCCGACTGTTGCTGCGAGGCGGTTGGCCCCTGCAAGATCGAACCGGTGATGGGACTTAAATAATCCATGCCGCACCAAAGGCCGGCGAGACCTCTCAATGCTATTTATCGGCATTTTGTCGGGCGTAAGTTAGCCCGATGCCGTTTCAGTGCATGGGAAACGACCGTTTTATGGCCTCAATCGCAACCGATGGGCCAGGATTTTGCCCTGTCCATTTTCGATGGCCCAGTGATAGGCCAGAAATTCGTTGTTTCCGAGGCTCAATAGCGAAGGTTGGCCGAATTTGAGGTTTGCCCCCATGTCCGCGAATCCTTTGACCTGTAACGCCGGGGCGCGGTCCCACAATGGGACCTCCGCCAGCACTTTCCATTGATTGTTCGCGAAATCGACATATCTGACGAAAATCCCGGCCGGTTCGCTTTGCCGATGGGCGTGGATGCTCAGCAATTTCCCATCTTCCAAAGCGGTTACATTTGATGCCTGTGCATCCATTTTGGTGTCGATTGGGGCACTCCATGTTTTGCCGTTGTCGCTGGAGACCACCACCATGTTGGGGTGACATTTGCCGCTGGTTTCATCCAGCGCCCAGACAATCGCCACGATCCGCCCATCGGTTAATTGACACAATCGTGCTTCCAGCGGACTGATCGGTGGATGATTGAAATAGAGCGTCCGGTCATCCCATGTTCGTCCGCCATCCTGACTGCGAAGCAAAACGCCGACAATTCCCGATGGGCGTTTGCCATCCCATGGGAGCATCGGATAGCCGAGCGCCAGCAGGTCGCCGTTTTGGGTCTGAATCGCCGGCCCGGATAACTCCAGCACTTCCTTGCGGTTATGAACCAGCCGGGTCGGTTTGCTCCATGTATTCCCCTGATCGGTGGAGGTGGTGATGAGATTTTCCCCCGGCGCAAGCCCGCCGGTCTGAGGGTTGGCCAGTGTCTCCGGATCGGGGTGATAAAAGGCGTACCCAATCGCCACCAGCGAACCATCTTTCAGCCGTGTCGGCTTGAGCGATCCCAGTCCCTTTGGGGCCTGCGGATGGATCGGCTGAGCTTTGCTCCATGTTTTTCCCTGATCGGTGGAACGGGTCAAATGGACCTGTTGGTCGGCCGATTCAAACGCCTCGCCGATGGGGAACATCGCGATCAGGTCTCCATTGGGCAATCTTTCCATGCCTGGGAAATAGGCATGTCGGCTGCGCAATGTCGGGATGGGGTTGGTGTAGATGGTTGTATGGTCAAGAATCTCAATGGTGCTCATCGTTTTGGCTCCGTGGTATCAACTGGAATTTAAGACAGGACGATACCATGTGCCCCAAGTTGGGTCGAGCGGGGGTGGCGACAGGCTCTGATTTCGCTAAATTGACACGGGTGTTGAAAGACGATGTACCGACCGTAGAGCCAACCTTGCAGCAATTGGGGGGACAAGGAATGTGGCGCTGGCTGACCCCCTGGCGATGCCGGGTGATCTTCATGCTCCTCCTGTTGTGGGGGGCGTGGGGTCATGTCAATTATCTGCGTTACGATTGCCCATTGGATCTTGCCGGCGATGAGGCCCAATATTGGGATTGGTCGCGGCAATTGGAGATCAGCTATTACTCCAAAGGGCCGCTGGTGGCCTATATCATCCGCGCCAGCACCGCGATATTCGGCAACACCATGCCGGCCGTGCGCTATCCCGCGCTGCTGCTGGCCATCGGGACGGCCATTTGCAGCTATTGGTTGATCGTCAAACTCTTTGCAAGCGACCGGCTCGCACTTGGGGCGGCCTTGTTAAGCCATTGCGTGCCGGTATTTATCGCCGGCAGCATCCTGATGACCATCGACCCACCATTCTTCTTTTGCTGGGCGCTGGCCACCTGTTTTGCCGCCAAAATTTTCTTTGACCGCAGCAAATGGGCGTGGATCGCCCTGGGCGCCATTCTTGGCATCGGGTTTTTGGCCAAATATGGGATGTTTTTGTGGCTGGTTGGTTTTGCGTTTTTTTTCCTTTGGGATCGCGACAGCCGTCGATGGTTGCGCACCATCTGGCCCTGGGTGATGATCGCCATCGCACTGGCCTTCACCACGCCCGTGGTGATCTGGAACGCGCGCCATGGATGGAGTTCGCTGTATCATGTGCAACATCAGACAGGCACAGGGTTTGCGATCAACAATCCATTTGAATATCTGGGTGGACAGGTCGCCATCTTGGGATTGCCCATCGCGATCATCATGACCGCGTCGGTCTTTTATGTCTTTGGAAAATCAGCCAAAGCCGACCCACACCAACGGGCATTGCGTTATCTCGTCGCCATCGGCCTGAGTATTTTCGCCATCGTCTTTGCCGACAGTTTTCGCTCCAAAGTCCAACCCAACTGGCCGGCGCCGGCTTATTTCACCCTGATGATCCTGTCGGCCTATTTCCTCTCCCTTCGACTTGGCCAGCGCGCCCACTGGAAATGGTGGTGGCGCGGCAACCTGATCGCGGCCGCCGTCGGCGCGATGATCATGATGCCGCTGGTCCATGACATGTCCGCCCTCTATCCCTATCTGCCGACCATCGACAAGGTGATGTCCAAACTGGGACGTAAAAAGCCGATGACCGCCCGCCAGATCGACCCAACCGCCAAGTTGCGTGGCTGGCAGGAGTTGGGACAACGTGTCGGCCTGGAAATCCGAACCCTTGGCCCCGATGCGTTTTTAATGGGGGAGGATTATCAAACCACCGCCGAACTGGCCTTTTATTCCCCTCACCAACCCAAAACCTATTACGCCAGCAGCTATTTTGATGTCTCCCCCGGCCGGCTTTGCCAATATGACATGTGGCCCGACCGCTCGCTGGACCCCAAAAACACCACCCTGTTGGGCAAAGACGCCATTTATGTCGGGTACATGCGCAAGCAATTGGCCGCAGCGTTCGATTCCGTCGAAGCCCAGCCGGATGAGGTGATCATGCGTCGGGGTTTTGAAGTTCAACGATTTATCATCTGGCGTTGTCGAGGTTTCAAAGGCCTTACTCGTCCGACAACCGGCACGATGTATTGATGAAAAGCCACTCTGACGAAATCGCCCCGGCACTTCGATCCAACTCGGCGGATGCGCGCATTTGGTGGCTCCCGTGGTTGATCTGGGCGGTGTTGTTGTTATCGGCGTTCATGTTGGATTGGCCGGTCGCGAATTGGGTTTACGACCACCGGCCGGCCGTTCCGCGGCATTCCATCGAATATCAAAACGGCCCCTTGAGCCGCGAAGATGGGTGGGTCAAGGTCGTCAAATGGCCGGGTGATTTCCGGTTCACACTGGCGGTTGCCGCGCTGGTGTTGATTTTGCACCGCGACCGCTGGAAGGCGGCCGGTTTTGTCTGCCTGGCGGGGATTTTCAGCGGTGTCAATTCCTTGCTCAAATGGGTCTTCGGCCGCACCCGCCCCTTGCGCCCCGGCGAAACCCCCGGCTGGAATTTCTTCAACGATGGTCCGATGGGTCTGTTCAACCATCAGGATGTCTCTTTCCCCTCCGGCCACGCCGCGCTGGCTTTTGCCACGGCTGCCGCCTTGTCAGTCCTTTGGCCACGATGGACTATTTTGTTCTACATATTGGCGGGTGTCGTCGGCCTTGAACGTATCCTTGAAAATGCTCATTTTGTCAGCGATGTCGTGGCCGCCGCGTTTGTTGGGTGGCTGAGCGTCAAAGTGATTGTCCTCATTGCGGATGCGGTCGAAAAACGCCGCGCATCGCACGCCAAAATGGGGTAAACTTTCGGTCCGTCTGGGAGTAATAATCCAATGAAACGGATTTGTATTTCAATAATATTGCTGATCGTGGGGGCGATGGCCGGATGTGCATCCCAACCGACCGCCCAATCCGCATCGCCGGTCTCTAATGACCAAACCGCAACCGCTACCCTCAACATCCCCGCCAATGCACAATGGACCCTCTTTTGTCAGCGGGTGACCGGCGCGGACCATGTGATCCGTGCCAATCAGATCAAATCGATCCTGCTCAAAAGCACCAAATTGCCCGATTGGTATGTCCTTCATGGCGAACAGGACAGCACGCTCTATTATGGCTTTTATCGTACCATCGACGACCCGCAGGATTCGGCCGAAACCACCCGCGCCCAGCGTGATCGGCAGGCCATCGCCGCGTTGAAAGACCAGGTTGGCGAACATCCATTTGCACAGGCTGTCTTTGTCCCCCTGCAAACCCCCGATCCGGCCGGTCCTCCTGAATGGAATCTGGCCAACACGCCCCCTTCCGCCATCTGGACACTGCAAATTGCCGCCTACAAGGACAGCCCCGACCGCAAACAGGCGGCCGTCGATTCGGTTCGCGAAGCCCGTAAGGAAGGCATCCCCGCCTATTATTATCACGGTGCATCCGTCAGTTCGGTCTGCATCGGCACTTGGCCGGCCGAGGCCGTTCGCAGAACCATGCCCACCCCGCCGGATGCCAACCCCAACGATCCGGTGCTGGTGCTCGATCACGCCATGCCGGGCCTTCCGACCGAAATCGAGGACAAGGAAGGGAACACCGTCCGCACGCTGGCTCCCAAAATCGAGGTGCTCGACCCCACCCTGCTGGAGGTAATGAAAAAATACCCCTATCACTATCTCAACGGCGCCCAGATGATGCGCAAGATTCAAGACCCGGCCACCGGCACACAACGTGAGGTGTACGATCCATCCTTTATCGTGCAAATTCCTCATACCGGCCATACGCCACTGATACCCCCATCTCAGGCCGCGACCAACCCGCCTGCACAGCAAACCCCCAGTCAGCCCGCGCCTCCGACGCCCCCGGTACAACCAACGCCTGGAAAACTTCGTTCCATCGGGAGATGATGTGCCCAAGCTGCTGATCGCCACCGGCAACGCCGGCAAAGCCCGTGAATTGGCCCAGATGCTCGGCGGGCGGATCGACTGGGCCGATCTGTCTTACATTCCTGACATTGGCACGGTTGAAGAAACCGGCGTCACCTTTCGCGAAAATGCCTGCCTGAAAGCCACCCAATATGCCCGCCGGGCCAATCTCTGGACATTGGCGGATGACAGCGGCCTGGAAGTGGATGCCCTGGATGGCAAGCCAGGCGTCACCAGCGCCCGCTGGGCCGAGCTTCATCATGCGGGCAAAGGGGATGGCGACAATAACCGCTTGTTATTACAGCAGTTACAAAATGTGCCGGATGATCGACGGGCAGCTCGATTTGTTTGTGTGTTGGCGTTGGCTAACCCAGGTGGGAAGATCATTTTGACCGCGCGGGAGACGGTGGAAGGGCGGATCATTCATAACCCTCGCGGTCACAACGGTTTCGGGTATGATCCCTTGTTTGAAGTCGCGGGTTTGGGCCAAACGTCGGCCGAGCTGGCGTCGGATGAAAAAAATCGCATCAGCCATCGGGGCAGAGCCTTGCGGCGGATACAATCGTTGATGGTGCGATATGGCTGGTTCGATCTGGACCAGTGCCCTGCATAAAATTGAATTTGAACAATTCCGCAGGGAGGCGGACGAAGGATGTAGTCATGAGTCGGATACTTCTGGCCGTCAGCAGTCCCTGGGCGGCACAAAAAGTGGTTGGTCCGCTGGCCGATCTGGCATCGCGCCTGTCGGCCGAGGTGCTGGTGGTTCACGTCTCTCGTCCCAGTGCCGGCCAGATGCGCGAACAGGAACAGGCCGACGGCGAATCGGCCATCAGCCTGCTGCGTGACAAGCTGGCCGAACGAAATGTGGCCGTGCAGACCCTTTTGATGTTCAGCGACGACATCGCACGGGCCATCCTCAACACAGCCATCGAACGGGAAGTCACACTGATTGCCCTTGGTTTGACAGGCAAAAACGTCTTTGCACGCCTGTTGGCCGGCAATGTGCCGGTTGAATTGATCAAAAACACCCGCATTCCGGTCCTGCTGTTGCCGCCGGACTGGAACGGGACGATTTGACGGATGGCCAGTTTTGTCGGGTAGGGGGCATTCCTACCAGTCGAATTCTGTCGCGAATGATGCAACAATCCTTTTCGTCGGCGATATTCAAGCTATAATCCGCACCTCTTGTGTTCTGGTGAACACGGTTTCGGTTAGGAGTATGGAAAACCAAATGAACAGCAGCAGCGATTTCATGCCCAAGGAATGTTTTTTGACCAAGGGCGTCGGCCGACACGCGCAAAAACTCATGAGCTTTGAGTTGGCGTTGCGGGATGCGGGCATCGAAAAGCAGAACATCGTGCGCGTCTCCTCGATTTATCCCACCAGTTGCAAGATCGTCCCCATGAAGGAGGGTCAGCCCAAGCTTCTGCCGGGACAGGTCACTTTCTGCGTGCTGGCCGAGGCGGCCACGGATGAACCCAACCGCCTGATCTGCGCCGGCATCGGCCTGGCGATCCCCAAAAACCACGCCCACGGCTACATCGCCGAACACCACGGCTACGGCATGGCCGAAAAACGGACCGAAGACCTGTGCGAGGACCTCGCCGCCACCATGCTGGCGACGACACTGGGTATTCCCTTCGACCCCGAAAAAGCCTGGAACGAACGCGAACAGCAATACCAAATGAGCGGCGAAATCGTCAAAACCCGCGCCTACGTCCAAACCGCCGAAGGCGACAAAACCGGCATCTGGACCAGCGTCGTGGCGGCTGTGGTGTTTATTCTGTAGACAGGTTCGGCTGAAGTAACTGTTTACCGTCACAATAATTTTCAGGGGCGCGCGATTGAGGGGAATCGGTTAATCTTGTCACGTAGCGATGGAGCGCGACGAGGTTTATTGGTTGAAGGGAACGATTACGCTGCTGGAGGCG